>VGHN01000010.1 GCA_016868255.1 Betaproteobacteria bacterium
CCGGCCCGCTTTCGGATCAAAATCCATACGGGGCGGATCCCACTGGAACATTTTTTAATCGCGTTCAGACCTACGAAGCAGGCGCCTTCCCCGATACCCAGACCATTCACTTTCCGAAGTCCTGCCTACACTGCGAAGACCCCCCTTGTGTTCCAGTCTGCCCAACAGGCGCCAGTTACAAACGCGAAGAAGATGGGATCGTGCTGGTCGACTACGATAAATGCATCGGCTGCAAATACTGCGCCTGGGCCTGCCCTTATGGCGCAAGGGAGCTCGATGAATCGCGGCAGGTGATGACGAAATGCACCCTCTGTGTTGATCGTCTTTACGATCAGAGTCTGCCGGAGAAAGATCGTCAGCCCGCCTGTGTGATGGCCTGCCCAACACAGGCAAGAATTTTCGGCGACATTCATGACAGTCATTCCGAGGCCTCAAAGGCCATTCGAGAGCGCGGCGGCTATGCGCTTATGCCAGAGCACGAAACCCGGCCCGCTAACCACTACTTACCCAGGCAGGTTACCCCACCGCGGTACAACGCCGGCCAAGAGGATTAGCATGCATCCTGCATTTTCGGTGATTAGCTTCACAACACTCCTAGGCGCAGCACAAGGCCTACTCGTCAGCTTGGCAGCACTTCAGCTTTTTGGTATCTCGATACCTGCCTTACCGATCTTGCTCGGGATCGGAACCGCCCTGCTCATCGTAAGCTTGGGAGCCTCTTTTCTCCATCTCGGCCATCCCGAGCGCGCATGGCGGGCAGCTGCCATGTGGCGCACCTCATGGCTATCTCGAGAGGTCATCGTTCTTCCGGTTTTTATTTCCTTGGCAAGCGCATGGACTGTGCTCGAATCAACGGGCCAGGAAACACGATGGATTCTGATGCCCCTCGTTTTGGTATCGCTCGTGCTTTGGCTGTGTACTGCAATGATCTATGCCTGCTTGAGGTTCATTCAGGAATGGGCCCATCCGTTCACCCTCATCAATTACCTCGCACTGGGCGTTGCCTCAGGACTTGTTCTGCTGATTAGCCTATTGGCACTTATCGCGAATGATTCGCCACTCACAGCACAGTTACACCCCTGGGCGATTGGAGCGACTCTGATCGCGCTGATTTTTCGTCACATGAGTAGCGTTCGAAACAGAAACATAAAACCCAAATCGAGCCTTCAAACAGCAACGGGAATTCGCCAACCCCAGCTGACCCAGAGATCGATGGGCATGTCAGCGGGCGCCTTCAATACCCGCGAGTTCTTCCATGGAAAAACCGCCCTATTTTTGCGTTACGTAAAATCGATCATGTGGGGCCTGTGCTTCGCAATGCCCCTCGTTTTGCTGCTGCTCAGTTTTGCCACCAACAACTCGATATTCTCGGTTCTCGCCTTTCCAATTCAGTACATCGGTCTGCTGGCAGAGCGCTGGCTATTCTTCGCCCAGGCTCGGCATCCGCAAAATCTTTATTACCAAACGGTGTCCTGATCCGCCAATTGGGAGCAGACACCTACAACTGATCAACTGAAGTGGCTGCAGGAGGTGCCTCCTGCGGCGCGTCATTGAGGGAAAATCGATCATGGGTGCGTGTGTAAAAGCTCGCTCCGAATCGAGCAATTGGGCTGTACTCGCGAAGATTGACTCGCCAGGCCTGGGTATCGATCAATCCATCGCGGGCAGCAAGCCATCGAATACGGCCAATAAAAACATAGCGACTCTCACTACTGTCCGGCGGGTACAGATTTAAGTAACTTTGATCAGAACGATCTCGATCAAATTGCTCAGCAACTAAATGAACGTCCGAGAAAAGCACTCGGCTTTAGTACGCCTACTGTTAAATTACACAATATGTTGCAACGACCGGTTGAACTCACCCTCTCTAAGTTAAAAAATAGGTGGTGACATCACCATGCCATCTTCAAGCGACAAACAGATGACATTGGTGCTCAATTCGAAGACTCAATGCGGCCCGGTTCTATGCCCGCAACACGCGCCTTGATGGCGGTTGAAGTTCAGGCAAGCAGCTGCCGGCTCAGGGCCCTCCAGAAGGTGGCGCCAATCGGAATGAGTCGGTCGTTGAAGTCGTAACAGGGGTTGTGAAGCGCACACGGGCCCAGGCCATGTCCGGCTTCACGGTGTGCGCCAGTTAAATCTCCGTTGCCAAGAAAAATATAACTGCCGGGGCGTTCGAGCAACATGTAAGCAAAATCCTCTGCCCCCATGGTGGGCTCCACCGGCATCACCACGCGGTCTGAACCCACCAACTCGGTGGCCACCTGTTCAGCAACGGCCGTGGGCGCCTTGTGATTGATCGTCGGCGGATACTGCCGGTCGAACTGAAACTCGGCACTGGCATGAAAAGCAGTGGGAAGCGTCTGACAAATATGTCGCATGGCCTCCTCAACAACATCGAGCGCTTCAATGCTAAACGTTCGAACAGTCCCCTTTAGAAGGCAATGGTCTGGAATGACATTGACCGCCTCGCCGGCCTGCACCTGGGTGACCGAGATGACCACTGGCTCAACGGGCTTGGAGGTTCGGGTGACCACACTCTGGAATGCTTGAATGAGATGCGAGGCAACCAGCACCGGGTCCACCCCCAGGTGGGGCATGGCGGCATGCGCACCCTTGCCAACCACCTTCACTTCGAATTGGTTGCTCGAGGCCATCATCGGGCCGGGATTCAATCCAAAAGTGCCCTCGGCCAGGCCGGGCCAGTTGTGAATGGCAAAGACCTGATCGCAATCGAATTTCTCAAAAAGTCCATCTTCAATCATGGACTTTGCGCCCCCACCGCCTTCCTCGGCGGGTTGGAAGATGAGCGCCACGCGGCCATGAAAGTCTCGGTCTTTCACCAAGAGGGAGGCCGCTGCCAACAACATGGCTGTGTGGCCGTCGTGCCCGCAGGCATGCATTTTTCCGGCATACCGGCTGGCATGGGCAAATACATTCTTCTCGGTCATGGGAAGGGCGTCCATATCGGCCCGAAAACCAATGCTTCTCAAGCCCTTGGGCGAGGCCCCCGAACGCGTTCCATTGATGACCCCCACCACCCCAGTCTTGCCGAGTCCTTCCACGACCTGATCAACCCCCAGAAGCCGGAGCTGCTCGGCCACTCGGCGCGCCGTGCGCTCCTCCTCGAAACGCAATTCGGGGTGGGCATGAATGTCTCGTCGAAAGGCGACGAACTCTTCGAGCCGAAGTGAGAGATTGTCTGAGTGACCCATTGACGTATTATCGCCTAGGTCTCCGGAAGAATGAGCCTAAAGTGACTTCCTTGGCTACCGCTGGCCACAAGCACCAAATCCCCGCCTTGGTTCTGGGCCGATTTGCGCGCCAAAGACAGGCCCAGCCCCGTTCCGCGAATGCTTCCCACATTGGCGCCGCGCACGAAGGGCCGAAAGAGTTGGGCCTGCAACTCCTGGGGAATGCCAATGCCATGGTCAATTACATCGACCACCGTTCGGCCTCCATCCCGACTCACGCGCACCATCACCGGTCGCCCTTCTCCATACTTCAAGGCATTGCCGATTAGGTTTCTCAGAATCAGTGCAGTGAGCGACGGATCGCAATAGGCCCGCAGGCCGTCTGGGATGGTCAACCCAATAACACCGGGGTCGACCCGTTCGGCCTCGCAACTCAGTGCAATGGCATCTCGAAGCAGTGGCTCGAAGGGCTGAAGACTGGGTTGGGCGCGCTGCTCCCCCGTCTCCATTTTGTTGAGCTGAAGCATCTCTCCCAGAAACTGCTCCATGCGACCCACCGAGTCCCTGAGGTTCGAAAAGTAGCTCGCTACCTTGGCGGAGTATTTCTCTTGACTAGGCAGAGTCATCGACTCAAGCAAATCGGTGCCCGTCGAAATAATGGTCAGAGGAGACCGCAACTCGTGGCTCAGAATCCGGATGATTCGGCTGCGCGTAGAGGCGAGTTCTTGCTGCTGAAGGGCCAGCTCTTCTAGAGAGGATTGGGCCGCTTTCAAACTCGAAATATTAGAGATTGATCCAACCAACAACGATCGCCCGCCCTTTTCCACGCGCGTCATCTGGCCGCGCATCAGCGTCCAAACCCATTCCATTTGGGCACCTCGAATCCGCAACTCTAGGTGCACAGGTTCTGCAGACCGAGCAGCACGGGCCAAGGCCTCTCGCAGGGCTCCCCGCTCTTCTGGATGGACCAGAGCAAGGAAATCATCCGTCGTTTGCACCTGGGCCACCGGACTGCCCACCAAGGCGGAACCACGGTCCCCGTGAACACGGAGGCGGCCCGACTCGGGATCACTCTCAAAAATCAAGTCTTCGGTCGCATCCACCGCAGCCTCAAAGATCGACTTCTCCTGGGCCAACTCAGCGGCCAACTCGCGGGCCCGACACTCCAGGGAGTTATTGAGTGCCTCGAGTTCCTGTGCCCGACGCATGTGCACATCATCGAGGCGGGCGTGGTAAATGGCGGCCAGTAGTCCGGCCAAATTCATTAACATCAGAAGGAGAAAGATCACCATGGCGAGCCAGGCGTTCTCCGCCAACGTGCCCAGGAGGTCTGCATTGGCCAGGGGAACACGGGCGGTGAGGCAGACGCTCTGGTCGGAAAAGTGGGTTCCCGACATCGCCAAATAATGCATAGAGGAGGCGCCGACGCCCAGTGCCAGACCCGCTGCCGCAAGCCGCCCAATGGTGGAGCGCTGCCCCGGCCGCACGGACCAGCGCATGGTTCGAAAGGCCAAGAAACTCGCCACGAAGGCGGCAGCGAATGAATAGAGAACGCTTGCCGTGGTGTAGGTGGGCCGCGGCACCAACAAAAGAGCTAACATTCCGAGGTAGTGCATGGCCACAATGCCCGAGGCGGTCATGGCCGAGGCAAAGAGCACCATCGGCACGCTCGTCTTTTCTCGGCGACTCATCACCAAGAGACCCGCACTCGAGGCCAGCGCAGGAAGAAACGAGAGTGCAATGAGCCCAACATCGAAGCTCAGGCCGAGGGGCACGCGAAGCGCCAGCATGCCGATAAAATGCATGGACCAGATGCCGGTGGCCAACGAGAGGGCGGCGCCCGCAAACCAGGCCATTCGAGTGCCCCCCTGGGCCGCACTCGATCGCATGGTCATTGCCAGCGCTGTCATGCCGGAGACTGCAACGGCGCAGACCGACAGAAGGACCAGGCCAAACTGGTGAGATGAAGCCATCACAATGGAGAGACCATGCGCATACTGATTGTGGAAGACGACCCCAATCTAAGACCGCTTGAGAGAGACCTCTTGGAGACCATGGGCCATGAGGTCGATGAGGCCACCAATGCCGACGATGGACTCGCAATGCTCAAGGGCGACCCCGAGATTGAAGTGGTGTTGCTCGACCTGGGGCTGCCTCCGGCTCCGCAGGACATCACCGAGGGGATTCGCTTCATCCAAGAGACGCTCGCCTGGAACAGCACCATCAAGATTGTTGTGGTCACCGGGCAGAGCCACGAAGACGCCCTACTGCGTTGCGTGGAGCACGGTGCTTTTGACGTCCTCGCAAAACCCTTCCAGCGAGAGGACGTCCAGACTGCGCTCAACCGTGCCCTGATGTTCAGCCAGAGCGAGAAACGACTGCGGTCAGAAGATCGCAAGTTCCCTGTCATGGTCGTGGCCGATGCCTCCACCGAGGAGGGGTTGAAGTTGGCCCGAGAGTCGGTCATTGAGCGGATCATTCGTTCGGTTCTCATTGATACGGGATTCAATGTCTCGGAGTCGTCTCGGCGACTGAATATTACCCGCGAGCATTTGTATTACTTTCTCAAAAAGTACGGCATCGATCGACCCACAGACTAAAGAATTTCAGGCTTGCGTAAGAGTTCCTGACACCGCTCAGGTTTTCTAACACTGGCCAGTCGTCGAACTCCTCCTGCGGGATTTTTGCGAACAGAGTCTCTCCCTGTCGCCCAGCCAGTCCGGCCGGGCCATTCACCAAGGAGAGAAGATGAAGAAATCACTGATTCAACGCAGCCTGGTCGCAGGCATGGTCATTGCGAGCCTCGCCCCCGCAGTGCAGGCAGAGACGGCGTCGAGCAGCTTTCAAGTGGGAGTGGACGTGCGAGCCACCTGCTCCATCTCGGCTGCAGACATGACGTTCAATGGGATTACGACTGGGACCACTTCGCAAAACGACGCTGCATCGGACATCTCCGTCAGCTGCTCTCAGGGTGCCCCCTACGCAATCTCGTTGAGCAACGGTTCAAACTTTTCCGGCGGGCGACGTATGAACAGCGGCGCACACTTCATCAACTACGTTCTGTTCCAGGACGCCACAAGAGCTACAAACTGGGACCAGACAAATACTGTGAATTTCACCGGCAACGGTGCGACTAGAGTGCACACCGTTTTCGGCCGTATTCCAGCCGGCCAGTCTGTCCCCAACATGGGCAGCTACGCAGACACCATCGTTGCCACAGTGAGCTACTGATGATGACGCGGCCCCTCCTTCTCACCTGCATGGGGATCTCGATTGCCATTCTCAGTCGAGCAGCGGGGGCCGCCCTCGCGGTGACCCCTCCCCAACTCCACCCCGATGACGCGGGCATTGTTGTCACCGAGGTCCAATCCTCGATTGCAGGCCCGTCGCGCTGGTCAGTCCGACTCGTGGCCTGGGAGGCCGGAGCGACCGAACCCAGCCCCGCCGATGGGCTGGTCTCTCCTCGCTTCTTTGAGTTGGGCGCAGGAGAGCGGCAGATTATTCGTGCGCAAATCCAGAACCGCTCCCAGTACCACCGACTCCTCGTGGAACAGATTCCCGACCAGACCCCAAACAACCAAGGCCTCGCCTTTCGCTTTCGTTTCAGCCTGCCCATCTACCGAGATGCGAAGGAGCCCGCACCCCACCAGCCCAGTCTCCCGTTGGTCGCGGGCTGCCATCGGTTTGAGAATCCCCAGCCCATCGCAGTGCGCCTGGTGCTCGACCCCGACGTCAAAGGACCACAGACGCTACTGCCTGGGGAACAGGCCGAGCTCTGCCGCAGCAGTCGCACCGCCCAGCGCTAGAGGGTTCTCATGCAGAGCCGTGGATCCCCTTCAAGGGGATTGCGATTGCTTTGGGTCGCCCTCTTGGCCGGGGGCCTATCCATGGCGGCATCCGCCATGGATACTTCCCTGAATCCTGACAAGGCGGTCTTGGCCGCAGTCGAGATTAATCAGGTTCAGGCCGCACGTGGCGCCATGGTGATTCCCATCACTGGCAATACCTGCTGGATCGACTCTCAGGCCCTGGCCGCTCGGGCCCTGCTCGCCGGTCGCATCCAAGCACCCCTTGCAGGCCGCGCCATGGTGCGGGTCGACGGGCCCAAGGAATCGTGCAGCCTTGAGCCCAAGTCCGGTGTGGTGCGCATCGTCCTTCCGCCCGCGAGTCTCAAGCCACAACGAATTCTTCTGGGCCAAGGACCGGCCACAAAGGCACCGACCCAAAACAAATCCTCTGCGAGCACAACTGGAGTTCATGTTGAAGAGTTGCCAAGCCTCGCCTTGGACTGGCTCGGCACCACCCAGGTTCAGGCCTATGGGCTCACGGCCAGTGTCGGCAGGCATCAATTCGCTGCAAACACCCTTGCGGGGGCATCTTCGCAACCACTGCGTTGGAACCACGAGACCGAACTGGCATCGGGCGCACTATTGAGTCTTGGCCATGTGCAAACCTCAAATAATCTCTGGTCCAGCCCACGCTCGGGCCTGGGGCTACTCTATCAGAGTCATCACCCCCGAAAGCAAAGTACATCGCGCAGCTACAACCAGATTGAACTCGAGCAGCCAGCGAGGCTTCGAATCCTCGACCTTCAAGGCGCACAGCTCTATAGCAGTGGTCTGGTCATGCCGGGAAATGTTTTGCTCGAGGCGCTCGGCGCCAGCAACCGGCCAGGCCTTGTAGAACTCGAGATTCGCGGACTCAATGGCGAGCGACAGAGCCTGCTGCTTCCATGGGTCGCGAGCCCAGACCTTCTGTCTCCCGGAATGTTGAAGTTCGAGGCGTTTGGAGGCGACGGCGAGCAATCATTGTTGGTGTCATATGGGCTGACCGAGCGGGAAGGCCTGCGCGTGGGACTCTCACTGCGCGACCGACTCGAGCCATTCACGTCGGTCACGACCTCTCGCATTCATCGAACGCTTCTCTCTGCCGGCCTTGGACTCGACTGCACAGAGCAATGCCACAACCAGGGCCTGCTTCGAGTCACACTGGCACCGCTTGCCCAGACCTCTGTTCAGGCCGAATGGCGTCATCGATCAAACCCGCTAAACGTCCAGCCCTCGACACCCTCTACGACCTCATCGACGACCTCATCGACGACCTCATCTGGAACGCCATCCACCGCCTCCTCTAAGGGGTTGCGCCCATTGAGCCCTGTTGCCCGTTGGTCGGGAAGCCTCTCGATTCATCATCGGCTCAACAACGCCCATTCCCTCTCACTC
The DNA here is from genome assembly GCA_016868255.1 of Betaproteobacteria bacterium. Taxonomy (GTDB): domain Bacteria; phylum Pseudomonadota; class Gammaproteobacteria; order Burkholderiales; family Burkholderiaceae_A; genus Hahnella. The sequence goes on from VGHN01000010.1 coordinate 8,417, forward strand.
AATCTCAGCGAGTCCGACCAATCACTTGCGTCGTTGGCATGGAGCGCGCGACCCTGGCGAGGCACCGAGGTGCAGATCCAGCATCGACAACAGAACATCAATGGAATCGGTGGCCGAAGCTGGCAACTGCTCCTTCGCATCGACCTCGACCAGAAACTCTCTGCCTCGGTGCAGGCAGAGACCACTGGCAGGGGTTACCAGCTCGCTTCGCGTCTGCAGTCCAGGGGAGGCCAACGCAACAGTGAGTCATGGAGCCTCGCCAAACGGGCCGGCCCACTGCCAAGCGCCGAGTTCAGTCTTCGCAGTCAACGCCCTTTTGGTGAGGCGCAACTCTTCCTGCGTGAGCAGGGCAATGGGGCAGACTTCGATGTCGCCGTCTCCTCCAGAATCTGGATCACCCCCATGGGTATCGAGTTTGGAAACCTTGGCGACAACAACCTGGTGATTCACGAGATTGGGCAGAGTGGCCTGGTGGTGGAGCAGTCGGGTCAACTACAGACCATCTCGAATCATCGCGGGCAGGCGGTCTTCACCCAGGTTCCATCATTCACGCAGGCCCGATTCCAGCCCCGGGCCAATCGCCTGCCAATGCATTTGCAATGGAGCGGGGCCGGCACCGAAGTCCTCACCGCCTCCAAGCGCGCCTATCGCGTCCAATCCGTACAAGGCCTTCGAGTGGTGGAGGAGACCCAACTCATCTGGCCAACCACAGCCAAGCCTCTGTGGGTCCAAGAGGTTCGAGACGCACAGAACAAGCCCATCGATTCAACGGCCGATGGGTTCGTAAACTTTCTTCCGGAAAAACATGCTCTGCCTCTCGCGGTGCGAACACGAGAGGGGATCCTCCTGGCTTGTGGAAAACCATCGACCCCCCAGAGCCCCAAAGAGAGCGGCCTGCGAGTGGGTGAGAGGCCAAGCACGAAACCATCTGCTGGCCGTGCCGCATTGGCGCAGAGCCCTCGGAAACTTCTCTGCGTAGAGACCGATCCTAGCTGGCCCCCATCATCTGGTTCGGAAGCCATAGCGCAATTTGGGGGAATATCGAAATAATGACCATCGACATGAGCATGAGCAGCACAAAAGGCATCGATCCGATCAAGATGTCTTTGATCGAGACCTTTGGCACCACACCCTTCAAGACATAGAGGTTGAGCCCCACCGGCGGGGTGATAAGCCCAATCTCCATATTGATGGTGAGAATCACTGCGAACCAGATGAGGTCGAAGTTATTGGCCTCGAGCACGGGCGTGAGGATTGGCATCACCATGAGGATGATGGCCACCGGGGGAAGGAACATGCCCGCCACAATCAAGAATAGGTTGATGGCGAGCATAAGCACCCAACGATTCAGATTGAGGTCAACCAGCCACTGGGCCGCCGATTGGGTCACGTACAACAAGGACATCATGTAAGAGAACGCCGCTGCGGCTGCAATGATGAGCAGAATCATCGTGGACTCGCGCACCGTCTCGCGAAAGATTCTCCACTGCGACTCGCGCGTTCTGGCCTTGTAGATCACCACCACCAGGGCCATGGCCAGGGCCGCTGAGATGGCAGCCACCTCGGACGGCGTCGCAATGCCCCCGTACATGGCATAAGCAATCATGATGACGATCATGATGAATGGCGACACGCGACCGAGGCCTTCAAACTTCTCGGCAAGACTGTAGCGTCGGGCCTCGATTCGCTCGGCCATGGCCGAGCGCAGTGACCGACTGCTGATGAGGCTCACCGCCCAAGCGTAGGCGGCAAACATCAATACCAACATAATTCCCGGAATCACCCCGGCCAGGAACAACCGGCCAATCGAAGTCTCGGTGGAGATGCCGTAGAGAATCATGGTGATCGATGGCGGAATGAGGATGCCAAGTGTTCCTCCGGCACAGACCGAACCCGTGGCGAGTCGAACTGGCACACCTCGGTCGATCATCTCGGGGACACCGGCCTTGCCGATGGCCGCTGCAGTAGCAGGGCTCGATCCGCTGATTGCGCTAAAGAGCCCACAAGCAAGAATGTTGGCAATCACCAGGCCACCGGGAACGCGATCCAGCCAACGGTGCAGCGATTCATAAATATCGCGGCCCGCATGGGTGCTGCCGATTGCGGCACCCAGAAGAATAAAGAGAGGGATTGTGAGCAGCGCGAAGGATGCCAACTCGTCCATCATCACCAGGGGGATGTTGGCCAGGCTCGCTGGACCATCAAAGACAATGAGAAAACCCGCAGCGATGAGTGAGAGGCCCCAGGCGATTGGAAGCCCAGAGAAAAGAACCACCAGCGTCACGAGCAGAATCAGGCCACCGATCTGAAGTTCACTCATGACTGAAACTCCTGTCGCACTCGGGGCGAGAGCTCCAACACAATCTCGGCGACATATTGGGCGGAAGTCATAAAGAGTCCGATGGGCATTGTGGCAAAGAGTGGCCACTTATAGGGCGCCCAGACACTCTCGGTGCGCTCTCCCTTCATAAAAGAGTCGATCGCAAACTCCAGACCGAGAAGGCCCAGGAAAATAGTCACAGCCAGCCCCAGAAATAGCGTGAAGAGGTGAAGTGCTCGGGCGAGACGCTCTGGCAAATAAGCAGAGAGCAGGTCAACGCCGACATGGCCTTTGGTCTTTAGCGTATAGGGGCTGGCTAGAAAAAGTGAGCAGACCATAAGAAAGATGCCAAGCTCCAACTCCCAAGAGGTGGAGTAGCCCATGGTCCTGTAGAGAACCATCCAGCAGATGATCGCCGTTGCGCAAGAGAGCAAAGCCGCTGCGATGACCGCCATGGCGTCGCAGATGCGGTCCATGGCCCTTACATATCCAAGCATTGTTGCCCCAATAAAAACCCGCCGTTTCACCGGCGGGTTTTGTCAGTTAGAAAAAATTAACAGAGAAAGGGCTTAGGACTTCTTCTTGGGGGCCGCGGCCTTGAGCAACTCATCGAGCAGGCCCTTGGCAGTCGGAGAGAGCTTTGCATACTCGGGATAGGCAGTCTTCTTGGCCAATGCCACCCACGCATCAAACTCGGCTTTCGACATTTCGCGCGATGTTCCGCCGGCTTTCACGTAAGCCTCGGCCATCTTCATGGTGGACTCGCGCTGAATGGTGAGAAAAAAAGCATCCGATTTGTCGGCGGCTTCCTGGAAGATTTTCTTCTGCTTCGGGGTGAGCTTGTCCCAGGCCTGCTTGGACATCACCAGGGGCTGAAGCAGCATCCACAGGGCACTCTCGCCACCAACTGTTGCGTGTTTGGTCTGCTCATAGAGCCGCATGGAAACGAAGGTTTCGGCGGAGGTGAGGGTTCCATTGAGCACGCCCGACTGCAGGCCCGAGTAGATCTCGGTCGAGGCCATGGCAGTGACCGAGGCACCCGCGGCCTTGAGCATGGACTCGAAGGTGGGGTCTGCGGCACGCAGCTTCATGCCCGACACAGACTCGGGGCCGGTTACGGCCTTGTCTTTGGCTGCAAAGCCGCCGGGGGTCCACCACCAGGTGATGATGCGAAAGCCATGCTTCTCTGATAGCTCTTGAAGCTTCGTGTAGTAGCCCGTTTTCTTCAGGCTCATGGCGAAATCGAGGTTGGGAATGGTGCCCGGCAGAATCACGGCCGAAAACTCTTGGGCTTTGCCCACGGCGTAAGACATTGGGAATACGGCCATTTCCAGCGTGCCGTTCTGAAGCGCATCGAGCTGGGCGACCGGCTTAATGCCGAGAGACTGGGCGGGATAGATTCTGAACTTCAGACTCGGATCGGCCTTCTCGACCTCGGAGACAAAGAGTCGGGTGGCACGGTCTCGACCATCTACCTGCGCCTTCCACTGGTGGGAGATCTTGATCTCTTGCGCCTGAAGGCCGGTGGAGATACCCATTGCTGCGGCCAGACCGGCCATCGCGAGGGCTTTGGGGATTGATCGAAACAACTTAGCCATTCGTGTCTCCTTGCGTGGGTGTTCTTGAGCCTCTGATCATCCCCAAGGGCCGCGGGTTGCGCATCAGGGAAATCCCCGCCTTTGCTGGGGCACCGCCGGCCTCAACTCCATCAACCCCTTCCAATGAAGGGCATATTGGTGGCCATGATGGTCATGAACTGGACATTCGCGCCAAGCGGAAGCGAGGCCATGTGGCAAACCGCATCGGCCACGCATTTCATGTCCATGATGGGCTCGGCCTTTCGCGAGCCATCGGCCTGAAGCGCGCCCGCACCAAAAGACGTGGTCATCTCGGAGGCTGCATTGCCAATGTCAATTTGACCGCAGGCAATCGAGAACGGACGCCCATCGAGCGAGAGTTGTTTGGTGAGCCCGGTGATGGCGTGTTTGGTTACGGTATAGGCCACCGAGAGCGGCCTTGGCGCCTGCGCAGAAATCGAACCGTTGTTGATAATTCGACCCCCCATGGGCGATTGATGACGCATCAGACCGAAGGCCGCACGCGCGCAGAGAAAGGCGCCATTGAGGTTCACGGCCACCGACTGCTCCCAGGTCTCCAACGAGACTTCGTCAATGAGTGCACCAGCGGGAAAGATGCCCGCATTGTTGAATAAGAGATCCAAACGCCCGAAGTCGGCCCTGACTTGCGCAAACAAGCGGTCGACCTCAGAAGCCTTTGAGACATCTGCAGTGATCACCCTTGCGTTTGCATGACCGACCGCAGTCTCAAGCAGCGGCTGCTCGCGCCGGCCCACCAAAATTACGTTCCAGCCTTCGTTGAGAAGCCCGCGAGCGCTGGCACGGCCTATGCCGCTGCCCGCGCCCGTGACCAACGCAACCCTTGGGCCTGCATGAGCGGCGCCCAGACCCGGTGAGGAAGTATTCTGTTGCGCTGAATTCATAAAGGAGTGTTCTCTTGAGCGACGGCATTGGAATTGCCCATTCTTGCATCATTTACATCCATGGGTTTCGCAGTTCGCCGCAGTCATCCAAAGCCTTGCAGCTTCAGGAGTGGCTGTCCAAAGACGGCATCGAGTTTCGCTGCCCAGCGCTCGACATTCGCCCACGCACGGCCCAGTCGCAAATTCAAACCGAAATTGACCAGGCACTTGCCAAGGGACTCACACCCCGACTCATCGGCAGCTCCCTCGGCGGTTTCTATGCCGCACACTTCATGGAGTCACATCCTGCGCGGGCTGCATTCAAAGCCTGCCTGATCAACCCAGCTTGCTATCCCAGCAGAGACCTTGCGGGCCAGATCGGTGAGTTGCCTGCCTGGCACTCTGGCGAGGTCCTTGTTTTCAAAGAGAGTTACCTCGACGAGCTTGCGGACATGGCGGTGGGGCTCACCTCGCCGGAGCGCTACCTGTTGGTGGCCGCCACGGGCGACACACTCTTGGACTGGCGAGAGATGGTCGACACATTTCCGGGCGCACAACACCACGTCGTGGAAGGCTCCGACCACAGCCTCACCGATTTCCCTGATCACTGGCCCTCTATTCGTTCATTTCTGCTCGAATCGAGTGAGAGGCGTTGAAGCCAAACCCATCCCGCAAGGAAGAAGAGTCCTGTCATCCATAGAGCGAGTCTGTGGTCTCCGGCCGAGACACTCGTGACCAAGCCATATGAGAGCGGGCCAAGAATGGCCGCCGCATTAATCGCCACACCCCAATAGCCAAAGGCCTCGCTCACCGAGCCCTTCGGGGCCAAAAGGCCAACGACTGCGCGTGCCCCGCTCTGACTCGCTCCCATGGCCAGTCCAGCGAGATTCGCAGCCACCCAGAATGCTGCCTCGCCCTGCGCCGTGGCGGCCACAACCACCATCAACATCCAGAGCACCAAAGCCATTGAGAGGCTCCGGCGATGGCCCAGACGATCCTGGAGTCTTCCAAATAGAAATGCCCCAAGGCTTGCAGTCACGTTGACAACCAAGAGCAAGACGATGGTCTGTGCCATGCCAAAGCCCAAGGCCTGCTGCGCGTAGATCGAGGCCAAGGCAATCACCGTGGCCACCCCGGACTGATAAACCAGCACGCAACCCAGAAATGATCGCAAGGCCCGATGCTTGCCCATCTCGCGCCAACCGCGAACAAGCCTTGACCATGCCTGCTGCCACCGCGCATCGGTTGCGGCCTGGGTCTCGGGCAGCTGCGAGAGCGCCACAAGCCCAACAACTAAAAACACCGCAGCGGTGACCCACATGGCGCCCGACATCTGCACCTGTGCGAGTGGCATTTCTAATAGTTCCTTGGGCCCTGCCATCACCCAGACCAGTGCCAAGGCAAGCGTTACGAGCCCACCCAGATAACCCACCGACCAACCAAACCCAGACAAACGGCCCAGACGATCGGGCGCGGCCAGTTCGCGAAGGTAGGCGGCGGAAAGGTCTTGATGGGTCGCATAGAAAAAGTTTGAAAGCAGCAGAAGCACGCCCGCCATCGCCCAATCGCCAGGGCCCACCCAGGCAAGCCCTGCAGTAGCCGTTGCACAGACAATCGTGCACAACACCAGGGCCCTTCTGCGTCCACCCCGCGCATCGACATAGGCCCCCACCCATGGGGCCAAGACCATCACAAAGAGGTAGCTCAGACCCAAAAGAAGCGTCCATGCCAGGGTTGCGTTGGGCGAACCATCGGCCACCACCGACACAAAATAGGCATTGAATACGGCGGTGAGCACCACCGTGGTGTAGCCGGAGTTGGCGAAATCAAGGCCGGCCCAGGCCCAAATCTGCCGCCGAGTGGCCCCTGTCTGAGGCAAAATACTCTCCTTTCATAGACCAACCAAGAGTCGCACTGGCAATACTCTCCGTGACCCGCAAACTCTACATACGCACCTTCGGCTGCCAGATGAATGAGTATGACTCGGCCAAGATGGTCGACATACTGGGCGCCTCCGAGCCCATCGAAACCACCGAGCAGCCGGAAGATGCCGACATCATCCTCTTCAATACCTGCTCGGTCCGTGAGAAGGCCCAAGAGAAGGTCTTCTCCGACCTCGGTCGGGCCCGTGACCTCAAGGCCATCAAACCCAATCTCATTATTGGAGTGGGTGGCTGTGTCGCGAGTCAAGAAGGCGAAGCCATCGTGCGCAGGGCCCCATATGTCGATGTGGTCTTTGGCCCCCAGACCCTGCACCGACTCCCCGACCTAATTAATGCCCGCCAAGACACGGGCCGCCCCCAGGTCGATATCTCCTTTCCGGAAATCGAAAAGTTCGACCATCTCCCGGCCCCACGGGTCGAGGGTCCCACGGCATTCGTCTCGATAATAGAGGGTTGCAGCAAGTACTGCAGTTTCTGTGTGGTGCCCTACACCCGCGGCACCGAAGTCTCTCGCCCGTCCATCGATGTCCTCACTGAGATTGCCGAACTGGCCCAGCAAGGCGTCCGAGAAGTCACCCTGCTTGGGCAAAACGTCAATGCATTTATTGACGCCCATGCATCGATTGATTTCACTGGCCTGCTCGAGTTGGTCTGCGAAGTGCCGGGCATTGAGCGTGTGCGCTTTACCACCTCGCATCCCAAAGAGTTCAGTGCCCGACTCATTGAGGCCTTCGCCCGCCTGCCCAAGCTTGCGAGCTATGTGCATCTCCCCGTGCAGTCGGGTAGTGACAGAATCCTTGCGGCAATGAAACGGGGTTACACCGCCCTGGAGTACAAGAGCATTATTCGTCGCCTGCGAGCGGCCCGGCCCGATGTCGCCATCTCCAGTGACTTCATCGTCGGCTTTCCCGGTGAGACCGAAGAAGACTTCGAAGCCACCATGCGGCTCATTGATGACTGTGGCTTTGAGTCGGCCTACTCATTCATATACAGCCCTCGGCCGGGAACACCCGCGGCCGACCTCCCCGATGCGGTCTCGGCCGAGGAGAAGTTGGCTCGACTTCAACGACTCCAGGCCCGAATCGATCAAAACAGCCGGCAGTTGGGGGAGTCGATGCAGGGGTCAGAGCAAATTGTTTTGATCGAAGGCCCCGCGCGAAAGAACCCCCAGGAGCTCATGGGTCGCACCAGCAACAACTGGGTAGTGAATTTCGCGCCGTCCTCACAAGAGGCCGTCGGGGACTTCGTTCAATTGCGCATTGAAGCCGCCTTGCCGCACAGCCTTCGAGGCGCGCCCCTCTGATGCAAAGTCGAATTCAGCGCTGATGGCCAGCCGACGAAGCCGCGATGGATCGATGACCGAGCGGCTCGCTCTGCTCGAGAACGACAACGAGGGCCTGGCCAATCTCTGTGGTCCACTCGAGCAGAACCTGCGTTGCATCGAGACCAGCCTCGATATCGCAATCCGCCGCCGCGGTGCCATCTTCGAAATCAATGGCAAGGCCGAATCGGTCGAGACTGCGCGGGCCCTGCTCGAGCAGCTCGCCCCCGCCGCAAAGGCCCCCGTCCAACTCAAAGATGTGCAACTCGCCATCGTCGAGCATCGCTCTCCGCGCCTGGGCGCAGAGGAAGACGCCAGTGCCTTCGCAGCGTCAACCAGCACGCCCGAGCCCGTCGATCTGCGGACCCGGCGGCGAGACCTACGAGGCCGAACAGAGAATCAACGCGCCTACCTTCGCGCCATACAGGCCCACGACATCAGCTTTGGCATTGGGCCGGCCGGCACCGGCAAGACCTTCTTGGCAGTGGCCTCGGCTGTCGATGCGCTCGAGCGCGACACCGTGAGCCGCCTCATCCTCACACGCCCAGCGGTGGAAGCCGGCGAGCGCCTGGGCTTCCTGCCAGGCGATCTCTCTCAGAAGGTGGACCCCTACCTGCGGCCACTCTATGACGCACTCTATGAACTGATGGGGCTCGAGCGCGTCACCAAACTATTTGAGCGCCAAGTCATCGAGGTGGCGCCTCTGGCCTATATGCGCGGTCGAAGCCTCAACCACGCATTTGTCATCCTCGATGAGGCGCAGAACACCACCCGCGAGCAGATGAAGATGTTTCTCACGCGCATTGGCTTTGGTAGCAAGGCGGTGATCACCGGAGACCCATCGCAGATCGACCTGCCGCGAGGCCAGACCAGCGGACTGGTCGAGGCCACCGAGGTACTCGCCGATGTTCGCGGTGTCTCCTTCACCCAATTTAATAGCCAGGACGTGGTTCGCCATCCCTTGGTCGCTCGCATTGTCGATGCCTACGCAATCTATGAAGAGCAAGGTGCAAATCGCTAAGCATGCCAATCGAGCTTCATCTACAGATTCAATCGGACTCGGAACTTCCCTTGACGAGACCGCGCATACGACGACTCGTGACGGCAAGCCTCGATGCCCGCGTCGAACGCGCTGAGTTCACTCTGGTCTTTCTCAATCGGGGCAAGGCCCGATCACTCAATCGCGACTTCCGCAATAAGGATTACGCGACCAATGTGCTCACCTTCGCCTATGAGGGGCCACCGAGACTCAGCGCAGACCTCGTCTTCTGCACCCCAGTGGTGCGAGAAGAGGCCCGCGCACAGAGGAAACCCTTTGAACATCACTTGGCCCACTTGATTGTCCATGGCTGCCTGCATGCTTGTGGGCTCGACCACGAAGACGATGCAGAGGCGGACGCCATGGAAGCTCTGGAAGCCCGAATACTCAAGCGATTCCGAATTCCCGACCCCTGTGGCACACTAGAGGGGTCAAAACAACCCATGCCCATGCATGACTGATGCCGACCCTAGGTCCTCGGGCCTGAGTCACCTCCTCAAGCGCCTCTGGTCTCGCCTCACTGGGCGGACCGATGAAAAAGAAGAACTTCTCGAGCAACTTCGAGAGGCAGAGGCCCACGATGTTATTGATGCCGATGCCGTTTCCATGATGGAGGGTGTCTTGCAGGTCTCTGATTTGGCTGTTAGAGACCTCATGGTGCCCCGCGCCCAGATGGATGTCATCGACATTGAGCAACCCCTGCAAGAGATTCTCGAGTTCGTCATTCAGACGGCCCACTCTCGATTTCCTGTCTTCGAGAACAAGCGCGACAACATTATTGGGGTTCTCTTGGCGAAAGACATCCTTAAAGTCATGGCCGATGAGAGTCAAGATATTCGCGGCCTTCTGAGGCCGGCTGTCTTTGTGCCCGAGTCCAAGCGTCTCAACATCATGCTTCGCGACTTCCGACTCAATCGCAATCACATTGCCATGGTGGTCGACGAGTATGGCGGTGTCTCTGGTCTTATTACCATCGAAGATGTGCTCGAGCAAATTGTGGGCGACATTGAAGACGAACACGACATTGAAGAAGAAGACGACAACATTCTTCCCGTGCCCCACCTCGAGGGTCAGTTTCGTATTCGCGCCCTCACGCCGCTCGAGCAATTCAATGCCCATTTCGAGTCGTCGCTCTCCGATGAGTCCGCCGACACCATTGGTGGGTTTGTCACCGACCGCCTCGGCCGCGTGCCTCACAAGGAAGAGGTTGTTGAACTCGAGGGCTTTGTCTTTGAAATTCAGAGAGCGGACGCCCGAATGGTTCACATGCTCTTGGTCCAGCGAGCCGAAGTCGCTGTAGAGGACGCAGACAATGCCCTCACTGGCCCTGAGCTGGGCCGCTAGCCTCGCAAGCCTTGGCGCACTCGCGCTCCTAATTCATCTCTGGCAACGCCCAGAGCAGTGGGCACCCCGACTCGCATCCGGCCTGCTGATTCTCCTGGCCTTGGTCGGGCTGCATTGGATTTACATCAGCCTGCACGACTATGGCCATATGCCCATGCCGCTTGCCGCACTGGGAACCCTTGCCCTGGCCGTTTATGTCTCTTCCTACGGCATTGCCGCCGGGTGGTTGCACCGTCGATTTCAACTCTCGCCCTGGGCCCTGGCCGGTCTGATTACCCTTCTTGAGTGGGTGCGTGGTGAACTCTTCACCGGCTTTCCGTGGTTGTCATGGGGCTACCAACAGATTGACAGCCCCTTGGCTGGCTTTGCCCCCATCTTCGGTGTCTTTGGTGTCACTTTCATCACCGCGCTCTGCGCGGCATGGCTCACCAAGGTCACGCTGGCCCGTGTCATCGGAATCGTGGCCATACACATCGCCGGGTTGGGCCTGTTTCTTGTTCAGTACACAACACCAGCCGGCCCATCGATTCGGGTGGCCCTGATTCAGTCTGCAGTGCCACAGCATATGAAGTTCGATCCCGAGCATGTTGCGCGACTCGAGGAAGCCCAACTCCAACTCATCCAACAGGCCATGCGGCATCGGGTCAACCTTGTGGCCCTCCCAGAGACCGCCTTCATCAAGGACTGGAATCAACTCGATCCCAGCCTTCGGAGTTATCTACGTGGCCTGGTGCATGGCACGGAAACAGCGCTGATCACCGGAGTGCCACTGAAGGACGATGAGGGGTGGTTCAACAGCGCCATTGCAATACTTCCGCAGGCCTCGCCCTACAGCCTTGAATACGATGCGCGCTACAACAAGAGCCACCTGGTGCCGTTTGGCGAATTTGTGCCCTTCGGGTTTCGCTGGTTTGTGGATCAGATGCAGATGCCACTCGGAGACTTTGCGAGGGGGTTGCCCATCCAGGCGCCCATGGAAGTCGCGGGCCAACGAATCGGCGTCAACATCTGTTTTGAAGACCTATTTGGCGACGAAATTGCGCGTCCACTCGCATCGCGCATTGCCCCGGATCGCCACCCCACGATTCTTCTCAACCTGAGCAACCTGGCCTGGTTTGGCCACACCATCGCGCTGTCTCAACATCTATCGATTGCCCGCATGCGAAGCCTGGAGACGGGGCGGCCCACCATTCGGGCAACAAACACGGGCATGACTGCCATCGTTGACCACAAGGGCGATGTCCGTGCCGCCCTTCAACCCATGGCACCCGGCATTCTTGTCGGCACGGTCCAAGGCATGGGGGGTGCCACGCCGTTTACACGCTTTGGCAGCCTGCCCATTCTGCTCATCGCAGCGATCTGTCTGCTTCTCGGGCTTCGGTCGAGCCCCTGGCGGACAGCTAGAATGCAGGGATGAAGACCTTTCAAGACGTCATTCTGACCCTCCAGAATTATTGGAGTGGGCATGGTTGTGCGCTGCTTCAGCCCATCGACATGGAGGTGGGTGCGGGCACCTCGCACACGGCCACCTTTCTGCGTGCTTTGGGCCCCGAGCCCTGGCGAGCGGCCTATGTGCAGCCCTCCCGTCGACCGAAGGACGGTCGTTATGGCGAGAACCCCAACCGACTGCAGCACTACTATCAATATCAGGTCGTTTTAAAGCCTTCGCCTCCCAATATTCTCGAGCTCTACCTTGGTTCACTGGTTGCGCTGGGCATCGACCCCAAGGTCCACGACATCCGTTTCGTTGAAGACGACTGGGAGAACCCCACTCTGGGGGCTTGGGGCCTGGGTTGGGAGGTCTGGCTCAATGGCATGGAAGTCACGCAGTTCACGTACTTCCAACAAGTGGGCGGGCTCGATTGCAGCCCCATCACTGGCGAGATCACCTACGGGCTCGAGCGACTGGCCATGTACCTGCAGGGGGTCGAGAACGTCTACGACCTCTGCTGGACCCAGTGGGAGGAGGCAGGTCAGACACGCCAAGTCCGCTACCGAGACGTCTATCACCAAAACGAAGTTGAGCAGTCCAAATTCAACTTCGAGGCAAGCAATGTCGAGGTCTTGCTGCGACGCTTTGGCGAACATGAGAGCGATGCGCGCGATCTGCTGGAGAAGAATCTCGCCCTGCCGGCCTACGAGCAAATTCTCAAAGCAGCACACAGCTTCAATCTTCTCGATGCCCGCGGCGCGATCTCGGTCACCGAGCGGGCCCAGTACATCGCCAGAATCCGCAACCTTTCAAGAATGGTGGCGCAGGCCTATGTGGCCTCACGAGAGGCACTTGGCTTTCCCATGCTGATTCAAGCGAGTTAAACCAGATGACACAAGCCCAAGATGCCCGAGTGGCGCTGCTCGTTGAGATTGCCACCGAGGAGTTGCCCCCCAAGGCCCTCTCGCGCCTGAGCGAATCTTTCAGTCAGTCGATTGCCAACGAACTCGCCAAGCTCGGGCTTCGACCCAACAACGCCTCGGTGGAGGCCTTCGCCAGCCCTCGTCGACTTGCAGTCCGCCTGGCCGATGTCGCTCCCCATGCGGCAGATACGCAAAAGGAAGAGCGGTTGCTCCCGGTGTCGGTCGGCCTCGATCCCCAGGGCCAGCCCACCACCGCGCTTCTCAAGAAGCTCACCAGCCTCGGACTCACCCTGGGCAAAGACATCGAGCTCTCCCAACTCAAGACCGTCTCAGACGGCAAGCAAGAAGTCTTTGTCTGCAATCGCTTGCAGAAGGGGGCCTCGCTCACCGAAGGCCTTCAGGTGGCATTGGATCGGGCACTCAATGCCTTGCCCATTCCAAAGCTCATGCGCTATCAATGGCCCTTGGGTGCCAACGGCAGTCTTGAGGAAGTCTCATTTGTGCGGCCCGCCCACCATCTGCTTGCGCTGCATGGTGCAGCCGTGGTTCCCGTCTCTGGCCTGGGCCTTGCCGCCGACCGCATTACTCTGGGACATCGGTTTCATTCGAGCGGGCCAATCTCAATTCAGAACGCACTGAGCTACGAGAAGCAGCTCGAAGTCGAGGGCCACGTCATCGCCTCTTTCAAGACTCGCCGCGATCGGCTCGTCGACTCCCTTCAGCGCGCTGCAAAGGGGCAGAACGTGGTTATGCCCGAGGCACTCATCGATGAGGTCAATGGTTTGGTGGAGTGGCCGGTGGTTTTAGAGGGGCAATTCGATGAGGCGTTTTTGTCGGTGCCGCAGGAGTGCCTCATCCTCACGATGCAACAGAATCAGAAATATTTCGCCATAACCGACGCCAATGGTCGACTCGTGCATCGCTTCTTGTTGGCCGCGAATCTCGAGTCCACCCAACCCCAAACCGTTGTTCAAGGCAATGAGCGAGTCCTTCGGGCCCGACTCAGCGATGCAAAGTTCTTCTTCGACCAAGACCGCAAGCGTCGACTCGAAGATCGGTTGCCTGGCTTCGCAGCGGTGACGTATCACAACAAAATCGGCAGCCAGGCCGAGCGAATCAAACGGCTGGAGCAACTCGCTGCACAGTGGGCTCCGCAAATGGGTGTCTCAGAGGCCCATGCACGTCGGGCCGCCCGCCTCTGCAAGGCCGATCTGCTCTCCGATATGGTGGGCGAGTTTCCCGAGTTGCAGGGCGTGGTTGGGCGCTATTACGCCGAGCACGACCAAGAGCCAGACGAAATTTCCAGGGCCATCGAGGAGCACTACAGGCCGCGCTTCGCAGGCGATGCACTCCCCAATGGCTCGATCGGACAGTTGCTGGCACTTGCCGACAAGTTGGAATCGATTGTCGGAATCTGGGGCATTGGCCTTGCCCCCACGGGCGACAAAGACCCATTCGCCATGCGGCGCTCGGCCCTGGGTATTGCCCGACTCCTCATTGAAGGAGCGCTTCCGTTCAATCTGGAAACTCTGGTGCAAGACGCAGCCAATTCATTTTCCGCTGTCCCTGCGGTGGCCCCGCCGGTTGCTGACATCTTGGAGTTTATTCGCGAGCGAACCCGCGTCTACCTTCGTGATCAGGGCCACGACGCCGCTCAGATTGATGCTGTGCTTGCCGTCTGCCCCAACTTGTTTCATCAGTTGCCCAAGCGTCTTCACGCCCTGGCACAGTTCATGGGCAGTTCGGCCGCACCCTCGCTCTCATCGGCCAATAAAAGAATTGGCAATATCTTGAAGAAGGCCGAGGTCACCCCAGATCGCGTTGATCCCAAACGGCTTCAAGACCCCGCCGAAGTGACCCTGGGCGGCTTGCTTAAAGAGTTGGCCCCCTTGGCCACGGCTGCGGCTGCGGAGGGCAATTACGAGAAGGCACTCCATGCACTGTCTGCACTCAAACAGCCAGTCGATGCCTTCTTCGATCAGGTGATGGTCAATGCAGAGGACCCCGCCCTTCGAGCCAATCGATTGGCACTCCTGCAGGAGTTGCATCGCGCAATGAACCAGGTTGCCGACCTCTCGAAACTCGCGGCCACCAACTGACCATGAATGCCCCAATCATCATCCTCGACCGAGACGGGGTCATCAACGAAGACTCCGACCACTACATCAAGTCGGTCGAGGAGTGGAAGCCAATTACAGGCAGTCTGGAGGCCATCGGCCGGCTTCATCACGAGGGCTGGCGAGTCTTCGTCGCCACCAATCAGTCGGGGCTGGCTCGGGGGCTTTTTGAACTCAAGGCGCTCCATGCGATTCACCAGCGACTTCGCGACCAACTCTCGGAGATGGGCGGCGCCATCGAGGCCATCTTCTTCTGCCCCCATGGGCCCGACGCCCAATGCCGTTGCCGAAAGCCCGCCACCGGACTCCTCGAGGACATCGCCCAGCGGTCTGGCCAGGATCTTAAGAATGTGCCGGTTGTCGGCGACTCGCATCGCGACCTCGCCGCTGCGCATGCAATGGGTGCGCAGCCCATTCTTGTGAAGACCGGCAAGGGCGAAGGCACCTGGGCTGCCCATCAATCGGGTGAGTCTCCAATGCCTGCCAATACCCTTGTGTTCAATGACCTTCAGGCCGCGGTCGACCACCTGCTCCAGGTCACGCAGAAATCTGTGAGCAAACAAACAGAGGAACGCGCACGCTAGTGGCCCTGCTGCGATCGTTGCTTTTTTTTGTTTTCCAAGTGGTCACCCTCACGGTGTGGGGAAGCCTCTTTCTACTGGTGGCCCCATTTCTCAATGACCATCGCCGCTATGCATTCGCCATGCGATGGCCATGGATCTCAACCTGGGGTGCTCGCGCTCTTCTCGGCCTTCGCTGGCAACTCGAGGGCGCAGAAGTGCTTGCCCAGTTCGATGGCAAGCCCGCCATTGTCTGCAGCAAACACCAGTCGGCGTGGGAGACGCTCTTTCTTCCGAGTCACCTCAAGACACCCCTCTGTTTTGTATTCAAGAAGGAGTTGCTGCGCATCCCTTTCTTTGGATGGGGCATTGGGCTCTTGCCGATGATTCATGTCGATCGAAGCCAGGGCCGCCAGGCCTACGAGAGCATTCAATCCCAGGCCGGTGATCGACTGGGCCGAGGATTCTGGATCGCGTTTTTCCCTGAGGGCACGCGAACCCTGCCCGGCCAAAAGGTTCGCTACAAGAATGGGGCGGCCCGCCTGGCCACCGAGCTTGCGGTGCCTGTCATCCCCATCGCCCACAATGCGGGAGTCTTCTGGCCTCGCAACGCCTGGATCAAACGGCCAGGATGCATTACCGTAAAGGTGGGTCCGGCCATCTATCCCAATGGTCGGAGTCCCGACGCAGTCCTTGAGGAGATTGAGCATTGGATCGAGTCAGAGAGTGACGGGCTTGTTCGGGCTGCTTGAGTCGGTCGCCTCGAGCGATAAGCATCGGCGCATCGAAGTCGACGGACTCTCATTTGAATGGACGCTGACGCGTTGTCGCCGCCGCTCGGTCGGGATGCTCTTTCAAGAGGGCGCCATTCGGGTGCGGGCCCCCCGTTGGGTTTCCATTGGTGAGATTGAAGAGATTATCCGCAGCAAACGCCGCTGGCTCATAGCGCGGCACAGAGAATGGCTCACCCATCAAGACCAACGACTGGAACCCACCGACGATTGGCGCGATGGATCGGTGATTCAGTTCCTTGGGCAACCGTGCACATTGCGACTCTCCGCGGATCAGAAGCAGGCCACCTGGGTGGCCCAGACGGCAGAAGTCTGGCTCACACTACCCAACCACGCCAGCCCCGAGCAAGTTCGCGACTCCGTGCACGCCTGGCTGCAACAACAGGCCAAAGAGATCCTGGCCGAACGCCTTGAGACACTGGCACAGCGGGCCGGTGCAGAGTTCAGCCGCTTTTCGCTATCGAATGCCAAGACGCGTTGGGGCAGCTGCACGCAGGATGGCCATATTCGACTCAACTGGCGGCTGATTCACTTCAGTCTTCCAGTCATTGATTATGTGGTGGCCCACGAACTGGCCCACCTACGCGCCATGGACCACAGCCCGGCCTTCTGGCAGGAGGTTCAGCAGATTCTTCCAGGCTTCGAAGAGGGGCAGCGCGAGATCCGCAAGGCCCCCCTCTACGCCTAACTTAAGCGGCCAAGGCCTGTGCCATGGCCAGGTAGGCCGAGACCGGCACCTGCTCGGGCCGATCGGTCTCTGCCAGACCGAAGTCTCTGAAATCAATTCGATCGCGATACGCATGCAGATTGTTTCGCAGCATCTTGCGGCGCATGGAGAAGGCATCGGCCACGAGCTTCTCCAGCACCGACCACGGAACTGCCGCCACCTCCTCGAGAGGCCTTGGCCACATGCTCACGATGGCGGACTCCACTGCTGGAGCAGGATTAAAGGCCCGGGGCGGGACATGGAGTTGATGGGCCATGGTGTAGCGGGCCTGCAGCATGATGGAGAGGCGCCCATAGGCCTTGCTGCCCTCTTGGGCCACCATTCGCTCAACCACTTCCTTCTGCAGCATGAAGGTCTGATCAGCCACGTGATGGGCCACTCCAAGCAGGTGGAAAAGGATGGGCGAGGAGATGTTGTAGGGCAGATTTCCCACGACTCGCAGTCCGGCTGGGCCCAGGGCAAGAAAATCCACAGCAAGGACATCTTCTGCAATGAGGTGCAGTCGCTGCCCAAATCGAGCCCTCAAGGCCGAATGTAAATCTCGATCGATCTCGATGGCCGTGAGTTGCCCGAGACGATCAAGAAGAGGGGCAGTGAGTGCGGCCCGGCCCGGCCCGATCTCCACCATGGTCTGGCCCGGTTGGGGGTCGATGACCCGAACAATGTCCGCAATCACCCGCGGATCAACGAGGAAGTTCTGGCCGAACCGCCTCTTGGCGTGGCTCATTTAAGGATTGTCGGGCTTGATATCGACGTAGGTATTGGCGCGAACCTCTCGGGTCCACTCATCGACGGCCTCTACGAGTTTGCGATCGCGAAGATTTAGCCTCGCCAAAAGGCGCAACCGATCCTCGGTAATGGGCTCTCGCTTGCGCTCAAGAACCTCGATGATGTGAAAGCCAAAGACAGTGCGAACTGGATCACTCACCTGGCCCTGGCGCAGTTGCAGTGCGGCCCGCTCAAACTCTGGAACCAGGTCGCCCGGATAAGCCCAGTCGAGCTCGCCACCTCGAGCGGCCGAGCCAGGATCCTGGGAAAACGACCGAGCGAGTGACCCGAAAGCCTCTCCAAGTGCCATGCGCCGCTTGAGTTCCTGAAGTCGCCGGGATGCTGCTTCCTCGGAGGTCTGTCCATCGACTCGAATGAGTATGTGCCGAGCCCGAAAGATATCAACGACAGGACGCTGTGCCTGGGAGCGACGATCATCGAGTCGCAGAATGTGCCAACCACCCGCGCTTTGAATTGGACCCACAATCTCTCCCGGTCCCGCTCCCTGAAGAGCCTTGACAAAAATCTCTGGGAGTCGATCGGTCGTTCGCCATCCGAGGCTGCCTCCCTGCTCCTTGTCTGCCGATGCAGATTCCTTTCGGGCAGCCACCGCAAACGGTTCACCCCCGCGAATACGGGCAAGGACTGCATCGGCCTTCGACTTCACGGCAGCCTTGTCTGGGGCACTGGCCTCCGAAGCCACCGGCAAGAGGATCTGAGAGACGAGCCACTCATCAATCTGGGCCAATCGTTGTCCCTGACTCACCAGAAAGGCATCGACCTCGGACTCGGCCACATTCACGCGGCTATCGACCTCGCGCTCTCGAACTCGACTAATCAAAATTTCGTCACGGATGTCATCTCGAAACCGCGAGAAAGAAACACCCTCTTTCTCGAGTTGATTTCGCAGTGCCGTCACAGAGAGACCGTTCTGTTCGGCGATGCGCTCAACAGCACGCTGAAGGGTCGCCTGATCGACCTCAATACCTCGTGAGGCTGCCCTCTGAAGAATTGCCTGCTCATTGACCAATCGCTCGAGCACTTGCTTGCGAAGAACCTCTTGGGGCGGAAGTGTTTGCTTGGCAGTCTTGGCCGAGTCCGCGGCCTGTTGCATGCGCCGGCGAAGGTCGGACTCTAAAATGACTTGAGTATTGACGATGGCAACGACCCTCTCCACCAAGCGATTGGATGAAGTGGGTTGCGAGGCGGCGGTCCCCGTCAGGGAGGCAACAAAAAAAAGAACGCCAAGCCCGGAGATTCGAAGAGATTTATTGGAAGTTTTCAAATCGAGAGGGCAGTGGTGAGAGCTCGTTAATCATTCGGTAGTTGGGAATACTCCTCTTCAAAACCGAGAGGGGGTCGGTTCCAACGCGGCCTATTCCATTGAGTTCAATTTGGAAGAAAATTTGCTTTGGCCTCTTGGTGGCACTGGCAGCAAACTCCTGAACGACTACCCGCGCTACCCAACACCCGCCATCATACTCGGCCCCTATCAAGCCCTCAACCAGACCTGGGTTTTGGCCCGGATTCAAAACGCTATTTTGTTGCAACGAATAGTTGAGGCGCCCCACCCCGTACCAATTCTTCGCGATCGGTGCTTGGAATGCAGCGTCCACGGTGTCGAAGGTGTCCTTCTGATAGCGATACGAGAGAGAAAAGGTCTGCCCGGGTCTCGGCTGGTAGCCCAGCGAGGCTGTTCCCGCTTGCCAACGGCTGAACTTAGGGGTGTATTGGGCACTCAAGGAGCCTTTCAAGTACCGAGAGTATCGGAGTGCAACCTCACCTAGGACATCCGATTCTCGGTCGGTTCGGCCTGTTTCGCCCGGCACCATTACCCGTTGACTATCAACATAGTGTCTCTGAGCAACGGTTGCGCTGAGTTTCTCCTCACCTGTCTGGTTCGAGAGAAAACGACTGGTAAGCGCCAGCGTGAATTGATTCTGATCTGCGACCCGATCATGCCCGGAGTACACGTTGTCAGAAAAAAGTTGAGACAGGCCAGACGTCGCAGGACCTGTATCGAAAACCGGAAGGTTCGACTGCTCCCGATACGGCGTGTAGACGTAGAACACACGTGGCTCGAGTGTTTGAATCGCTGGCGTATCGCCCCAAGTGGTATCTCTCTCAAGAGTGAGTTTGCTGTCGAGACTGAGAGTTGGAACAACGCGTTGATAGCTTTTCACCGAATTCACGTTGTTCTGATAGATGCCCCCGCTCACGCCGACCTGATAGACATTTTGTGTGGCCGTTGCACTGCCGATGCTTGAGCGCTGAAACTGGGTCGCATGCAAACCCAGACGCGGGGTTACCTCAAAGGGTCCAACATAGGTTGGTAGGGCCGCTCTGGCCAAGCCAACCAGACGACTGCCCTCCGCCAGGGTCTTGTGGGTGAAGTTTGTCAACTCAAAATTGGCCTGCCAGTCCACAAGCCCGTAGTCAGCAAGCCCAGGCCACTCGACCGCCTGCGCGGCACGATTGGCCACCACTCTCGGGGCAAAGTCGTAGGGCGCAAGAATGGGGGCCGCTGGATCTCTGAGCAGCTGGAACTTCTGAGCGGTGGCGGAAACTGCCCAGCCCTGATAGTTTGAGGTGGCTGTGACCGTGGCCGGCAGAGTCCGCTGTGAGGCTGCCAAGAGACTGCCGCCGAAGTCACTGAGGTAGCGATCGTCCGAGGCCCTGGCCGCCGCAACAGAGAAATTGACGCCCTTGGAAAGGCGACTGTTATGGGTAATTCGCGCAAAGCTTCGATTGGAGTCCACATTGCCCGCGCGTTGATCACTCGGTAAGATCTCGTAATCAATCACCCCTGCGTAGCCGGGCTCCAGGTAACGATGCTCCAGTGTCAGTTGAACCCCCCGGCGCGTGATGACCTTGGGGCTGATGGTTATGTCCCGATTGGGTGCCATGTTCCAGTAATAGGGCACGGTCACCTCGAAGCCAAGATCCGAGCTGGCCGCGTATTTCGGCGACAGAAAACCGGATCGCCGTCGGGGCGTTGTCGAAAAAGAAAAATCCCCGAGGGGGAGAATTGGGATGCCCCCCCAAGCCAATACAGACTGATTGGTGTCTGCGACTTCTCGAATCTGGTCGACGATCATGCGATCGGAACGAAGAGACCATGCGGGCCTGTCCTTGGGGCAGGTGGTGAAGAACACGCCCATTAACTCCGTTAGCTTGGGCTTCTGAAACTCAACCGACTTCGCATTTCCCCAGGCATTCATCGCCGAAAATTCATAGGCCGCCGAATCGAATTCACCCTGCATCACCGAGGGCTTGAGACGAAGCGTTGGACCGGAATAAAACTCCCCCTCCCGAAATAGCCTTACATCGCCCTCCGCGCGCAGCTCGTTCTCTACAAGGTTGATTCGAATGTCATCCGCCTTGACCGAAGACCCCAGTTGTCTGATCTCCGCAGACCCCACCAAGTGAATTTCATCCTCAACCGATCCATCGATGGTTTGGCCATAGAAATACTGCGGCAGACTCGCAAGAGATGGAGGATTGCGGCCAAGCATTCCAGGCCCCAAGGAGAGTCGCGGATCGAGCCGAAGGCCTTGACCGAGGTCTCGGTCAATGGGGCACTCTGCAGCCAAAAGAGGGCCTGAGAGAGCGCCGCAAGTAAGAAGGGCGATCCACCGCATGGGCTATTATAGGTAGCCTCTTCCAAGACCTGATTTCATGCCCGTTTCAAATGACTCCAGGCTGTTCCGAGCGCGCGAGTGGCTCTCGGGCCTTGCCTCACCAGCAACCCTCCCAGACAGCATTCGACCGGCCTCGTCCGACGCCTCATTCAGGCGCTACTTTCGGGTCGATACGCCCCAAGGCAATAGTCTCGTTTTAATGGATGCGCCCCCAGAGCGAGAGCCGTTGCATAGCTTTCTGCATGTCGCTCAACTCCTCGATGCCGCAGGCGTTCGAGTCCCTGGTCGGCTCGCCGTCAATGAGGCCGAAGGCTATCTGCTTCTAGAAGACTTCGGCAACGACACCTACCTGCCGCTTCTCAAGACCGAGTCCGCCGGTGGGCTCTATCGAGACGCCTGGTTGGCACTCATCAAAATTCAATCTTGGAGCCTCTTGCAGACGCCCCAGGCCTTGAATCTCCCCGAGTACGACAAAGAAAAGCTCACGCTAGAGATGTCGCTTTTCGAAGCCTGGTACGTCGAGAAACACCTGGGCGCAAGTCTCAACGAGAAAGAGAAGAAGACACTCGCCGAAACACTGGAAGTACTCTGCACCAAGGCCTTGGCCCAGCCACAGGTGCTCGTTCACCGCGACTACCACAGCAGAAATCTGATGCGACTGGCGTCGGGGTCGCCCGGCCTATTGGATTTCCAAGATGCGGTGGTCGGGCCCATCACCTACGACCTGGTCTCGCTGCTGCGAGATGCCTACATCGTCTGGGAAGAGGACCAGCAAATCGACTGGGCCGTGCGCTACTGGCAAGACGCACGCAAAGCAGGCCTGCCGGTCGCAGAGGATTTCTCCTCCTTCTGGGAGGATTTCGAATGGATGGGTCTCCAACGACACCTAAAAGTTTTGGGGATATTTGCGCGTCTCTACCATCGAGATGGGAAAGATGATTACCTCAAAGACCTGCCCGTGGTGATGGCCTACGCTTCTTCGGTGGCCCACCGCTACGACGCACTCAGTGGGTTGGCCCGGATCCTCGATCGACTCGCGGGCGTTGCGCCTGAGACCAAGTTCACCTTTTAATCTGCCCCCGGCGAGCACCCACCCAACATGCACGCAATGATTCTTGCAGCCGGCCGTGGTGAGCGAATGCGGCCATTAACCGATCAGACGCCCAAGCCCATGCTTCGGGTCGGTGACCGGCCTCTGATTGAGTGGCACCTGCTGCGACTCGCCAAAATGCAGAACTGGGAGGAGGTCGTGGTCAATACCGCCCACCTGCCCGATCAGATCGAGAAGTTTCTTCAAGACGGAAGCGCCTGGGGCCTGCGAGTTCGAATCAGCCGCGAGCCCCCCGGTGCGCTTGAGACCGCCGGCGGCATTGCAACCGCAAAGCCTTGGCGCGATGAAGCCCCCTTCTTCCTGATCAACGGCGATGTCTTCATCGAGGGCGACTTGCCGCCCCTCGTTGACCAGCTTGCCGAGTCCATGCGTCTCTGCAAACAGGCACCCCTGGCCCACATATGGCTCGTTCCCAATCCGGCCCATAACCCCGGAGGAGACTTTTACATTCACAACGGGCTGGCATCTCCCCTGTCTAGCCCCTCGCTGTC
Source organism: Betaproteobacteria bacterium (assembly GCA_016868255.1). Classification (GTDB taxonomy): domain Bacteria; phylum Pseudomonadota; class Gammaproteobacteria; order Burkholderiales; family Burkholderiaceae_A; genus Hahnella. The sequence goes on from VGHN01000010.1 coordinate 31,424, forward strand.
TGGCCCCTCGCTGTCTGGCCCCTCGCTGTCTAGCCCCTCTCTGTCTAGCCCCTCGCTGTCTGGCCCAACAAGTCGCAATCGCCCGAAGAGTTTCACTTACTCGGGTGTTGCAATTCTCTGGCCCAGACTCTTTGCCGACTGCATTCCCGGAAGACCAGCGCCCTTGGGCCCACTCTTGCGCCAGGCGTGCGGGCAGGGTCAAGTCTCGGCCAGCCTCTGGCCCGGTGCATGGGTGGATGTCGGCACACCCGAGCGCTGGCAATGGCTTGACCAGCGACTGCGCTCCGGTGGACCATTGGGTCATCATGAATAAACCCGCCGACCCATTTCTTGCGCGACTGTCCGATCACGACAAGCCCCTCCCCGTCAGTGACCCTCCCCACGGCAACGCCCACCGCGGCCGCCGAGACCGACTCGCCGCCGACCTGGCCAAGGCGTCATCGGGTGAGCCACTCGTTGTTTTGAGCTTCTCGGGCCGTGAGATCAGTCGCAATCGCGACAACACCTTCCCTTTTCGCTTCAGCAGCGACTTCTTTTACCTCACCGGATTCCCCGAGCCCGAGGCTTGGCTGATCATGGAGATCGACCCCGATGGCCGGCATCGCGACACCCTTGTCTGCCGCCCCCGAGACGACGAGCGAGAAATCTGGGATGGCATTCGTGTGGGTCCCGAACTCGCCAGCGCCCGCTACGCAATGGATGCCTCGGTCTCGATCGAGAGACTTCAAGAGACCATCGTTCAGGCGCTCAAGAACAAATCGACCGTGGTGACTCCCCTGGCCAGCGAGCCTGAACTCGATGCGGATCTTCGCCGCTGGATGGAGGCGGCTCGAGCCCAAGCCCGCGGTGGCATCCAAGCACCGTCGCGACTCCTCGATCTGGGAGAGGCCGTTGCCCGACTGCGCCTCATCAAAGACAGTCACGAGCTCCAGACCATGTCCAGGGCCGCTGCAATCTCCGCCCAAGCGCACTGCCAGGCAATGCGCGCCACCCGCTCGGGCCTGGCCGAGTTTGCAATCGAGGCAGTGCTCCTGGCTGAATTCAGGCGACGAGGCGCGCAGTCGGTGGCCTATGGCTCCATTGTGGCCAGCGGCCCACACAGTTGCATTCTTCATCACCGCGCAGGTGACCGCCTCATGCGAGACGGCGACATGCTCCTGATCGATGCAGGCTGCGAGCTCGACGGCTATGCCAGTGACATCACCCGCAGCTTCCCGGTCTCCGGTCGTTTTACATCACAACAGCGCGCGGCATACGAGATCGTGCTCGCCGCGCAACAGGCGGCTGTTGATGCAACCCGGCCTGGGGTTGCCTTCACTGCCCCTCACGATGCGGCCGTTCGGGTTCTCTGCCAGGGACTCATCGACCTTCAACTGCTTCCAGATCAGAGCCTCGATGCCGCACTCGAGACAGGGGCATACAAGCGCTTTTATATGCACCGCACCGGCCACTGGCTTGGCATGGACGTGCATGATGTGGGCGATTACCGAACCCCACTGGCCCCAGGGATGGTCCTGACCATTGAGCCAGGCCTCTATATCCGGCCGGCCCAGGACATTCCAGAAGGCTTCTGGAATGTGGGTATCCGCATCGAGGACGATGCGGTCGTGAATCAAACGGGCTGCGAGTTGATAACGCGTGGTGTTCCAGTTGATCCCGATGAGATCGAGACCCTCATGCAAGAGGACTGGAATGGCTGCACGCTGGACTGATCCGCTTCGAGTCGGTCGACATCGAATCGAGAACCGGGTGTTTGTTGCACCCATGGCTGGCGTCACGGATCGTCCCTTCCGACAACTCTGCAAGCGCTTGGGTGCCGATTACGCTGTCGGTGAGATGGCGGCCTCCAATGCCCTCTTGTGGGCCACGGAGAAAACCAGCCGGCGCATCAACCACGAGGGCGAGCCGTCCCCCAAGGTGGTTCAAATCGCTGGGGGAGATGCAGAGATGCTTGCCCAGGCCACGGCTTTCAATATTGATCGAGGCGCAGAGATCATCGACATCAATATGGGCTGCCCCGCGAAGAAGGTCTGCAACAAGGCGGCCGGTTCGGCCCTCATGCAAGACGAGGCCTTGGTCCGCGACATACTTGAGTCCGTGCTGGTCGTCGCCCAACCGGCGAACATTCCAATTACGCTCAAGATCCGAACCGGTTGGAATCATTCAAATCGAAATGCCCTTGGCATTGCATTGATGGCACAGGACTTGGGCATCTCAATGCTCACCATTCACGGTCGCACGCGGGAAGATCGATTCACTGGATATGCCGAATACGAGACCATCGCGCAGGTGAAGTCGCGACTCTCTATTCCCGTGGTGGCCAATGGCGATATCGACTCGCCAGAGAAGGCGCGTTGGGTTCTGGAACAGACCGGTGCAGACGCGATCATGGTGGGGCGAGCAGGCCAGGGGCGCCCATGGATTTATCGTCAGATTTTTCGCTTCCTGCAGAGCGGGGAGCGCATTGCAGATCCAACAGACTTCGAAATCCAACATTGGCTCCGCGAGCACCTGCTCGACCACTATCGCTTCTACGGAGAGGAACGTGGGGTGCGCTCAGCACGCAAACACATCGGTTGGTACTTGAAGGGGCAACCCGGCGCCCGTGTTTTTCGCGAACTCATACTGGCGGCAGAGACACCCGAGGCCCAACTCGATCGAATTGATGCATTTTTTGCCAGTCGACATCCCAAGGCGCAAGCGGCGTGAACGAAGAGAACACGCAGCGCCTCGACCAGGCGCTTATCAACAGCTTGAATATTTACTTCGAGCAACTGGGAGATCAAAAGCCCCACGCCCTGCACGAAATGGTGCTCGAGGCCATAGAGAAACCCCTCATCCGTTACGCGCTAGAGAAAACCCATGGCAACCTGAGCAAGACCGCCGAGATGCTCGGTCTCTCTCGCAACACGTTGCGCAAAAAAATGAACCAATATCGCATTCAATCGGAGATTTAATGTCGTCGCTCTATTCCTCTCCAATTCCGGTGCGCCGGGCACTCCTGTCTGTCTCCAATAAGAGTGGCCTTGTCGAAATGGCCAGGGCCCTGGCCAACATGGGGGTGGAACTCATCTCCACCGGAGGCACTGCCTCGGCACTGCGTGACGCGGGCCTCGCAGTGCGCTCGGTGGATGAATTAACAAAGTTCCCCGAGATTCTTGATGGTCGAGTCAAGACATTGCATCCCGCGGTGCATGGAGGTTTGCTGGCTCGAAGGGACCTGGCCGAACATATGCAGACCATTGCGGCCCATGGCATCGGCCCCATCGATCTGCTGGTCGTCAATCTCTACCCCTTTCGAGAGACCCTTGCCAAACCAGACGTCGACTATCAAGAAGTCATCGAGAACATTGATGTGGGTGGCCCCGCAATGCTCCGGGCTGCAGCGAAGAACCACGATGGAGTGGCGGTTGTCGTCGACCCAAGCGACTACCCCTGCATCATTGAGGAGTTGAAGTCGAAGCAGGGCCTTGCATGGCAGACCCGACAGAAACTGGCAGGCAAAGCTTTCGCACACACGGCGGCCTACGACGGCGCCATTGCAAACTTCCTCACCGCACTGCCCGCCTCGGAGTCCCCCCAGTCGCCAACAAAAGCAAGCGCATTCCCCAATTCGCTCACCCTGCAATTCTCGATTGAGCAAACAATGCGATACGGCGAGAACCCGCATCAATCGGCGGCGTTCTATCGCGATCCCGCGGCACCCGTGGGCAGCCTTGGTCGCTACGAGCAACTCCAGGGCAAGGAGTTGTCATTCAATAATCTGGCCGACGCCGATGCGGCCTGGTCTTGCGTGGTCGGCTTTAACGAGCCCGCCTGTGTGATTGTTAAACATGCAAACCCCTGCGGGGTTGCAATCGGCAAGAACAGTCTCAATGCCTACCAACGCGCATTCGCCACCGATCCCACCTCGGCTTTTGGCGGCATTCTGGCCTTCAACGAGGCCTGCGATGAGGCCACCGCGCAAGCCATTGGGCAGCAGTTTGCCGAGGTCATCATCGCACCGGATTTCACTGCCGCCGCGCTGGCTCACTTCTCGAATAAGCAGAACCTGCGACTTCTTCGTGTTCCCAAGGGCGGCAGTGATTCCATCGCCGCCGGAATGGACCTCAAGCGAATCAGCGGAGGGCTCTTGGTTCAGACGCCCGATCTCGATCGACTCAATGCATCTCAACTCACATGCGTTAGTGAGCGAAAGCCCACGGCCGAGCAGATTCAAGACCTCCTTTTTGCATGGAAGGTCGCCACATGGGTCAAGAGCAACGCGATTGTCTTTTGCAAAGGTGGGCAGACCATTGGGGTCGGTGCGGGGCAGATGAGTCGGCTGGACTCAGCAAGAATCGCATCGATCAAGGCGCAGCATGCCGGCCTCTCCTTGGCAGGAACCGTCGTGGCCTCCGATGCCTTCTTCCCATTTCGAGATGGGCTTGATGTGGTCGCCGATGCGGGCGCAGTGGCTGTCGTCCAGCCGGGTGGGTCGGTCCGCGACGACGAGGTGATTGCTGCGGCCAATGAGCGGGGAATCGCCATGGTCTTTACTGGGGTTCGGCATTTCCGCCACTGATCCATGCGGCTGATTGGCATTGACCCGGGCCTTCGGCGCACTGGGTTTGGCCTTATCGAGACCCAGGGGCGACACCAGGCCCGCTACATTGGTAGCGGTGTTATTCGGCCCGATGCCAGCCGCTCAGAGCCCGAGCGACTGGCCGAACTCTTCGCGGGTCTCACTGAAGTCTTGGATCAGTATCAGCCGGAAGCAGCCGTCATCGAGCAGGTGTTCGTTAACGTCAATCCCCGCTCCACCCTCTCGCTTGGGCAGGCGCGCGGTGTCGCAATTGCCGCATTGGCCCAGAGGGGCCTTCCAGTGGCAGAACTCACCCCGCTAAAAATCAAGCAATCCATTGTCGGAACCGGCCGGGCCACCAAGGACCAAGTCGCCCACATGGTCTGCCGACTCCTTGGGCTCGGAAGGGCCCCCAGTGCAGATGCCGCAGATGCCCTGGCCTGCGCCTTGGCCTTCTGGCATGCTCAACAGCCATGATTGCCCAACTCCGCGGTCGGCTCGTCCGACTCACACCACCCAGCCTCACCATCGACGTCAATGGCGTGGGTTATGAGCTCGAAGCCCCCATGAGCACGGTCTACAACCTGCCCAGCCTTGGCAGCGAGGTTTTATTGCTGACGCACCAGGTCTTTCGAGAAGACGCCCAGCTGCTTTTTGGGTTCGCCACAGCCGACGAGCGAATGGCCTTTCGAGAACTCATTCGCGTCTCTGGCGTCGGTCCCAAGATTGCATTGGCGGTGCTCTCGGGCATCTCTGTCGATCAACTCCGCCTGGAACTCTCTCAGCAAAACAGCGCCGCATTCAAACGCATTCCTGGTATTGGTCAGAAGACTGCAGAGCGCCTGGTGTTGGAATTGCGGGGCCGATTCACCAGCAGCGAGGCCGTGCTTACCTCCTCCTCCAACAGTATCCAAAACGATGTGGTCAGCGGACTGATTGCGCTGGGCTACTCCGAGAAAGAGGCAAGGCTGGCCATTCGTGAGCTCGACGGCTCGGTCAGCGTCTCCGAGGGAATGCGACTCGCACTCAAGCAGCTCTCGCGCTGAACGTTAAACTAGTGCCATGATCGAACACGACGATCTCGGCGAATCCCCGGATCTACAAGTCAGTCGCACCATCTCTGCAGTCTCGGCCGGGCGCTCCGAGGAGCAGATTGAGAGGGCACTGCGCCCCAAGCGGCTCGAAGATTACATCGGGCAGCCCAAGGTCAAGGAGCAACTTCAGATTTTTATCCAGGCGGCCCGGCAGAGAGAAGAGGCCTTGGACCACGTTCTTCTTTTCGGACCACCGGGGCTTGGCAAGACCACCCTTGCCCATATTCTTGCAAGAGAGATGGGGGTCAACCTGCGGCAGACCTCTGGGCCCGTGCTCGAACGACCGGGTGACCTCGCCGCCCTGCTCACCAACCTCGAACGAAACGACCTGCTTTTTATCGACGAGATTCACCGACTCAGCCCCGTGGTGGAAGAAATTCTCTATCCGGCGCTCGAGGACTATCAGATCGACATCATGATCGGAGAGGGGCCCGCCGCACGGTCCATCAAACTCGACCTGCAGCCCTTCACTCTGGTGGGCGCAACAACGCGAGCAGGCATGCTCACCAATCCGCTTCGAGATCGCTTCGGAATTGTTGGCCGACTGGAGTTCTACGACACCCACGACCTCGCCACCATCGTCCACCGATCGGCCTCGCTCCTGAATGTAGAGGTGAGTGCCGATGGTGCGCAGGAGATTGCCCGGCGCTCTCGTGGCACCCCGCGCGTGGCCAATCGGCTGCTCCGACGAGTGCGCGACTACGCCCAGGTGAAGTCCTCGCCACAAATCGACCTGCCCATTGCCCAGGCCGCCCTGGCCATGCTCGAAGTCGATCACCAGGGCTTCGACCTCATGGACCAGAAGCTTCTCTTGGCGATACTGGATAAATTCAGCGGAGGGCCTGTGGGCTTGGAGAACCTGGCCGCTGCAATCGGCGAATCAAAAGACACGATTGAAGATGTACTCGAGCCCTACCTTATTCAGCAGGGATTCCTGCAACGAACGCCACGCGGCCGAATGGCCACGGAGCAGACCTGGCGCCACTTCAACCGAGTTGCCCCACAAACCAACGATGCAAGCTTGTTCTAACAAGGATGGACCATGACCCCTGCAGCCACCGACCTCTCGATTGCCACCCTCATTCTTCAGGCCACCATCCCAGTCCAACTGGTGATGCTCCTGCTGGTGGTGCTCTCGATTTCTTCTTGGACCGTGATCTTCAAGAAGCTTCTGAGTATTCGTGAGATCAATCGCCAGACCGACTCCTTCGAAGAGGCCTTCTGGTCGGGGGGCGAGCTCATGGCGCTCTATGAGAGGACCAGCCAGGGCGTCTATGGCCAAGGGCTCTCTCGGATCTTCGAGGCAGGCATGCGCGAGTTCTTAAAGCTTCGTCAGCAATCCAAAGCCGACCCCAGCCTGATGCTTGAGGGGGCCCGCCGTGCCATGCGCGCGACCAGTCAGCGCGAATTCGACTCGCTCGAACATGGCCTGCCTTTTCTGGCCACAGTCGGTTCAGTCTCCCCCTACATCGGTTTGTTTGGAACCGTCTGGGGCATCATGCATGCCTTCACGGGGCTTGCAAATGTCCAGCAGGCAACGCTTGCAAGCGTTGCGCCCGGCATTGCCGAGGCGCTGGTGGCCACGGCCATCGGCCTCTTCGCCGCCATTCCAGCGGTGGTGGCCTACAACCGCTACGCAACCGATATCGATCGCCTCTCCAACCGCTTTGAGACCTTCATGGAAGAGTTCTCAAACATCCTGCACCGGCAGCACTGACCATGGCCATGGGCGCTCAGAGCAGTCGGCGCGGACGCCGCCGAATGATGAGTGAGATCAACGTCGTGCCGTATATCGACGTCACGTTGGTCTTGCTCATTATCTTCATGGTGACCGCACCCATGATCGTCACCGGAAGCATCGATCTTCCGCGGGTCGGGCAATCCTCTCAACAGAATGTAGCCGCAGTCGAGGTCATCATTCGAAAGGACGGCAGTCACGCAGTTCGCAAACGCGAACAGGGCGCTGAGGAGAAGCAAGTGACCCGTTCGGAGTTGGTCGCAGCGGTGCAGGCCATGCAGGCCGATGCCTCGGCCCCGGTCATTATTCTGGCCGAGCGCGATGTGCGTTACGACAACGTGGTGCAGGCATTGAATCTGCTTCAGTCTCAGGGCATTGCCCGAGTCGGTCTCGCAGTCAGGCAGGAGTAGCCCCGGCCATGGTGGCCAGTCAGCAGCGACGCCCTGAACCCCTCGCCCTGCCGCTCATTCTCTCCGTTGCGGCGCATCTCTTGTTGGCTGCGGCGCTGTTGGTTTCTGTGGATTGGCGCCTTGACGAGCCCCCCCCGGTGCAGGCCGAACTCTGGTCCAGTCTTCCCGCCGAGCGGCCACCCTCTGCGCAACCACCTCCTCAACAGTCCCCTGCACCCAAGGCCGCAGACCCCAAGCCCTCACCACCGTCACCCTCTGAGTCGGATCTGGCACTCGAGAAAAAGAAGAAGCAGGAGTTGCAGGCCAAGAAGGAGGCAGCAGACCGCGCCGAGCGAGAGCGGCTTGAAAAGGAGCGGCTTGAGAGAGAGCGTCAGAAGAAGACCGCAGCAGAGGCGGATCGTCGCAAACGCGAGGAGGCCGAGAAGCGACTCGCAGACAAGAAGCGGCAAGACGAGCAGCGCAAGGCAGAGTTGGCCCGTATCCAAAAGAGTCTCGGTCTTGATGACAAAGCCAAGGCGGCAGCGAAGGGCAAGGATGCGCAGACGAAGGCCGGCACCGCTGGAGGTGCCGAGCAGGGAGCGCGAACGGGAGTCTTGGCAAATTACCAGGATGCCATTCGCTCTCGAATCCGTTCGCGCATTCGATTCGATCCTGCGAAAGCACCCGAGAATCCCGAGGCCATTTTCATAGTCGAGCAGCTTCCAAGCGGCCAGATCAGCAAAATTCAGTTGAAGAAGCCAAGCGGCCGGCCCGACTGGGATGCAGCGGTTGAGCGAGCGATTGCCGGCAGCGACCCTTTGCCCAAGGCGGAAGACGGAACCGTAGAGCGGGTGCTGGAATTGCGTTTCCGCCCCCAGGAGGGGCGTTAACTACCCTTGTTGGGTTCGGTTCGTATAATCGAGAGATGAGCCCCGCCACCACGAATTCCACCCGACGCCGCTTCGCGGCGATCGCCCCATTGGGCATTGCTCTAATGATTCTTCTTGGGTCCCTGCAGTCAGCGCTGGCTCAGGGCCTCAAAATCGATATCACCGGTGTTGGGGAGAAGCTCTCTCCCATTGCGGTGGCGCCGATCGCGCCAATGAATCCAGCCGACCGCGCCTTTGTCGAGACGGTACAAGAAGTGCTCGAGGCCAACCTTCGCAGGACCGGGGCGTTTAATCTTTTGCCCGTGGCCCCGCAGGTCCCTGCCCTAAATGACACCATTGGGGCGAGCGCAGACCTCTTTAAGCGCTGGAAATCCCAGGGAGCAGATGCCCTAGTGGTCAGTGGCCTCTATCGAACTGCAGATGGCCGGGTTGACCTTCGTTTTCGTCTGCTCGATAACCTGCAGAATCGCGACCTCGGTGGCCTCTCGCTAGTGACCTCCGCCACAACTCTAGATGCAAGGCGAAGTGCGCACCGCATGGCCGATTACATCTACGAGAAGCTAACCGGCGAGCCCGGCTTCTTCTCCACGCGGCTGGCCTATGTGCGCAAAGAAGGCAACAACCAAGTGCTAATGATTGCGGACTCCGATGGCGAAAATGCCCAGCCCGCGCTTCGCTCCGCGCAGCCGATTATCTCGCTGGCCTGGTCGCCCGATGGAACCCGGCTCGCTTATGTGTCTTTTGAATCGGGCAAGGCGGTGGTGTACGTGCATGAGCTCGCCACCGGTAGGCGACAGGTGGTGGCCAACTACCGCGGGAGCAACAGCGCACCGGCCTGGTCACCCGATGGCCGACAGTTGGCTGTGGTTCTCACCAAAGACGGTTCATCGCAGATTTATCTTGTGAATGCCGATGGCTCGAACCCCCGGCGGCTCACTACTGGGAGCGCGATCAACACCGAGCCCACCTTCTCACACGATGGCCAGAGCGTTTTCTTCACTTCCGACCGCGGCGGCAGTGCCCAAATTTACCGTGTGAATGTCAATGGCACATTCCCGCCCGAGCGAATTACTTTCGAGGGCCCCTTCAATGCCCGGCCAGTGGTAAGCCCCGATGGAAAGCTCATGGCCTTTATTGCTCGGCGTGACGGAAAATTTCTGGTTGCGGTTCGCGACCTGGCCAACGGGCAAGAACGCATCGTGAGCAACGGTCCCAAGGATGACTCGCCCAGCTTTGCACCGAGTAGCAAGTGGATCATCTTCTCGAGCCAAATTGCCGGCAAGGATGCGCTGTCAGCGGTCTCCTCCGATGGCCGTGTCCGCACGCGCATTAGCCTCGATACCGGAGGAATTCGCAATCCCGCCTGGGGACGACTGCCATGACCGAATCGCTCAGCAAGGCCCAGGGCCTATTGGGGCACTCACGCCTCGGTGCAATCCATGGATCAAAGCGCTTGGTCTTTGTCGGCTTGTTAACAATCTCTGCGACCCTTCTGGGTGGCTGCGCCAGTGTGAGCCTTGATGAAGACCCGAAGAGCCCGCGTGCCAGAGGTGGTGCCCCCATTGTGTCGGCAGCCAACCCGGGAGCGGAGGGGACACGACCGCCAGAACCGGCTCCCGAGAGACGGGTCGCCGGCTTCTCGGCCGCGGAGTTGTCTGCCGCGGGATTCAATGCCGAAGGCAAGGCCTCAATTTTTTTTGATTTCGACAGCACCAACATTCGCCAGCAAGATCTCCCCATCATCGACCAGACCGCACGACTCATGAAGCGGTCGTCACAAGCCCGTCTCTTGGTGGAGGGACACACCGACGCACGTGGCACTTCCGAGTACAACCTAGCGTTGGGTCAGAAGCGGGCCGATTCCATCCGCACGGCACTGGGCTTGCTCGGGGTGGCCGAGACACAGGTGGATGCCGTCAGCCACGGAGAGGAATACCCACGCTCCACCGATCAAAGCGAAGAGGGGTTTGCGGTTAATCGACGGGCCGACCTCAGCTTGCAGTAAATCTCGACCATTCAAAGCAACGCATGATGTTAAAAGGCAAGGACATGGCGTCCCCATTCGTAAAAAATACCGTTGCCGCAGTTGCGCTGCTTGCACTCTTTGCCAGCCCCTCACTGCATGCCCAGCTCTTTTCCGATGACGAGGCGCGTCGGGCCATCATCGACCTGCGTGCGCGACTCACTCAGCTCGAGGCCGAGAATCAGGCACTGAGCAATCGACTCGATGGCATGGCCAAAGGCCAGTTGGAGCTCTTCTCTCAGCTTGAGAAGCTGCGTGCAGAGGTTGCAAACCTGCGGGGCGTCACTGAGCAAAATGCCCAGAGCACCAGCGTGGCCAAGCAGCAGCAGAAAGAGCTTTTCATGAATCTCGAGAAGCAGATTCAGAGTGCCGATGCTCGCCTGCGGCAGTTCGGGCCCCAATCCATGGCGCTCGATGGCGAGGAGATTGTCGTTGCGCCAGAGGAGAAGCAGGCGTTTGAGGACATTCAGAAGGAGTTGTCCGAGAAGCGATTCCCCAACGCACTGAAATTGCTCTCAAGCTTCAATCAACAATACGGGCAATCCAAGCTGCTTCCCTGGACACTGTCGATGGAAGGGGCAACCGCCTATGCGCTGCGCCAATACAAAACCAGTATTCGCGCGATCACTAGCCTCGATAAGGCCCATCCCAAACACCCACGCACACCCGATGCGCTGCTCACCCTTGCCTCGGCCTACGATGAGTCAGAACAAGCCGCCACAGCGAAGTCCGTTCTGCAGGGGATCGTAAAACGCTTTCCTGAATCCGAGGCCGCCAGAATTGCCAAGGAGCGCCTCGGGGCATCAAGTAAGCCCACAAAGCCACCGGCCAAGAAATAATGCCGACAAGCGCCGAGTTGGCCTCGATCACACAGACCGTGGTCGCCTATGGCCTACTCATTGGCATTGCCTTTGGCGGCATATCCCAAGCCACCCGGTTCTGCACCCTTGGGGCCGTGAGCGACTGGCTCGTGATGGGGAACAGCCATCGACTTCGGATGTGGTTGGTGGCCATGGCCTCGGCCATCATTGCAACCCAAGGCCTCATTGTGCTCGCTGGGCTTGACGCCACTGCAACCTTCTACACATCGCCTCGACTCCTATGGCTCTCGAATATTGCGGGTGGCATTGCTTTTGGAATTGGAATGGCATTGGCCTCGGGTTGCGGGGTGCGCACCCTGGTGCGAGTTGGTGAGGGCAACTTAAAGGGAATCGTGGTTTTTCTCGTGATGGCACTCGCGGCACTGATGACCTTGCGAGGCCTCACCGCGGTCTGGCGGACGCAGACCCTCGATCAAGTGTTTCTCACCCTACCCAGTCGCAGTGACATGCCGAGCCTTCTCGGCTGGGTTTTGTCCATTGACAGCACTGGCTTGCGTCTCGCGATCGCATTGGGTCTGGGGCTACTTCTGCTGCTCCTCGCTCTGCGGCCCGTTAAAGGGCAGAAGCAGTGGTGGGCCATGGCAGGCTCGATTGGCATCGGACTCCTCATTGCAGCGGGCTGGGCCAGCACCGGCATTCTGGGTTTTGTTGAGGAGCATCCAGATACGCTTACCAGCGCCTTCGTGGGAACCAATAGCCGAAGCCCGGAGAGCCTTACCTTTGTCGGCCCCCTGGGATTTAGTTTGGAGTTGTTGCTCTACTGGAGCGACCGCAGCCAGGTCCTTAGTTTTGCCATTGCTTCTGTTGTCGGAATCAGCCTCGGCGCCCTGGCATCCGCCCTCCTTAGAAAGCAATTTCGACTGGTCGGCTTCCAATCCATACAAGATCTCGGCAATCACATGGTCGGTGCGGTACTCATGGGAGTGGGCGGGGTGGTGGCCATGGGCTGCACCATCGGCCACGGCCTATCGGGCATTTCGATGCTGAGTCTCGGCTCGCTCATCAGTCTTCTGGCAATCGGCTTTGGAATCGCCGTTGGAATCAAGATACTGGAGCGACAGACCCCCCGCGTTTGACCCGATCTGGTCCGAACGATAAAATTTAAGGCTTCGCTTTGAGCCCACCGGGGTGGTAGCTCAGTCGGTAGAGCAGCGGACTTTTAATCCGTTGGTCGAGGGTTCGAGTCCCTCCCACCCCACCACCGCACGCACAATCGCAGTCGCATCCACGCCAAAATGGGCCCGCAAGGCAGCGCGGGTGTCGCTGGCCCCAAACCCCTCGGT
>VGHN01000011.1 GCA_016868255.1 Betaproteobacteria bacterium
GGGACTGGGCCCCAGGGGCGCCGATCGGCAAAGGCGTGATAACTCTGATCCTGGCCAATCGGCGGCAAGAACAATGCGCAGCCAATTAATAGGCAGACACAGGCGATAAAAAATTTCTCGGGCCATTCCCTCATGGAGGGATTATGGGCCGCTTTGCTGGCCCACCGAATCAGGCCGGGAAAATCCTAGATTTAGTCGAGCAGGAAATTCAGGAATTTTCTGGTGGCGGGGAGCGATAGGGGCACGGAAACTTGAAGTCCAAGACCCATTCGCGAACCGATTCAGGAGGTTACAAGCAGGAATCGATGGTTTATTGCCACCCCCTTTTGCCATTCTGGGCGGGGACTGTGGGAACGAGTGTGGGAACAAGGGGCCGAATGGGCCTGAAATGTCTTGCACTTGACAAACCTGGCGGAGAGGATGTCTGGTAAAGGCTTAGTAACTTCTTGAGAGTTATTGAGCGCTCTAGGCAGCCCTTGATCCAACCGTCCCAAGCAATCTGAGCCAAAAGTCGGCATTGAGTACTTTTTCGCCTATCGTGAAATACCCCAAAAAGTTACCTTTGAGACTTATAGGTTTCACCGCTAATCACACCTTTTGTGTGGTGAATGTGGGGAAGCCAATATTCATAGGGGCTGATATGAGCCTTACGCCCTAGCTTATGTACAAAAGATGCGGCCCCAATAGTCAAATGCAAAGCATGCGGAGCAGTGGACGAGCACCCTTCGCATGTACGCATTTCCTACCTTGGATGCGATGCCGGTCTGGAGCTCAACAGACTGGCTCAAAGATTTAAAAATGCCCACGCTTGTGATCGTTGACGATAAAAACAGGTCCACAAGGCCTTCGGTCTCTGTCGTGCTCTGGGAGGGAATTCCCGGCAGTGAGTTCTGCATTCTTCGGGGCTGTGCCCACGGCGCCCACCTTGAAAAACCGGATCTCTTCAATCTGGTTGTTGGTAATTTCCTGAGCACTGCCCTGCGTGCGCACCGTACCCTGCCGGCAGCCGCCTGACACTCTGCCTGCGGGGGGCATCACAATATCCCTGCCCGAGAGCAGGATTTGGCGCTTCGGACCTTAGAATAGCGGTCAAGCTTGGCAGGCTCTCGGGGGCCATAGCCCGGCCTTCCGGATAACCGAATGCAATCCCCGCCGTGATAGGAGTGGTATGAAAAGCGTCACCGTTAACCGTCGTGAATATCGCTGGATGCAGGCCCCGCTTGTGGTGGTCTGTGTCGATGGCTGTGAGTTTGACTACCTCACGGAGGCCGCCTCATCGGGCCACACGCCGTTTTTAGGCCGCCTCTTGAAGGCAGGATCTGCGCTCAAAGGCGACTGTGTGATTCCAAGCTTTACCAATCCCAATAATCTCTCCATCGTGACCGGTACACCCCCCTCGGTCCACGGCATCTGCGGCAACTTCTTTTACGACCGTGATGCGGACGCCGAAGTCATGATGAATGACAGCAAATACCTTCGCACGGAGACTATCCTTGCCGCATTCTCCCGCCAGGGGGCCAAGGTCGCCGTCGTCACGGCCAAAGACAAGCTTCGAAAACTCCTTGGCCATGGCGTGGTCAATGGCATCTGCTTTTCCTCGGAAAAGGCCGACCAGTGCACGATGGCCGAAAACGGCATCGAGAATGTGCTCGATCTGGTGGGAATGCCTGTGCCTTCGGTCTACAGCGCAGATCTCTCGGAATTCGTATTCGCCGCAGGGGTGAGGCTCATGGAGGTGCATCGGCCTGACCTGATCTATCTGTCGACCACGGATTACATTCAGCATAAATTCGCACCCGGCACCGACGGGGCCAATCGTTTCTACGCCATGATGGACCGCTACCTTCAGAAAATGGACGCCCTGGGGGCCGTCCTTGCCATCACGGCCGACCACGGCATGAACGCCAAGACCAGGGCCGACGGCAGTCCCAATGTGATCTACCTGCAGGACGAAATCGATGCCTGGATGGGCGCGGGCAAGGCCCGGGTGATTCTCCCGATCACCGACCCCTATGTCGTTCACCACGGCGCGCTTGGCTCGTTCGCAACGATCTACACCGATGACCAAGACCGCGCCATGATTGCCGAGCGGATCTCCCAGATGGAAGGCATTGAAGTCGTGCTCAGCAACAGCGAGGCATGCGCCCGGTTCGAGCTGCCCCCGGATCGCGTCGGAGACCTGGTAGTGGTTTCTTCCAAGCATGTGGTGCTGGGCAGTAGCGCCTCCAAACACGATCTCTCGGCGCTGGATGTTCCGCTTCGCTCCCACGGCGGAATTTCCGAGCAGGTGGTTCCGCTGATTTTTAACCGCCCTGTCTCAGATCTGCCCGAGCGTCGCCTCAGAAACTTCGATATTTTTACGATCGCCCTGAATCACACGGCAGGCTAGTCGGCGTTTGACTGGGTGACGCTATAGGCAACAGAGCAGATCAGCGAATTCATGCCGCAGAATTCGTTTAAGAGATCCAGGTGAAGTGAGCTCGTTGCCACGCTGTTAACGGTCTGGCTCTGCAGACGCGCCAGATGGTTGGCGGCATATTCCCGCTCCAGCGACTTGAACTGGGACTTCTGTTCCAGAAGACGCCGTGCGTCATCGGCATCCCGGGTGACAAAGACCGCCGTGCCAAGCCTGAAGTTGGACAGCAAAAGATCATAGAGATGATTGATCTCGGCAATGCCCGACTCCGGAAAGCTTCTGGATTTTCTGATGGTTTTCTCTTCAATGTCCTCCACAATTCGTTCGGTGGCATCCCCGAGCTGTTCCAGCGCGATCGTGTAGGAAATAATGTCGGTCCACATCTTGGACTCGCGTGGCGAGAGCGCCTCCCGCGAGATCTGTGAAAGATAGAGCTTGATGGCGTTATAAAGCTTATCGACGCTGTCATCGAGCTCCTTGACACGCTGTCTCACCCCCAGCTCGCCCGTCTTTAAGAGCTCGGGAACCCCCAGAAGCATCTTCTCGACAAGATCGGCCTGATGCAGGGTCTCGCGCATGGCGCACCCGAGAGCGAGTCCCGGTGTGGCAAGCGCGACTTCATCGAGGTATTTGGGGTCATCGGCTTTCTGCGCCTGCACGGGAGCCGGATCGAGCCACTCGGCCAGCCTCGCAATCGGCGCCGTAAACCCGATAAAGGCCGCCCCCAGCACCAGATTGAAGGCCAGGTGAAAGGCGACCACCGGATTGATGTCCGATCCCGTCCAGGCGGCGAAGTCCTGCGCAAACATGCCCACAAAGGGCGCCAGCGCAAACACACCGAGCACCCGGCAGACCAAATTGCCCAGGGCCACACGCCGCACCGCAGGGCCTGACTTGGAAGTAAGAATCTGGGCAAGAATGCCACTGCCCAGATTGGCACCCAGCACGATTCCGAAGGCAATTCCGTAAGGCAGGGCCCCGGCTGATACCAGCGTTGCCGTCAGAAGCACGACCGCAAGACTTGAGTAACTCAGAACCGCCATCACCACGCCCACGAACATGTCAAAGACTATTTCGTTGGAGAGCGACGTGAGCGCAGCCCGCACGAGTTCGGCCTGGATCATCAGGCGCGTGGATTCGCTAATCAGCTGAAGGGCAAGCGAAATCAGGCCAAGGCCAATCAGAATCCTGCCGATCTGGCTCTTTAAGGTGCCCTTTTTCCAGATAAAGAGCACCACGCCAGAAAAAATCAGAAACGACGATAGCCACGAGAGGTCAAACGAAAACGCAAGCGCCACAAGGCTTGTGCCGATATCGGCCCCGAGCATCACCCAGAGCGCCTGCCCCAGGGTGATGGCGCCGTGCGGAACAAAGCTCGAGATGATAAGGCAGGTCGCAGTGCTTGACTGCAAAAGCCCGGTCACCACCACCCCCGAGCCCAGGGCCGAGAACCGGTTGCTCACACCGCGCTGAAGAATCTTTCGCAGATTTTCGCCAAAGACCCGCAAGATGCCTGTCCGCACCAGGTGGGTGGCCCACACCAACAGGGCGATCCCCGAAATCAGATTCAGCAAATGCAGCATGGGCGTTCTATCGTTGAGGTGATGGCGTAGGTCATGGTGAACATTTCAGCGGCGTGGCCGTTCATTTAGTCCCAGGGCATCGAATAGGTCTTGATGTTGGTAAAACTCTTAATCGCTTCCTGTACGCCTTCCTTATAACCCAGGCCGCTATCCTTGATGCCACCAAAGGGTGTGGCCTCAAGCCGATACCCGGGAACTTCCCATACGTTGACACTGCCCACATGGGCACCTTTTATGAACCGCACGATGTCTTCGTAGCGGTCGGTACAGATCCCCGAGGAGAGCCCGTAGGCTGTGCCGTTCACTATCCTGATGGCCGTCTCGAGGTTCGGAAAAGAAATAACCGGCGAGACCGGGCCAAAGGTCTCCTGTCGAACCACTTCCATGGCTGGCTCCACCCGATCGATCACGGTGGGCGAATAAAGCGCTCCTGAACGGATATTTCCCACCCGCAGGCGGGCACCCTTGGCCACGGCATCATTGACGACATGCTCAAAACGGATCGCGGCCTCTTCGTCAATCACCGTGCCCATGTCCACCGAAGGATCCAGGGGATCGCCGTAGCGCCAGGCCTTGGTCTTTTCCACGAGGGCATCGGTAAAAGGTTCGAGAATTTTCTCGTGAACCAGAATGCGTTTCACCGCAGTGCATCTCTGTCCGGAATTCTTGTAAGAGCCGTTTGCGGCAAGGTCCGCCGCCTTGCCAATGTCGGCATCGTCCATGACCACGAGTGGGTCATTGCCACCGAGTTCCAGAATCTGGCGCTTATAGACCGCCTTCTGGGCAATGTATTTGCCAATGGCCACGCCACCCGTGAAGGTCACCAGATCCACCTGGGCGTGGGTCAGCAGTTCATCGGCAATCTCGGCGGGGTCGCCCGTCAGCACCGAGAGCATGGGCGGCGGAAGCCCTGCCTCGTAGAGCACATCGGCAAGCCTATAGGCGGTGAGCGGCGTTTTCTCGGAGGGCTTTAAGACCATGCGGTTATTGGTTGCAATCGACGGGGCCACCTTGTGAATCACCTGGTTGAGCGGGTGATTAAAGGGGGTGATTGCGGTGATCACGCCCAGAAGCGGCTCGCGCACCGTATAGACTTTTCGGGCCTTGCCGTGGTGGGTGAGATCGCACGAGAAAATCTGGCCATCATCCACAAGCGCCTGATTGGCTGCAAAAAGCAACACATCCGATGCGCGGCCTACTTCGTACATGGAGTCCTTCATGCACAGGCCACTCTCAAGGGTGATCAGCCTGGCGATCTCTTCCTTTCGCGAGGCAATGATGTCGCCTGCCCGGGTGAGAATCTTGAAGCGTTCATAACGCGTAAGCGTGGGCTTGTAGTCATAGCCGGCCCGGATCGCCCGACGGACATCGTCAAGGCTCGCCTTGGGCACCGTGGCGACGACCTCCTTCGTGTAGGGATAGCACACATCGATGGTGCGGTCCGAGAAGACCTTCTCTCCCGCAATGCGCATGGCCTCCCGCAGAGGTTTTCCAATGACACTTTCCCTTGAGTTCATAACGATTTCCTTTGGTGATTCTGTTTTCCGTGAAGAGTCTGTTTGCGGTGATTCTCTGGCGTTTTGTTTTTTTCGTCAGTCGGATTTATGGTGCAATTTTTCTTTTGCCGTACCTGCAGTGGGTCCCGCAGAGCCGATGCGCGCCTCATGCAGGCGAAGCCGGCTCGTCATCACATGATCAAAGAGCAGTTGTTGTGCTTTTGCGGGATTGCGCTCGGCGATCGCATTGACAATATTTTCGTGATCCGCCGTGGAAATGCGGATATTTTCGGTATTCCGAAGGAGCGTCTCCTGCCGAAACAGGTTGAGCTCGTTGACCGCACGCCGATAGGCCTCGATCAGCGAGGGGTTGCGGGTCGCCTGGGCAAGCACGTCATGGAATTCCAGATTTAAAAGAAAATAGGCTGACGGATCGGATCGCACGGCGGGCGACTTCATTTTCTTGATCACACTGCCAAGCTTGGTAAGCTCTGCAGACGTAATCCGCTCGGCCGAGAGTCTGCCGATCATGCCATCGAGCGCGGCACGCACCTCAAAGATCTGATCGGCCTCCTGAAGGCTGATATGTCGCACACAGACGCCGCGGTTTTTTTCGTTAACAATGAGGCCCGCCTGCCCCAGGGCCCGAAACGCCTCGCGCACCGGCCCCCGCGATACGCCAAGGTGTTCCGCCACCTCAGCCTCGGTAAGCCTCACCCCCGCGGCAAGCTCTCCGGAGATGATCTTTCGCTTTAATTCCTGCTCCACGAGCGCGCTTAGCGAGTGTTGCTGTAAAAGCCGAATCGCCTGCTCGTGCGGCGCAAGCGGCCGTCGGCTGATGGTGGTGGATGCAATATCCAGTGCGGCTCGTCTCATGGGGTGTTTCTCCTATGCAGGGAACTCACTTGGGCGCTCAGTTGTAAGCTCGCTTGAAAACTCACTTGGGAACTCGGTTGGGTCGTCATTTAGGCACCCAGGTCGTGCAAGGTCACCGGCACGCGTTCTCCCCAGAGATCGGCACTTCCTGCAACGGCGTTCATGGGCATCTGCGCGTACTTGCCACGGACATAGGCAAGCCCCACGCAGGCGCCCGCCTCGTGGCCCCAGCCTGCCGATGTGATCTCACCCACAGGGTCATCGCCAAGCCACAGCGTCTCTCCGCCCCAGAGGTACGTCTCGGGCTGGTCTGCCGTAATGCGCACGAGTTTTTTCTCAAGTGGCCTTCCCTTGCGTTCAAGAAGAGCTTTTTTGCCAATAAAGTCCATGGGCTTATCAAGCCGTACCCCTGTCCATAACCCCGATTCGTAAGGCGTCTCATCGGGACCAAGCTCGGCGCCCCAGGCCCTTCGGGCCCGCTCGGTGCGCAAAGCATCGATGGCGTAGTAGCCCGCATTTTTTAGCCCGAGATCACTGCCTGCCTCGGAAAGACTCAGATACACATGCCGGGCCATCTCGACGGGCACATAAAGCTCGTAGCCCGGCCCGCCGACATAGCTCATGCGGGCGCAACGCACTCGCGCAAGCCCAAGATCGATCTCCTTTGTCCAGGAAAAGGCAAGCGCCGCAGAATCCAGTGCATCGGGCGAGAGCCGGCCAAGCAATGTCTGGGCCCGGGGTCCCATGACTGAAAGCACACAAAGAGATGTGCTGTTATCGACGACCCAGACCTCTTCGTCGGGGCCAATCTGGCGCGTGATCCAGTCCATGTCCCGCGTTGCCTGGCCCGAGCCGGTGATCAGCTGAAAAAGCCTTGCACCGAGCCGAATCAGGGTGACATCGGCCTCGAATCCGCCTCGGCGATTGAGCAAAGGCGTATAGACCATCTTGCCCGCCGGCACATCGACATCGTTGGCACAGATCCGCTGAAGAAACGCAAGGGCATGCCGCCCCTGAATCAGCAGTTTGGAAAAAGAGCTCTGATCGTAGAGGGCAACAGCCTGCCGTGTCGCCGCCTGTTCGGCACACATCCAGGCAAGCCATCCGGGCCGATCCAGCGTGTGGGCCGCGGGGGCAGCGCCTGCCGGGCGGAAATAATTTGCACGCTCCCAGCCATTTTTGCTTCCGAACTCGGCACCCTCTTTGCGCAAGAAATCATAAAGCGGCGATGTCCTCAGCGGCCGTGCAGTCTCAAGCTCCTGCCGCGGCCAGCGCATGGCGTAATGCAACCCGAGCGTCTCTGCCGTACGTTCGGAGAGCGCGCGCCGGTTGGCCTGAAAATTTCCGAACCTGCGGATGTCCACATCCCAGACATCGACACTGGGCTCTCCGCCCACGATCCATTCGGCAATCAGCCGGCCTGCGCCACCGGAATTGGCAATGCCTGCGGAATTAAATCCCGCGCAGACGAAATAATTCTTCAGCCCCGGTGCCTCGCCCAGAATGAAGTTTCCATCGGGTGTGAAACTCTCCGGGCCGTTGAGCAGCATCTTGATCTTTGCCGTCTCAAGGCAGGGTGCCCGGCGGATGGCATTGACCATCAGAATCTCAAACTGATCCCAGTCTTCATCGAGCAGTTGGAACTGGAATGTCGACGGAATGGGATCCATCTTCCAGGGCTTGGCCTTGGGCTCAAAGCCACCCATCACGAGTCCGCCTACTTCTTCCTTGAAATAGATGTATCCGTCGGGATCCCTCACCACCGGCCACATCGGACCGATGCCCTCGATTTCCGCGGTCACGATATAGAAGTGCTCCGCTGAAAAAAGCGGCACGCTCACCCCGGCAAGGGCTCCGAACTGCCGGGCCCACTGGCCTGCGCAGTTCACAACCACCTCGCAGGCAATCGGCCCCTGGCTGGTCTGGACACCGCGGACTTCACCCTCGTGCAGGGTGACGCCAGTGACTTCGATATTTTCAATAATCCGCACGCCATGATTGCGCGCACCACGGGCTAGCGAATTGGTGATGTCGGTGGGATTGACCTTGCCGTCTCCCGGTATACAGATGCCGCCTTGCAGATCATCGACCCGGAGCAGTGGGACCCGGCGGGCGACCTCTGCAGGTGAAATCTCGTGGACTTCGACATCAAAGCTTCTGGCCAGAGAGATCTGTCGGCGGAGCACCTTCATGCGCTCTCTGGTCTGGGCGACATTGACGCTTCCACACTCGCGCCAGCCGGTGGCAAGGCCGGTTTCTTTTTCCAGTGTGGCGTAGAGCTCGATGCCGTACTTGCTCATGCGTGTCATGGTGCGGTTTGGACGCATCTGGCCCACAAGGCCTGCGGCATGCCAGGTTGTGCCGCAGGTGAGCGTGCCCTGCTCGAGAAGCACCACATCGCGCTTGCCCATCTTGGCCAGGTGATAGGCAACCGAACATCCGGCAATGCCACCGCCAACGATTACGATTTCTGCCTGCGAGGGGATGTTCTTTTCAGTCATGCATCAGCCCATTCTGAGGGCGACCACACCCGTGACGATCGCCAGAATTCCGATTCCGCGCTGTAGAGTCCAGAGCTCATTTAGAAGCCGGTGGCCAAGAATCGCCGCAAAGAGCACCGAGGTCTCGCGCAGGGCCGCCACCGATGCAACAGGCGCCACCGTCATGGCCCATAGCGCAATCGAATAGGAGCCCGCCGAGGCCACGGCCCCCACCGATGCAACCTGCCAGCGCCTGCGCACGTAATCCCAGAAATCGCCACTGCGTTTCGCAAGCACAAGGAGCCCGAATGTCCAGCCATCAAGCGCAAAAAGCAGTGCGATGTACTGGCCCGCATGGCCGGAGAGCCGCACGCCCTTGGCATCGACCACGGTGTAGATCGCAATCAGCACTGCATTGCCGAGTGCGAAATAGACAGCGTGCCGATAGCGAACAAGGCCTGCGGCCACTCCCAGAAGCAGTACGCCCGAGCAGACGGCCATCACGCCAAACCAGGCAAGCAGTGAGAGGGATTCGTCCATGAAGGTAAAGGACCCCACGGCCACAAGCATCGGGGCCACGCCGCGCATCAGGGGATAGGTAAGGCTTAGCTCTCCGTGGTGATAGGCCCTCGACAAGGCGTAGTAATAGCCCACGTGAATCACGAGTGAAGCCACGACATAGGGCCAGACCTCGAGCCGCGGAAGTCCGAAAAAAATCAAAAAGGGAATGGCCAGAATCGAACACAGGATATGAATGAGCGCGGTATCGAGGGTCTTGTCCTGGCTGGATTTCACCAGCGTGTTCCAGCCGGCATGTAAAAGGGCCCCAAGGAGCACCAGGCAAAAGACAGTCCAGGTCATGAACGGCGGCTAGGTGAACAGACAACAGCGTTGCGCGCGGCGCAGAAAATGTTCGAGGTCTGGCGTCCGCCTATTGGGGGTCTTTGCCTTGTCGTCCCAGAGCCGCACCTTGACTGCATCGGCCGCTCCCGGCTCAGATATAAATGCCTCCTGTTCTTTGGTGCTGAAAATGCCTCCCTGCAATACAAGACTGCGCTTGGAGTCTTCCGAGAGGTTGTCGTAATAGTCGGGGCGGGTGGCGCACAGATAACGCTTGGCATCGACATGCAGGCGAATGGCCGTGATCACCTCGGGCGCAAAGAGGTGCCGAAGAAAAGGCACGGCACGGTACTGATGCAAATCATCGGTTCCCGAGAGCGTCGGGTTCGCACCAAGGTCGTGCAGAAGATGGCCCAGATCGTGAAGCAGGGCCGCCGTCACCAGGCCGTCCGAGGCACCCGCTTCCTGGGCAAGCGTTGCCGACTGCAGGGCATGTTCGAGGTGAGAGACCGGTTCTCCGGTGTACTGCTCGTGCCCGCGGGCGCGGAAAATCTCGGCAATGTCGGGCAGGGTAAGCGCCATGGGCTAAGCCTGCCTGAAACGCCCTGAAATTGTCAACAATCAGCAAAAAATGATTGACAATAACAGTCGGCATCCCCCCCAAGGGCGGGGTATTCCCGATTTCATTTCCGCCCCAAACGCGTAATATTTCCTTGCAAATTCCCTGTCATTTCAACTCGCAAAGGAAAACCCGCATGCGCTCATTAGTCCGCACCCTTCTGATCGGCGCCCTGATGGCAAGCACCGCCGCCTGGGCCCAGAAAATACCCCTCTTAGTCTACACGGCCCTGGAAACGGATCAGCTCAAGGCCTACCAGGAAGGCTTCAATAAAGTCCATCCCAATATCGAAATCAAATGGGTCCGTGACTCCACCGGCGTCATCACCGCAAAACTGTTAGCCGAAAAAGCCAACCCCCAGGCCGATGTGGTCATGGGTGTTGCCGCAAGCAGTCTTGCCCTGCTGGATCGCAACGGAATGCTTGAGCCCTATGCGCCCAAGAACCTGGCGGCCATTCGCGCCCAGTATCGCGATGCCAAGAGCGTGCCCACCTGGTTCGGAATGGATGTCTGGGGTGCGACCATCTGCTTTAACACGGTCGAAGCCCAGAAACGCAATATTCCCAAGCCCGAGACCTGGCAAGACCTCACCAAGCCCGTCTACAAAGGCCAGATCGTGATGCCCAATCCGGCCTCAAGCGGCACAGGCTTTTTCGATGTCAACGCATGGCTCACGCTGTTTGGTGATGACAATGGCAAAGGTGGTGGCTGGAAGTTCATGGATGGCCTTCATGAAAACATCGCCCAGTACACTCACTCGGGCTCCAAGCCCTGCAACATGGCCTCAAGCGGCGAATACGTGATGGGAATTTCCTTCGAGTATCGCGCCAACACCAATAAGGCCAAGGGCGCCCCGATCGATCTGGTCTTCCCCAAGGAAGGACTGGGCTGGGATCTGGAGGCCTTTGCCATTCATAAGGGAACCAAGCAGTTGGATGCAGCGAAAAAACTCGCCGACTGGGCCTCGAGCAAGGAAGCCATGGAGCTATATGCCAACAACTTTGCAATCGTCGCAGTTCCGGGCATTGCCAAGCCCCTTCCCAACATCCCGGCCGATTACGAAGCACGTCTGGTCAAGCTTGATTTCAATCAGGCTGCCGCCAACCGGGAGCGTGTTCTTGCCGAATGGACCAAGCGCTACGACAGCAAAACGGAAAAACGCTGATCCGATAAACCGCCAGCCGCCAGGCCCTGCTTGGCGGCTTTTCTCTGCCCGCCATGCCGGATCACAACTACCTTTCGCTTCGCCATCTCGATAAGAACTTCGGAAGTTTTTCGGCACTAAAAAACATCAGTCTGGATATCCAGGAAGGCGAGTTTGTCTGCTTTCTTGGGCCTTCCGGCTGTGGCAAGACCACACTCCTGAGAATCATTGCAGGCCTTGAGGTGCAGACTTCGGGCCAGATTTTTCTGCGCGATACCGACATCTCGCGGCGTGCCCCTGCCGAGCGCGACTACGGCATCGTGTTTCAGAGTTACGCGCTTTTCCCGAACCTGAATGTCTCGGCCAACGTGGCCTACGGACTGGTCAACCGCAAATGGGCCAAGGCCGACCGGGACCGGCGTGTCGGGGAAATTCTGAGTCTCGTGGGCCTGCCCGGCTCGGAAAAAAAATATCCCAGCCAGTTATCGGGCGGCCAGCAACAGCGCATTGCGCTAGCCCGGGCCCTGGCCACCTCGCCCGGCCTTTTACTTCTCGATGAACCGCTCTCGGCGCTTGATGCACTCGAGCGCGTGCGCCTGCGCCAGGAGATCCGCCACCTCCAGCAGTCTCTCGGCGTCACCACCATCATGGTCACCCATGACCAGGAGGAGGCCATGAGCGTTGCCGACCGCATCGTGGTCATGAATCACGGAACCATAGAGCAGGTGGGAACACCGATTGACATCTACTGCGAACCGGCAAGTCCTTTCGTGGCCGACTTCGTGGGCAAGGTCAATGTCCTCTCCGGGCACATCGATCAGAGCGGACTGCGGCTTGGCAATCTCACGATTCCACTTCCCGCCTCGGTGCGCCCCGCGCAGGCCTTGAACACCAAGGTCTACCTTCGGCCCGAGGATCTGCTGAGCCACACCCATGACGCCTCGGATCCCTGCAGTTTCGATGCGGTGATCGATCAGATCGATTTCATGGGTGCCTTCTGCCATGTCCATGTCAGGGCTGCCGATATCGGCAATGAACGCCTCATGGTGCACCTCACGCTTAATTTTCTGAAAGAAAAAGAACTCCTCGTAGGCTCGCGCCTGCGGCTTAAGCTTAATTCCGACCGCATCAGGCTCTTCTAAGAGTGCCTGCGGTCTGACTGCCTCATGAACCTCCTTAGCCTCCCGCTTCGACAACAGATCCACTGGTCGGATCGGCTGGCCCATGTGCTGTTGGGGTTCGTCTTTGTGGCCATGCTGATCTTTCTGGGGGCGCCACTTTTTGCAATCCTTGAGCAGGCCACGGAAGATGCCCAGGGCAAGTTTGTCGGGCTCTACAACTTTGTCACCTATGCCAAGACGCCCTCACTGCTCAATAGCCTATGGAATAGCCTCTGGGTCTCGGCCCTGGTCACGGCGATCATCGTTCCCGTAGCGTTTTGTTTTGCCTACTCGCTGACCCGCTCCTGCATGCGGGCAAAGCCCGTCTTTCGCGCAATCACGCTCATTCCACTTTTTGCGCCTACCCTGCTTTTTGCCATTGCCCTGATCTACTGGTTTGGCAATCAGGGACTTATGAAGGGATTCATGCAGGCGCTTGGAATCCGCCAGATCTATGGCGCGCCGGGAATCATCATGGCCGAGTGTTTTGCCGTACTGCCCCATGCCATGATGATTCTGGTGACCGCACTCTCCCTTGCCGATGCCCGTCTCTATGAGGCGGCCAACGCCCTGGGCACGAGCACCTGGCGCAAATTTTTCACCATCACGCTTCCCTCGGCCAAATACGGACTCATTTCGGCAGCCCTGGTAAGCTTTACCCTGGTGATCACCGACTTTGGGATTCCCAAGGTGATCGGTGGCAACTTCAACATGCTCGCCACCGATATCTTCAAGCTGGTGATTGGCCAGCAGGATTTCTCAAAGGGTGCCGTGGTTGCCATGCTCTTGCTTGCGCCTGCGGGGCTGACCTTTCTGGTGGACCGGATCGTGAGTGCGCGGCAGACCGCCGCCCTGGGTGCGCGCGCCGTACCCTATCACCCAAGGCCCGCCCCGCTCTTTGACCGGCTCATGACGCTCTATTGCGTGGTGGTGGCCGTGGCCATGCTTGGCATGCTGGGCATGGCCATCTTTGCGTCCTTTGCCAACTTCTGGCCGTATAACCTCACGCCTAGCCTTCGCCACTACAAGATCGGTCTCTTTGACGGCGGCGTGGCGGGCGGCTTTGTCAATAGCCTAAAGATGGCCACGGGCACCGCCTTTTTCGGCGCGATTCTTGTGTTTTGCACGGCCTATCTGCTTGAGAAAACCAGAGGCGCAGTCATCTTTCGCATGCCCCTTCAGATCATGGTGATGCTGCCCATGGCTGTCCCGGGCCTCGTGCTTGGCCTAGGCTACATCTTCTTTTTCAATTCTCCGCACAACCCCTTAAACGTGCTTTATCAGAGCATCACACTGCTCACCCTGTGCACGATTGTTCACTTCTACACCACGGGGCATCTGACGGCGACGACCGCGCTAAAGTCCCTTGATGCCGAATTCGAGACGGTGAGCGCCTCGCTCAAGGTCCCCTTCTACAAAACCTTCTGGCGCGTGACCCTGCCCATCTGCGCACCGGCGGTGATCGACATCGCACGATACTTTTTTGTCAATGCCATGACCACCATCTCGGCCGTTGTCTTTCTTTATTCTCCGGACACCAAGGTCGCCTCAATTGCCATTCTCAATCTCGATGAGGCGGGCGAAATCGGGGCGGCCGCCGCCATGGCCGTGCTGATTGTGGTTGTCTGCATGACGGTGACCGCGATTTTTGCAATCCTTGACTCCATCATTCAGCGCCGCACCCAGGCCTGGCGGCGCCGATAGAGGGCGTTTACCCATCCGTTTTCCACCCACACCCGGACCCATCATGAACCGAGACCCTATATTGCTCACCCCCGGACCGCTGACCACATCGCTCAGAACCAAGGTGGCGATGCTTCGAGACTGGGGATCCTGGGACAGCGACTTCAATGCTGTAACGGCAGGCGTGCGAAAAAGCCTTCTGGATATCGTGCACGGGCATGAAAGCCATGTGGTCGTTCCCCTGCAGGGCAGTGGCACCTTTAGCGTTGAGGCGGCAGTTGAAACCATCGTTCCGCGCACCGGCCATGTGCTCGTTCTCGATAACGGGGCGTACTGTAAGCGCGCTGCCAAACTCACCACCCTCATGGGCAGGAAATGCACTCTGCTTCCCTTCGAAGAGGCCCAGGCGGTGCCGCCCACTGCCCTCGAGCGGAAGTTAAAAGAGGACCCAAGCATCACCCATGTGATCCTGATTCATTGCGAGACCGGCACGGGAGTTTTAAATCCGCTTGCCGAAATCTCCGCAATCTGTGAGGCCCACGGCAAGGGCCTCATTGTGGATGCCATGAGTTCCTTTGCGGCCCTGCCGATTGACGCACGGACCATGCCCTTTGATGCGCTGATTGCCGCAAGCGGAAAATGCCTCGAGGGTGTCCCCGGCATGGGTTTTGTGTTTATTCGCAAATCCCTGATCGATCAGTGTGCCGGCAATAGCCTATCGCTTGCCATGGATCTCCACGACCAGTATGTCTATATGGAAAAAACCGGCCAGTGGCGCTTTACGCCCCCCACCCATGTGGTGGTGGCACTTGCCGAGGCCATTGCGCAGTTCGAAGAAGAAGGCGGCCAGCCCGCCCGGCTCGCCCGCTATCGCAGAAATTACAAAATCCTGGTGCAGGGCTTACAAAAACTGGGCCTAAAGCCGTTTCTGGATCCGGCCATTCAGGCGCCTATCATCGTGACGTTTCATGCGCCTGCCGACCCGCGCTACGACTTCAAGAAGTTCTATGACGCCACCAAACGCCAGGGCATTATCATTTACCCCGGAAAACTCACCCAGATCGAGACCTTCCGCGTTGGCTGTATCGGCGCCATCAACGACGTGGAAATGAAGCAAAGCATTAACGCCATCGGCCAGGCCCTGGCCGAGCTCGGTGTCTCTGTTGGCACAGGAAAATAAACGCGGTATTAGCCCGCGCTGGTGAAAGGAAACAACATGGCGGCAGTCCGTGATTCATCGGTTCTTGAAAAACTCAAGCGCAGTAAGTCAGCCAAGGTAAAGCTTGCCGTCAGCGATATCGACGGCATTCTGCGCGGCAAATACATGGCCATGGAGAAATTCCTTGGTGTGGCCCAGCCCCACCCCCATGGCGGATTCGGTTTCTGCGACGTGGTTTTTGGCTGGGACTCTTCCGACCAGTGTTACGACAACACCCAGGTCACCGGCTGGCAGCACGGCTTTCCAGATTCGCTGGCCCGCATCGATCTCGATACCGCCCGTGAAGTCCCCTGGGACAACAACGTGCCCTTTTTTCTTGGGGAGTTCGTCAACCCCGATGGCTCACCGTACCCCGTCTGTCCGCGGCAGACACTGCGGCGTGTTTTAAAGCGTGCCGAAAAACTCGGCCTGATTCCTATGTGCGGCATGGAATTCGAGTGGTTTAATTTTCTCGAGACCCCCCAGAGCTGGGCAAGCAAAAAAGGGGTTGCGCCTGAGCCGCTTACGCCGGGAATGTTTGGCTACTCTCTGCTTCGAATGAACCAGAACCGGGGGTTCGTCAACGCGCTGATGGATGAACTCGCCCTCTTTGGCGTTCCCCTTGAGGCACTGCACACCGAGACCGGCCCGGGTGTTTTTGAGGCCGCCATCGCATTTGGCCCTGCCCTAGAGCAGGCGGACCGCTCGATTCTCTTTAAGACTGCAGTCAAGGAGATCGGAGCCCGCTTTGGCATCATGCCCAGCTTCATGGCCAAGTGGAGCCAGGCCTATCCCGGATGCAGTGGCCATGTGCATCAGAGCCTGAGTGATGGCAAAAAAAATCTTTTTGCCGATGCCAAGGGCCGCCACGGCATGAGCCGGCTCTTCGAGAGCTATCTCGCAGGCCAGGTGGCCTGTCTTATGGAATTTGCGCCCATGCTCTGGCCCACCATCAATAGCTACAAGCGTCTGGTTGACGGATTCTGGGCGCCAGTCAAACCCACCTGGGGTGTCGACAACCGCACCGCGAGTTTCCGCGTGCTCACCGCATCAGCCAAATCCACCCGGCTTGAGACGCGCTGTCCAGGTGCCGATGTCAACCCCTATCTCGCCATGGCCGCCGTCATCGCCGCGGGCGTCTATGGCGTTGAAAAGGATCTCAAGCTCACCATGCCGCCCATCACCGGCACCAACAAAGGCGCGGAAAAGATTCCCCGTGCACCACGCACACTGATGGAGACCACGCGGATATTCAAATCCTCGGATATCGCGCGCGACTTTCTGGGCGATACGTTCGTGGATCACTTCGCAGCCACCCGCGACTGGGAGTGGCGCCAGTGGCTCGATGGCGTGACCGACTGGGAGCTCAAACGCTACTTCGAGATCATCTAATGACTATTCATCAGTTTTCTTTTCCGACCGCAATCCATTTCGGCGACGGTGCACGGAGACGTGTTGCCGCCCATCTGGCCTCGCAGGGCATTGGCAGGCCTCTTGTGGTGACCGACCGGGGCCTGGCGGGCCTGCCGGTTTTTGCGCAATTCATTGGCTTGCTTGCCGATCTGGATGTCGCCACCTTTGGCGGCGTATTCGGAAACCCCACGCGCCAGCAGGTAATCGAGGGGGCCAAGGCCTTTAACGCGCACAAGGCTGATGCCGTGATTGGCATTGGCGGCGGTGCGGCCATGGACGTGGCAAAAGTCGTGGGCCTGGCAGCCACACACCCGGGCGACATTCTGGAGTACGCCTGGGACCATCCCGGCGTGCGGACAATCAGCGGCGATCTGCCCTACTTCGTGGCCATTCCCACCACATCGGGAACGGGATCGGAAGTGGGCCGTTCAAGCGTCATCAGCGAAGACGACACCCATCACAAACGCGTGATCTTTAACCCCCGGCTTTTGGCCAAGGCGGTTTTCGCAGACCCGGAACTCACGCTTGGCCTGCCGCCTGCGGTGACTGCGGCCACGGGAATGGATGCCTTAACCCATAACGTCGAGAGCTATCTCTCTCCGGCCTACCATCCGCTTTGCGATGCCATTGCGCTTGAAGGCACCCGCATCGCGGCAGGGGCACTTGCCAGGGCCGTAAAAAACCCCACGGATCTCAAGGCGCGGGGCGACATGATGATGTCCTCGATGATGGGGGCTATTGCCTTTCAGAAAGATCTCGGCGCGGTGCACTCCTGCGCACACGCCCTGGGCGCCGTCTGCGACATGCACCATGGTCTGGCCAACGCGCTTATGATCGATACCGTCATGGCGTGGAATTTTCCTTCCGCTCAAGAAAAATTTGCATCCCTTGCACACGCCTGCGGGCTCAAATCGGGTGCCGAGTTTGTACCCTGGCTTTCTAGCCTAAAGGCCGAGATCGGAATCACGGGCCCGCTTTCTGCCCACGGGGTGACCGCGGCACACCTTCCAAGACTTGTGGAGATTGCCACCCACGACATCTGCCATCAGACCAACCCCCAGCCGTGCACCTCGGCAGACTTTGAACGCCTCTTTGCGCAGGCCCTGAACTGATCATGTCCTCAAAGAGTACTCCCTTAAAGATTGGCGTCTCGGCCTGTTTTTTCCATCCGGATCCCGAGCGTCCGATCTTCACGGGAAAGACACTGCAGTATCTCGAACAATCCATGGCCCACTGGCTCATGACACATGGCGCCATGCCGGTCATGATTCCCGCGCCGATTCAGGGCAAGCAAGGCGGACCGCT
Organism: Betaproteobacteria bacterium; assembly: GCA_016868255.1. Classification (GTDB taxonomy): domain Bacteria; phylum Pseudomonadota; class Gammaproteobacteria; order Burkholderiales; family Burkholderiaceae_A; genus Hahnella. The sequence continues at coordinate 18,214 of VGHN01000011.1, forward strand.
CGAAGAAGACTACGCCCACTGGCTCGATGGCCTGCTTCTCGGGGGCGGCTCCGATGTCTGGCCAGGCAGTTACAACGAGACCCCGATCGATGCGCGCTGGCAGGGAGACCGCATCCGCGACGAATACGAAAAACGACTGCTCAAGGCGTTTATCGAGCACCGCAAACCCGTCTTCGGCGTCTGCCGCGGTCTTCAACTGATCAATGTGGCCTTCGGGGGAACGCTTTATCAGGACATCGCAACCCAGCGGCCCGACGCGCTCAAGCACCGCGATCCTATTGCCTATGACCGCAACTTCCATGATCTGCGGATCGAGCCGGACTCCCGGCTTGCGAGGCTGATTGGCGATCAGGCCCGGGGCGCAGAAAAGGCTGGGAAAACCGCGGGTTTCTCTGGCGATCTTCTGGTCAAGGTCAATAGCGTTCACCACCAGGCCATCAAGGATCTTGCAAAAGAGTTTGTGGTCGAGGCCCGATGCTCGCACGATGAAATCATCGAGGCCATCCGATGGAGAGGCGATGGCTATCTGGCCGCAGTCCAGTGGCACCCGGAATTCCACCGTGCCGAGCACGAAACCCTCAACGACTCACCCCTTCTGCAGGATTTTCTATCGGCAGTGGCCGAGCAGAAAAGCTAGTGCAGGCATCGTTTTAACCCGACTGCTTTTTTTATCTTCATGTCCATGAAACCTCTTGTCATTCAAAACCCCGCCAACCACGAGACCCTGGCCGAGCTTGCCATTGACTCCGCCGCCGACATCGCCAATAAGGCGGCCCGGGCCCGCCGAGCCCAGCCGCAGTGGGCCGCAAGATCTCTTGATTCGAGAATGGCAATCATCGAGAAGTTTCGTGTCATTGTTGCCCGTGACCTTGACCGTCTGGCAACCACCATGACGAAGGAAACCGGAAAACCCATTGCCCACTCCCGAAATGAACTCAACGGATTTCTGGGGAGGATTGATTTTTTTCTCGGTCACTCTAAGCACGCCCTGGCTCCGCAGACCGTCTTTAATGCCGATGGCATGCGCGAAGAGATCCATCGCGAACCCCTGGGGCTCTTGGGCAATATCTCAGCCTGGAACTATCCCTGGTTCGTAGGGGGAAACGTCTATGTTCCGGGGCTCTTAACGGGCAACAGTATTCTCTACAAGCCATCGGAATACGCCTCGCTAAGTGGCCTGGCCATGCGCGACGCGCTCTACGAGGCGGGCGTTCCCGAAGATGTTTTTCTTACCGTGATCGGCGCCGGCGATGCGGGCACCAACCTCCTTGCCCAGTCCATCAATGGGCTTTTCTTTACCGGCTCGGTCGCAACCGGCAGGGCCATTGCAAAGGCCATGGGATCACGCTTTGTAAAGCTTCAGCTTGAGCTTGGCGGAAAGGATCCCACCTACGTCTGCGCCGATGCCAATGCGCTTACCTCTGCCGATTCGCTTGCCGATGGCGCCATGTATAACGCCGGCCAGAGCTGTTGTTCGGTCGAGCGAATCTACGTCCATGAGTCGATTCATGAGGCCTTTGTCGGTCAGTTTGTTCGGGCCTGCGAGGCGCTAAAGCTTGGTGATCCGCTCTCGGAGAGCACCACGCTTGGGCCCCTTACCCGCGCAGGCCAGATCGATGTTCTTAACCACCAGGTCAGCGATGCGCGCAAAAAAGGTGCCCGTATTCTGCTTGGCGGAGGCACCACCCGGGGGCCATTTGATGGCAAGGGTAACTGGTATGCCCCCACCGTGGTAACCGACACCCGCCACGAGATGCTGGTGATGACCGAAGAGAGCTTTGGGCCAATCATTGGCATCCAGAAAGTCTCCGGTGATGACGAAGCCATCAGGCTCATGAACGACACCACCTATGGACTGACTGCAGGGGTCTATACGCCAGACGAAACCCGTGCACGGCAGATTCTTGCACGCGTGAATGCGGGCTCGGTCTACTGGAACTGCTGTGACCGTGTCAGCCCGCGCCTGCCCTGGAGCGGCCGGGGGGACTCGGGTGTGGGCCTTACGCTCTCGGAGGAAGGCATCACCACCTTCACACAGCCCAAAGCGTGGCATCTGCGGTCGGCCTGACATGACTGCAAAACGCCTGGTTCTTTTCGATCTCGACCACACCCTGCTCGATGGTGACTCCGACGAACTCTGGTGCAACTATCTGATCGGACTTGGAAAACTCGACAGCGAAACCTTTGGGGCCCGCAATGCCAAGATGAACCGGGACTACAAGGCCGGAATCGTCAAAACCGAAGACTTTGCCGGTTTTTACATCGAGATGCTGACCCTGCACCCGGTAATCGAATGGATGCCCCTGAGAGAGGCCTTTCTAGAAGAATGGATCAGTCCAAGAATCGGGCGCGAGGCACGCGACTGTGTGGCCGGGCATCTCGCCCGTGGCGATCAGGTGGTGCTCACCACCGCCACCAACCGCTTTATTACTGAGCTTACCGCCCGCCACCTGGGCATCGAACATCTGATCGCCACAGAACCCGCCCGTCAGAACGGACGCTTTACCGGAAAGGCCAAAGGCGTCATCAACATGCGGGAAGGAAAGGTCCACCGACTGCTCGACTGGCTCAAACAAAAGGGCCAGTCCATCGATCACTTCGAGACCTGGGGATACAGCGACTCGATCAACGATCGGCCCCTATTAGAACTTGTGCAGAATCCGGTGGCGGTTCAGCCCGACGAACAGCTCCATCAGATTGCGGTGGAAAAAGGCTGGCCCATCATCCGCTGGTATTGATGCAAGAGGCCCAATGAAAATAAAAGGCAAACCTGAGCGAGCCTTTATTGGAATGCTGGATGATATGTAAATATCCAGACCGCCTCTAAAGCTCCTATTCATAAGACGGCTGGCGGAGAGGGTGGGATTCGAACCCACGGTACGGTTACCCGTACGCCTGATTTCGAGTCAGGTACATTCGACCACTCTGCCACCTCTCCGCGAAGCCGCGATTATAGCCTGTAGAGCCAACGGCGGACCCCAAGTGGGCTTGCATCCAGTCACTGGTTCGATTGACGAGGGCCGGATTGCATCCTAGCATTGTATCTACTATTGGTATATACGAGGCAAAAATGCATACAGTGGCAAAAGTATTTATGTCCGGTAATAGCCAGGCAGTTCGCCTGCCAAAGGCGTTCCGAATCGAATCCAGCGAGGTTGAGATCTTTCGTCGAGGCAACGAGATCGTTCTGCGTCAGGCGCCCAAAAGTGCAGCCGCGGTGTTCGATGCATTGATCGCGCTCTCCCCCGACCTATCGGTTGACAGAGATGACAGGCCTCCTCAAGAACGCGAGGGTCTCTGATGCCGCGTTACCTGCTCGATACAGACACTTGCATCTACATCAAGAACGCCCGACCGAACGCGGTTAGAAAAAGGCTGTCGAGCCTGGCCAACGGTGCGGTCGCGGTATCCACCATAACGGCCGGCGAGCTTCGGTTTGGGGCAGAAAAGAGTCAGTTCCCAGATCGAAATCATGCCGCACTAGACCAACTTTTTGAAGTCATCCCACCAGTTGCAATCGATACGAAGGTGGCAGATTTTTATGGGCGCATTCGAAATGAACTACGCGCCAAAGGTCAGATGATAGGCAATAACGATCTTTGGATCGCCGCACAGGCAATGGCGCACAAGTACGTTGTCGTTACGAACAACGAGGCCGAGTTCAGGCGCGTCAAAGGGCTCAAGGTAGAGAACTGGTCTTCGCCGTAGCCCTTACAGCCTCTCCACCCCGCCCATATAGGGCACCAGCCCCTTGGGCACGCGTATGCTGCCATCGGCCTGCTGATAATTCTCCAACACCGCCACCAATGTTCGACCAACGGCCAGGCCCGAACCGTTCAGGGTGTGAATGAACTCATTTCGTGTCTTGCCGCCCTCGCCTGCGCGCTTCACACGGGCCTGCATACGGCGGGCCTGAAAGGCCTCGCAATTGCTCACGCTCGAAATCTCTCGATAGGCTTTCTGCGCCGGCAACCACACCTCTAGGTCATAGGTTTTTGCAGCCCCAAAGCCCATATCACCGGTGCACAACAGCATGACTCGATACGGCAACTCCAGTCCTTGAAGGATCGACTCTGCATGGCCCACCATTTCTTCAAGTGCGTCGTAGCTGGTCTCGGCCGCCACCAACTGCACCATCTCCACCTTGTCGAACTGGTGCTGGCGAATCATGCCGCGGGTGTCTCGCCCATAGGAGCCTGCCTCGCTTCTAAAACATGGCGTGTGGGCTGTGAGGCGCATCGGAAGGGCAGACTCCTCTAGTAACTCATCGCGCACCAGGTTTGTGAGCGAAACCTCGGAGGTGGGAATTAGAAAGAGGCCATCGTCGTCGCCCTCTGCCCCACCCTTCTTCACGGCAAATAGATCATCTGCAAACTTTGGCAGCTGACCAGTGCCATAGAGCGTGTCGCTATTGACAATGTAGGGCGTGTAACACTCGGTGTAGCCATTGCGGGTGGTCTGAACATCCAACATGTATTGCGCAAGTGCGCGGTGAAGCCTTGCCACTGCACCCTGCATGAAAGTGAAACGCGAACCCGAGAGCTTCACGCCGACATCGAAGTTCAGCCCAATGCGCGCCCCGAGATCCACATGGTCGGCAGGTGAGAAATCAAACTCAGCGGGCTTGCCCCAGCGTCGCATCTCCTGGTTCTCATCGGCCGACTTGCCCACCGGCACGGACTCATGTGGAAGATTGGGAATGGAGGACAACCACGCATCCATCTCAAACTGAATAGCTGCAAGCTCAGTTGCCGCGGTCTCGAGCTTGGCGGGTAAATCGGCCACCTGGGCCATGAGTTCACTGGCGTCCTCGCCCTTGGCCTTGGCTTGGCCAATCTGTTTCGAGAGCGCATTTCTCGAAGACTGCAAAGACTCGGTCTGTAGCTGAACCTCTTTGCGTCTGGCCTCTAAGGCCTCGAACGCGCCCACATCCAAGCTGTAACCCCGGGCTGCCAGCCGGCCGGCGGCAAGCGCAATGTCTTTTCGTAGAAGTTGAATGTCAATCATGGTGAGAGGCGTCGAAGCTCCTGGAAACGTTGAGCGATTTTACTTTCAAGGCCGCGATCGAGTGGTTCATAGAACCGCGGCGGATTCTGAATGTTGTCGGGGAAGTAGCGCTGACCTGCGGAAAATCCGTGGGGTTCGTCGTGGCTGTAGCGGTAAGCCTTGCCGTGGCCCAATGACTTGGCCAGGGCCGTGGGCGCATTGCGAAGGTGGTCTGGAACTGCATCGGAGCCCCTGCCCTTCACGAAAGTCCTGGCCGAATTCCACGCCTTGTAAACCGCGTTGCTCTTGGGAGCCGCGGCAATGTAGACCGCCGCCTGCGCCAGGGCCAACTCCCCCTCTGGTGAGCCCAGCCGCTCGTATGCCTGGGCCGCATCAATGGCCAGGCCCAACACACGTGGGTCGGCAAGGCCCACCTCTTCACTGGCCATGCGAATAAGCCGCCGAGCCAGATACCGTGCATCGGCCCCACCATCGAGCATGCGAGCCAACCAATAAAGCGCCGCATCGGGGTCGGACCCACGAACAGACTTATGAAGTGCCGAGATCTGGTCGTAGAAGACATCCCCCGACTGATCAAATCGACGCAGTGACTCGGGCAAACGTGCGAGAACGGTCTTCTCGGTAATGGGGTCTGTGGGCATCGACGATGCTTCGCCCTCGAACAGCCCCAGCAGGTTTAGCAGTCGGCGGCCATCGCCATCGCAGGCATCGATGAGTCGCTGCGCAGCGGCCGGCTCAAAGCCAATGCCCATGGCCTGCTCTGCCCGATGAAGAATTTGCACAAGCGCCTCAGCCGAGAGCGAATGCAATTGCAGCACCTGCGCCCGAGACAACAACGCGCCATTGACTTCGAAGGCAGGGTTCTCGGTGGTGGCCCCAACAAAAGCAAAGAGCCCAGACTCCACATGGGGCAAGAACGCATCTTGCTGACTCTTGTTAAAGCGGTGCACCTCATCGACAAACACAACGGTTGAACGGCCCATGCTGCGATTGAGTTGGGCTCGCTCGACCGCCTCTCGAATCTCCTTCACGCCCGAGAGCACGGCCGAGATGCTCAGCATCGATGCGTTCACCGACTGCGCAAGTAAGCGCGCAAGGGTGGTCTTGCCCACGCCGGGTGGGCCCCAAAGGATGATGGACGGCAGTTGGCCCGAAGCCAGCGAGAGTCTCAAGACCCCATTGGCGCCAAGAAGATGGTCTTGCCCGACGATCTCTTCAAGAGACTGAGGCCGAAGCCGCTCGGCCAGGGGAATCATCAAGGACGAAGAACCTCGGTGCCGGGCGGTGCCTTGAACTCAAAGAGCCCTGGCGGAAGCGCACGGTTGCGACTGGCCGCAGAGAGAATCACCCGGCCACGACGTCCCATGGCATCGAGCATCTGAAACTCAACCAACTCGCCTTTGAGTGTTAGGCCCACTTCGAGACTCTGCAGGTCGGCGCCGCCGGCCTTGGGAGTGACCATGACCCACTGCTTGTCATCGCGCGAGGGAAGTGTTTTAAGGTCGAACCGTTCGCGGACCTGATTGGCCGCCTCGGGACCCGCTAAAAGTAGAAGACTTGCGGGCGAGCTCAACTGGCTGGAGTCGAGCATGCGAATGGTGAGTTGCGCCAGATCGGGGTCGTAGAGGAAAAACTGCTGGTCTCGAATGAGCTGCAACTGCGAATAGGGCCTGCGAGTCTCCCAACGAAACTTGCCCGGCCGCTCCAGCGCCATGCGGCCCGAGAATCGCTGGACCTTCCCACCCGAGGCGGACTGCTCATGAATAAAGTCTGCGGCATAGCTGCGCGTGGTCTGAAGAAAATCGAGCAAGGCAAGGTCGGCCCCGGCCTGCACTTCGAGCACCGCTGCAGGCGATGAGGACTGCACCAAGGACGGCAACGGGGGTTGGGCTTGAAATTGCGCATTCACAACCATGGGCATGATCAGCAGCCCGAGAGTGCCAAGGCCGCGCAGTCTTAGAAACTCAACCATTCGAATCGTGCCCCGCCGGCACCAAGATGTCGCGGTTGCCGTTGGACTGCATGGCCGAGACCAGGCCAGCCTGCTCCATCGCCTCGAGCAGCCGGGCCGCACGGTTGTAGCCAATTCGAAGATGGCGCTGCACAAGAGAGATGGATGCGCGCCGATGCTTGAGCACCACAGCCACCGCTTCGTCATAAAGGGCATCGGACTCGGCATCCCCACCCGATGGCGCATCGAGGCCTGCCGTAAAGACACCAGTCGACTCGGGATCGGCACCTTCAAGAATCTTGTCCTCGTAGTTGGTCTGTCCCGAAGAGCGAAGGTCTTTGACCACGGCCAGCACCTCTTCGTCCGCAACAAAGGCCCCATGCACTCGAACAGGGACACCGGTGCCCGCAGCCAAAAAGAGCATGTCACCCTGGCCGAGCAGCGCCTCTGCGCCCATCTGGTCGAGCACCGTGCGCGAGTCGATCTTGCTCGAGACTTGAAACGAGATGCGAGATGGAATGTTTGCCTTGATCAGGCCGGTAATGACATCGACCGAGGGACGTTGGGTGGCCAGAATAAGGTGGATACCCGCTGCACGGGCCTTCTGCGCCAAGCGCGCAATCAACTCTTCCACCTTCTTGCCCACCACCATCATGAGGTCGGCCAACTCATCGATGACCACCACGATTTGTGGAAGGGGCTGAAGCGTCTGAGCGGTTCCCGCGGCGATCATATCGGCGGTGGCCAGTGGGTCGAGCATGGGGCGGCCCTTGCGCAGCGCGTCCTCCACGCGCTGATTGAAACTCGCAAGGTTGCGGGTGTTGAGCTTGCTCATGAGTCGATAGCGACGCTCCATCTCGCCCACACACCAGTGCAGCGCGTTGGCGGCCAACTTCATGTCGGTGACCACCGGGGTGAGCAGATGCGGAATGCCCTCGTAGATGGAGAGCTCGAGCATCTTCGGGTCGATGAGAATGAGACGAATGCGATCGGCCGGGGCGTGGTAGAGCAGCGAGAGCAACATGGCATTGACCCCCACCGACTTGCCAGAGCCCGTGGTGCCAGCAACCAGCAGGTGGGGCATCTTGGTTAAATCGAGCACCACCGGCGCACCGGCAATGTCCTTGCCCAAGGCCAATGGCAGCGAGGCACCGCTGTCCTGAAATGCCCGCGAGCCGATAATCTCGCTGAGTCGAACCGACTGCCGCTTGGGATTGGGCAACTCCAGTCCCATGAGGTTCTTGCCTGGAATGGTCTCGACCACTCGAACACTCACCAAAGAGAGGGCACGGGCGAGATCGCGCCCCAGGTTCACAATCTGTGAGCCCTTCACCCCCGAGGCGGGTTCGATCTCGTAACGGGTAATCACTGGGCCGGGCTGGGCACTGACCACTCGCACCGAAATGCCAAAATCGGCCAGACGACTCTCAATGAGTCGAGAGGTGAACTGCAATGTATCGGCGGACACGGGCTCGGCGCGGCCATCGACCCCATGCAATAGCGAGAGCGCAGGAAGCCGGCCAGACCCAGCACCCGGGAGCCCTTCAAAGAGTGGGGTCTGCTTGGCCTGAAAGATCTGAGCGGGCGTGGGCTTGGCGGGTTCGACCTGAACGGTGGGCACGAGATCGACAGGCGACTCGGGCGTGATGATTCGCCGCTTGATCTCCAGGCGCTCAAAGCGTTCCTCGGCGGTATTAGCCCCAAGCCGCTTGTCCTGCCAGGCGGCCAATCGAGTGCGTATCCATTCGAGAATGAGTTCGGTGCCTCGGCCGGTGGCTTCGAAGACATGAATCCAGGAGAACTGGAAGAAGATGCTCAGGCCAACGAAGACGCCCACCATGGCAAGCAGGGTGAGCCCGATGGGGCCAACCATCCAGTCGAGTCCGCTGCCCACAAGGTTGCCCAGCGCGCCACCCGCGAAATTCAAAAAGTAAATGTCAGAGAAGACCAAGCGCTGGGCCTCAAGACCGGCGCTCGATGCAAGCAGCAAGACAAAGCCAAGCCAGCGGCGCCAGCCAAAAGCGTAGACCGACTGCTCGAGTGGCTTGGCCCGCCCGGCCTGAACCAACTTCTGATGACGCCGAAGGCGCAGCGAAAAACGCAAAGCCTCAAAGCCAACGACCAGTCCGAGAAAAACAAACCAATATGCGGAGAGGCCGAAGAAGAAAAAGAACCCATCGGCCAGAGCGGCCCCCGCACGGCCGAGCCAATTTCCAGACTCGGGCACCGACGAGCTCTGAAACCACCCTGGGTCGGCGGGGGTGAAGCTCATGAGGCTTAGGCCCAGCAAAAAGGCGGCCAGAACCCAGACCACCCAGATGAAGTCGGCAAAAAGAGTTTCCGTGGCGGCCGCAATGGGGCTCGCTCGCCCATTGCGGCGGGAGGGCGCAGCCATTCGGCGACGGGGTTTGTCTGTCAGCAAGGGCATGGAAGGAGATAGCAGGACATGCGTTCCTATAATTGTCCTAGATTCACAAAGAAAAGGCTTTTCTATGTCCCTGCATCAGCGTTTACTGATTCTTGGCTCCGGCCCCGCAGGCTACACAGCCGCCATTTACGCGGCGCGCGCCAACCTCAAACCAGTTCTTATCACCGGCCTGTCGCAGGGTGGGCAACTGATGACCACCACGGAAGTCGAGAACTGGCCCGCCGATGCCGAGGGCGTTCAGGGCCCCGAGTTGATGAATCGCTTTCTTTCGCATGCCGAGCGTTTCGAGACCAAGATCGTCTTCGATCACATTCACACAGCAAAACTTGAAGAGAAACCCATTCGACTGGTAGGCGATGCGGGGGAGTACACCTGCGATGCGCTGATTATTGCCACAGGCGCCTCGGCCATGTACCTGGGCCTGCCCTCTGAAGAGGCCTTCATGGGGCGTGGGGTTTCGGCCTGTGCGACTTGCGACGGGTTTTTTTACAAAGGCCAAGACGTCTGCGTGGTGGGTGGTGGCAACAGCGCCGTGGAAGAGGCGCTCTACCTGAGCAATATCGCAAAGTCCGTGACCGTAATTCATCGACGAGACAAATTCCGCGCCGAACCCATTTTGATTGACCGGCTCATGGCCAAGGTGGCCGATGGCAATGTACGCCTAGAGCTCAACAGCCAGCTCCTCGAAGTGCTGGGCGACAACACAGGGGTGACTGGAGTGCGAATTCGAGCCAATACGGGCCAGACCAAAGACATTGCGCTGCAAGGCGTCTTTGTGGCCATAGGCCATCGACCCAACACCGAGCTCTTCGAGGGCCAGCTCGACATGAACAACGGCTACATCAAGACCCGCACTGGACTCGAGGGCAACGCCACGGCCACCAACATTGCCGGCGTATTTGCAGCCGGTGATGTGCAAGACCATATTTATCGACAAGCCATCACCAGCGCCGGAACCGGCTGCATGGCCGCACTCGATGCGCAGCGATACCTTGAGAGTCTCGAAGGCTAAACGCCTCGCAGAGATCGCCTCGCCCGGAATCAGCGATGACGACCGGGCGCTCTTTCAGGCGGCCGTGGCCGATGCAGTTCGGGTGGAAGACACACGCCACCCGCTCGCGCAGGAGAAACGCCCCAAGCCAGCCCCCTTGCCACGGCAGCGCATGGCAGATGAGGCCTGCGCCCTGCGAGAGAGCCAACTCTCTGACATGACACCCGACTCCTTGCTCGATACCGATGAGAATCTCTCTTTCGCGCGCACAGGAATCTCGAGTGACACCCTGCGCAAACTGCGCCGGGGCCATTGGTCTGTGCAGGCCGAGCTCGACCTGCATGGGATGCGAAGCGATGAGGCCCGAGAGGCCGTGGCCGACTTCATTCGACGTTGCCACCAGAGCGACCGCCGATGCCTGCGAGTGATCCATGGCAAGGGGCTGGGCTCTGCGGGGCGTGAGCCGGTGCTTAAATCAAAGGTGCGGGCCTGGATGATGCAGAAGAACGAAGTGCTCGCCTTCTGCCAGGCGCCCGGCCATGCAGGCGGCTCGGGGGCCCTTCTTGTTCTGCTGCGGGCCTACAGAGGTCCGCAGCAGAGTTAGAGGGCTAGGGGCAGAGGGTTAAAAGGCCGAGTTAGACCGCCTCGTCGCCGGTCTCGCCGGTACGAATCCGAATCACCTGCTCCATCGACTGAACAAAAATCTTGCCATCGCCAATACGGCCGGTGCGTGCGGCCTGGACAATCGCCTCGACGGCCCGTTCGGCGAGATCGTCTCGCACCACCGCCTCGACGCGAATCTTGGGAAGAAAGTCGACCACGTATTCCGCACCTCGATAGACCTCGGTGTGGCCCTTCTGACGACCAAAGCCCTTGACGTCAGTGACCGTCAGACCATTGACGCCAAGGTCGCCCAGTGCCTCGCGGACCTCGTCGAGCTTGAAGGGCTTAATAATTGCAGTGATGAGTTTCATTGGAAAAACTCCTTTGAAGTGAACCGATTGGTCAGAGGGAATCGCCAGTCGCGACCGAATGCCCGCGTGCTAATGCGCGGACCCGGTGCCGCCTGACGGCGCTTGTATTCGCTGGATCGCACCAGGCGAATCACCTGGGAGAGCACTTCTTTGGAATAACCCGCCTCGAGCAACTCGGCCACAGACGCGCCCTGCTCGATGAATCGCGCCAGTATCTCATCGAGTAGATCGTAAGGGGGCAGTGAATCTTGGTCGGTCTGATCGGGGCGCAACTCCGCACTTGGGGGGCGAGTGATGATTCGCTCTGGAATGACCTGCTCGCCATTGATGCCACGCTTCATCTGATTGCGCAGCCGGGCCAGGGCATAGACCTGGTTCTTGAGGAGGTCCTTGATCACGGCATAGCCACCGACCATATCGCCATAGAGGGTGCAGTAGCCCACGGCCACCTCGGACTTGTTGCCAGTCGTGAGCACGAGCCGGCCCGTCTTATTCGAGAGCGCCATGAGCAACACACCACGAATACGAGACTGAAGGTTCTCTTCTGTGGTGTCTTCGGGCAGACCGGCAAACATGGGGGCAAGGCCCGATGAGAAAGACTTCACGATGGGGTCGATTTCTATCTGGTGGAGCTGCACGCCAAGGGCCTTGGCACAGGCCGCCGCATCATCGAGGCTGATCTGCGCCGTGTACTGAGAGGGCATCATCACCGCAGTGACCTGCTCAGGCCCCAGGGCGTCGACCGCAATGGCCAGGGTGAGTGCCGAATCGATTCCACCCGAGAGCCCAACAATGCCGCCCTTGAAGCCGTTCTTTCGGATGTAGTCGCCGGTGCCCAAGACCAGCGCGTGGTAGGTCTGCTCTTGCGCATTGAGGGCCGCAGCCAGTGCAGCAGGCTGGGGCTCGCCATTGGCATCGAAAGCGACCAAGAGCCCGTCCTCTTCAAAGCGTTTGGCTCGGGCGATGATCTCGCCCTTGGCATTGGTGACAAAACTGTCGCCATCGAAGATGAGTTCATCTTGCCCACCCACCAAATTGCACATAAAGGCAGGCACCGAATGGCGGGCTATGTTTTGTGTCACCACCCCCAGGCGCTCAACCTGCTTGTCCATGTGAAAGGGCGAGGCATTGAGCACCAGAAGGGCTTGGGCGCCCTCGGCCTTGGCCATGGCCGGTGCCCTGGGGAACCAGATGTCCTCGCAGATATTGATTCCGAAACGAACCCCCTCGACCTCGAATACCAAGGGCGCGCCGTCGGGAGTGAAGTAGCGCTGCTCATCAAAGACCGAGTAGTTGGGGAGCTCGAGCTTGCCGTAGCTTCCAATTAACTTGCCATCGCGAAAGACTGCAGCGGCATTGAAAACCTGTTTATCGACGCGCTTGGCATAGCCGACGATGCAGGTGAGCCCCGGCCAGCCCACACTGTCCTCTATGAGGCGATCGAGCTCTTCTTGGCTTCGGCGCAGGAATGCGGGACGTAGCAGCAGGTCTTCGGGCGGATACCCGGCCAGGGAAAGCTCAGGGGTGAGAAGGACTTTCGCACCATGCTTTCGGGCAGACTCCGCAGCAGTTCGAATCTTTTGCGCATTGCCAATCAAGTCACCGACGGTGGCATTGATTTGCGCAATGTAAACGGTTGGGAGCATGAATGAATTATCGCATGCAGGCATTCGAGGGCTTTGACCAAGTCAATGCCGAGGACTGGCATATGGTCTGGTCCGGCTCGGCCTCGCCCTCCCCCTTCATGCACATTGGTTTTCTTCGCGCACTCGAGCAGAGCGGTTCCATTACCGCCGAGACTGGCTGGCAGCCCCAGCCCCTGATGCTCTTTGATGAGAACGACCGGCCAGTGGCTGCAGCCGCCCTCTTCGCCAAGGGCCACAGCCAGGGGGAGTTTGTCTTCGACTGGTCATGGGCCAATGCATTCGAGCAGGCCGGTCGGCGCTACTACCCCAAGTGGTTGGTGGCCAGCCCCGTGAGCCCGGTTCCCGGCAGCCGACTGCTCGCCACCGACACCAATGCACAGAAGGCCCTGGCCAGGGCGCTCACCGAAGTTGCAAGGCAATCCGGGCTCTCTTCGGCGCACCTGTTATTTGGAACCGAAGAAGACCATGCCGCGCTGACTGAGTTGGGATGGCTGCGGCGCGAGGGCGTGCAGTTTCATTGGTTCAATCGCGATTACCGAGACTTTGAGGAATTCCTGGCGACACTCACCCAGCCCAAGCGAAAAAAGATTCGGGCCGAGCGGCGACGGGTGCGCGAGGCAGGGGTTGAATGTCGAATGATCTCGGGGAGCGATATTTCAGAGGCCGACTGGGATCACTTCTACGCCTGCTACAGCCGCACCTATTACGAACACGGCAACCCGCCTTACCTCAACCGAGAATTCTTCTCTCTTCTGCAGGCTGCACTGCCCCAGAGTTGTGCCATGGCCGTGGCCCACGCAGACAATCCTAGAAGGTCGATTGCGGCTGCGCTCGTTCTCCTGGATGTGGAGAGGGAACCCAGCGCAGCGCTGCATGCAACTGCCCCGCACAAGGCGGCCTATGGTCGCTACTGGGGCGCCTTAGAGCACGTGCCCATGTTGCACTTCGAGCTCTCTTACTACACCCCACTTGAGTGGATTATTGAGAAGGGAATTTCTCGATTCGAGGGCGGGGCCCAGGGCGAGCACAAGATGGCCCGGGGCTTTGAACCCGTTCGTACCTTCTCATCCCACTGGCTGGCCGACGGCGACTTCAGAGCCGCTGTCGACCGATTCCTTCAACGCGAGGGCATGGGCATGGCCCACTACCGAAGTGAGCTTGAGGAGCGAATGCCGTTTAAGCCGTCGCCTTAAAGCGAGCGATGCTATCGGAGACCTCTTTCTTGGCGGAGTCGGGGCCTTCCCATCCCTGCACCTTCACCCACTTGCCCTTCTCCAGGTCTTTGTAATGCTCAAAGAAGTGTTGGATCTGATGCAGACGCTCGGGCGCAATGTCCTCGGGCTTCTTCCAGTGCTTGTAGATTGGAAGAATCTTGTCGATGGGCACAGCGAGCAGTTTGGCATCACCTCCGGCCTCGTCGTCCATCTTCAAAACGCCAATGGGCCGGCAGGGAATAACAGCACCCATGGCCACAGGGAACGGTGTGATCACCAGGACATCGACGGGATCGCCATCGTCTGAGAGGGTGTCTGGCACGTAGCCGTAATTACACGGGTAGTGCATGGAGGTCATCATGAATCGGTCTACAAAGAGGGCGCCTGTTTCTTTGTCGACCTCGTACTTTATGGGATCGCTGTGGGCGGGAATCTCAATGACCACGTTGAACTCTTCGGGAGCCTTCTCGCCCGATGGAATGCTTTTTAGGGACATACTGTCGCCTCGCAAAAAAGTGAAAATTTAATAGTTGTTTGGATCATAAGGGATTGTCCCTATCGGTTCCAAGGCAAAAAGTCTTGAGACTGCGCACACCCCATCATTAGAGGAGTCATCATGTCGTCCGGCCTCGTGCTTGCCCTTGTTTGTGGCCTTCTGGCCATTGCCTACGGCCTTATCTCCAGCCGCTGGATTCTTGCCCAGCCCGCTGGAAATGCCCGTATGCAGGAAATTGCCGCCGCCATTCAGGCGGGTGCCTCTGCCTACTTGGCAAGGCAGTACCGAACCATCGCCATTGTTGGCGTCATCATCTTTGTCATCATTGCCTTCATCCCTGGCCTTGGAATGCCAACTGCCATCGGCTTCGCGGTGGGTGCCATTCTCTCTGGCGCAGCCGGTTTCATTGGCATGAACATCAACGTGCGCGCCAATGTGCGCACCGCTGAAGCGGCCAAGGGGGGAATCAACCCCGCCCTCGACATCGCCTTCCGCGGGGGCGCTATTACTGGCATGTTCGTTGTTGGCCTCGGACTCGTGGGCGTGACCCTCTTCTACGCATTCATGCGCGAGCAGGGGGCGGACATTCATCACTCCCTGCAGCCCTTGGTGGGCCTGGCCTTTGGCTCATCCCTTATCTCCATCTTCGCGCGTCTTGGTGGTGGAATCTTCACCAAGGGCGCCGACGTCGGGGCCGACTTGGTCGGCAAGGTGGAAGCCGGCATTCCCGAGGACGATCCCCGCAACCCGGCAGTGATTGCCGACAACGTGGGCGACAACGTGGGCGACTGTGCGGGCATGGCCGCCGACCTCTTTGAGACCTATGCCGTCACCATCATTGCAACCATGCTCCTTGGCGCACTCACCCTCAAAGGCATGGCCGACACGGCTGCGATCTACCCCTTGGTTCTCGGTGGCGTCTCCATCATCGCCTCGATCATTGGCTGCTTTTTCGTTCGCTACTCCGGGTCCGGAAAGATCATGACCGCCCTCTATAAGGGCCTGATCGTTGCCGCTGGACTCTCGATAGTGATGTTCTGGTTTGTCACCGACTGGCTCCTTGCCGATGTGGGCACAGCAGTCGCTGGCCTCACAGTGGCCAAGCTCTGGGGTGCGGCCGTGGTGGGTATTGTTCTCACCGGTGCCATGGTCATCATCACCGAGTACTACACCGCCACCGAGTACGCGCCGGTTCGACATGTTGCGGCTGCTTCAGAGACGGGCCACGCCACAAACATCATTGCCGGCATTGCCGTGTCGATGAAGTCCACCGGCTGGCCTGTAATTGCGGTGGTCATTGCCATTCTGGCGGCGTTCGCACTGGCTGGCCTCTACGGCATTGCCATTGCGGCAACGGCCATGCTTTCCATGGCGGGAATCATTGTGGCCCTCGACGCCTACGGCCCCATTACCGACAATGCCGGTGGCATTGCGGAGATGGCCGAGCTCCCCGCCGAGGTGCGCGCTGTGACCGACCCGCTCGATGCGGTGGGCAACACCACCAAAGCCGTGACCAAAGGCTATGCAATTGGCTCGGCTGGTCTTGCAGCGCTGGTGCTTTTTGCCGACTACACCCACGCCCTCGAGATAGCTGGCAACACCGTGCGCTTCGATCTCTCGGACCACATGGTGATTGTTGGGCTCTTCATCGGTGGACTCATTCCGTTCCTATTCGGCGCCATGGCCATGGAGGCCGTTGGCCGCTGCGCAGGTTCAGTGGTGACCGAGGTGCGCCGCCAGTTCCGTGAGATCCCAGGAATCATGCAAGGCACTGCCAAGCCCGAGTATCACAAGGCAGTGGACATGCTCACTGCTGCAGCCATCAAGGAGATGATCGTGCCCTCCTTGCTACCCGTTGCAGTGCCTATTCTGGTGGGCATCTTCTTGGGCCCGGTTGCCTTGGGTGGCCTGCTCATGGGCACCATCGTGACGGGACTCTTTGTTGCCATCTCGATGTGTACCGGTGGCGGTGCATGGGACAACGCCAAGAAGTACATCGAGGACGGAAACCATGGTGGCAAGGGTTCAGATGCCCACAAGGCAGCCGTAACCGGTGACACAGTGGGTGACCCCTACAAGGACACCGCGGGACCCGCAGTGAACCCCTTGATCAAGATTATTAATATTGTGGCGCTGCTGATCGTTCCGGTGCTGTAAGCGGATTCAACACCGACGCCGCAAGGGCCCGTTGACGCAAGTCGCGGGCCCTTTCTGTATCTGATTGGGCCTCGGCCCAGTCGGCCAATGCCAGCAAGGCCCGCACCGACTGTCGGTGCTCAAGCGCCTGTTCGAGATAGAGGCCTGCCTTGCCCGCCTGCCCGCATTTCTGATGCAAACGGCCCAGTACCCAGGACATTGCAAACGAGTCACCTCGCTCGCGCGACCACTCCTCAACCTTTGCAAGTTGGGCTGCGCAGTCGTCCTCGCAGTCCGCATAGACCTCGAGCAGGCGGTCGTCCCACTGGACCTTTAGGCTCGCCTCGATCAAGCGACCGGCCTCACTGGCTTGGCCCAGTTTGAGCATGGCGCGCGCAATAACAGAGGTCGGCCCGGGGCGATGCAGGTCATCTTTGGACAACAAATCCATGACATGACGAACCTGTGAACGATCGAGCCGCGGCGAGGAGAGCATGCCCCTGGCAGCGACCTCGCGATTGTGATCGGCCAGAACATGAGAGATCGCGCTTCGATTCTCAAGCAGCTTGGTGATTCGAATGAGCTCGGGCCACTGGGCGCTGAGCTGATAGGCCTTCATCACCTGACGAAGGGTGTGAATCTGACGACGCTCGCCCTGCAAGACCGAATCCAGGCTTTGCAGGGCTGCCCTGCCGTCGCGCTCATCCAATGCGAATTGGGCCAGGGTGAGTGGCTGAAGATGGGGATGGTCGGTCTCGTCCTTGGAGAGGGCCTCGAGCCGCTTCATCCAACGCGCGCGCAACCCCATGTCCCTCATTTCATGCGAGGCCTTGGCCGCCATAACCGCCACGAGCCTCTGAACAGGGCGCTTGGCGTCTTCTAAACCATCGAAGTCACGTTCAAACTCCTCGGCCGCCTTGGTCACTCGCGCATAACGTCCCTCGGTGAAATCGAGTGCGAGGTCTGCGAGTCTCTTGATGCGCTTGGACTCTTTTCGATGGAGCCTCGCACGACGAAAGCGCTCGGGGATATCGCCGATCCAGCGCAGCAATTGCGTTAGAAGCAGGTGAACAATTGCAAGGCCAATCAGAATGAAGATGGCCGTGGAGAGCGCAAAATCGATGCGCCAATCGGACCACCAGATGGTGACCGCACCGCCCATAGACTGCATGCCCATGACCACTGCCACCGCAATGGCAAAAAGAATGGCCCAGATAAGAATGCGGGTCATAGAAAGAAACCGCTCATAGAAGGCGACGCAGCTCGGCCTCAATCCGGTTGAGGTCTCCCAGCACAGATTCCACATCGGGGTTCTGACGGTCGAAGATGCGGGTCATCTGCTGGCGCGCTGCAATCACATCCTCAATGGCCATGGGAATGTCGTCGAGTTGCACTGAGACGCGTGCCGAGAGGAGTCGAAGGCGAATCTGCTCACGGCTCACCTGATAGACCTCGGTGGAATAAAACGCATGGGCCGCCTGGTCGGTGCGACGGACCTGAAAGAGCCGGTTGACGAAGGCCAGCAGGCCCGAGTCGGTGGCATTGGTATCCGAGGCCGCAGCAGCCGGGGCCACTGAGGGCGGAGCCACCGAGAGGGAAGGCAACTCGGCAATGCGAGCCATGGCTTTATTGAGTGAATCCATTGCCCGCAATTGCTCGGCACCCCGTTTGGGCCTTGCCGGCTCGCTGGGCACGGACGCCACGGGGTTGGCATCGGAGGGTTGGCTCGCACCGGATGAGGGTGAACCCAAACCACCCGAGGCGCCGGATGAGACCGAAGCACTGGTGGACTCGGCACCCATCATGGAACGAATCTCGGGCTCCTGGCCAATGACCAGGCCTATGAGCACGCCGATCAAGGCACCCAGTAAAAGAGTGACCACCCAAGAGCGCGACCCTGCCGCGTTGGGGGTGCCCAGGGGACTGGCCTTTCGGGAGGCCTCGCCTTTTCCGGCGGACGCAGAGGAATCAATGGGAGTCATGACGCGAGTTTAATCTGCGAAACGATCTCTTGGGCATTGAGCGAGGGCAGGCACTTCACAACAAGATCTTGGTCCAAGGCCTTCAAGCGGGACTCGATGCGGGGGTGATGGGTGAGGAAGACAACCTCATCGAGGGAGAACGACTGGCCGTTGAGGGCATTGACCGCCCACTCCACCTGGGTGGAGCTACTGATCATCACCCATAGGCGAGACCCCTTCAAGTGAACAAGGCCCACCATGGGCTGTGGGATGCGTCGATACAAAGTCACCCGGTCGACACCGAGCCCCATCTTGAGCAGACCGACCTGAAGCTCGTCTCTTGCCAACTCGGCATCAAGCAACAGCGCATGGTCTGCCTCTTTCCATTGCCCGGCCCCGCTCTCGAGAAGCGCCTTGGCATCGCCAACGCCGGGGGGAACCAAAACCGACTCGTTATTGAAGAGAGCCGCAAGAGCAGCACCACTGGCCGCGCCCACCGCAGCGAGTCTCAGGGGCAGGCCCTTGGCCTTCTCATCCACAAGCAACGCTTGCAGGGCCGCGGCCTTCGATAAGGCCTCGACCGCCGCTGGGCTGGATGCAATGAGCCACAGGCAGGGAGCCCGTGAGGCTTTGGCGCTCAGCTGTTTGGCGCGCAATCCATCCAACACTTTCCGCACGCGATCCATGATCACGTCGATCTGGGCTTGCTCGACCATCGAAAAATAATCGGACGGTGACTCAAGCAGATGGGCAAGGCCCTTGAGTTGCCCCGCCAGAACGCTTGCATTGGAATCGCTTTGATTTGCCCACCTTGGCCGACAGTAGACCAATGTGTCCATGGGCCGGGACTAGTGGTCGGAGAGACTGGCGAGAATCTGCTGGGCACCCTGCGCACGAAGCTGCTCGGCGGCCAGCTGACCGAGCGCCTCGGGGTCACGCCCCCGAAGCTCGGTCTTGCAGAGTCGGGAGCCATCGGGCATGGCGATACGGGCGCGAAGCCGAAGTTCACCGGTCTCGGGCACCGTGACACAGTAGGCAGCCAGGGGCACCTGACAGCTGCCCCCAAGTGCGCGTGAGACGGCACGCTCTGCATAGACCTCTTGGGTGGTTTGGTCATCGACCAAAACCGATACAAGCTTTTGCGAGTCGGCGTCGTTGGCACGAATCTCAATGCCCAATGCGCCCTGGCCCGCCGCCGGTAGCATGGTCTCGGGCGCGATGATCTGCCGAATCCGATCGGCCATGCCCAGGCGCTTGAGGCCAGCAGCTGCAAGAATGATGGCCTGCATCTCACCGCGGTCGAGCTTGGAGAGACGGGTATCAAGGTTGCCGCGCAGGGCCACCACACGAAGCTTGGGAAACAGCGCCCGAAGCTGCGCTTCGCGTCGAAGGCTCGACGTGCCCACAACAGCATCGGCCGGCAGGCTCTCTAGATCGGCAAACTCATTGGAAACAAAAGCATCGCGGGGATCTTCACGCTTCATCACTGCGGCCAATGAGAACCCTTGCGGCAATTCCATGGGAACGTCTTTGAGCGAGTGGACCGCGAGGTGGGCACGGCCTTCGGCCAAGGCGGCCTCGAGTTCCTTCACAAAGAGGCCCTTGCCCCCCAACTTCGAGAGGGTTCGATCAAGAATTTGGTCCCCACGGGTGGTCATGCCCAGAATTTCAACGGGCTGGCCGGATGAGGCGGCCAGTAGGCCCTGAACATGCTCGGCCTGCCACATGGCCAGCCGACTCTCACGCGATGCAATAATCCACATATTGCGCAGTGTAATCGACACCCGATCGTCACCACCAACCCGAAGCATTCAAGGCACCCATGGCCGGATCACTCGACAACAAACAGCAGGCCTGGTCAGGCCGATTCAATGAGCCGGTCTCCGAACTCGCTCAACGCTTCACTGCATCGGTGGGCTTTGATCAGCGCCTGGCCCTCTTTGATATTGAAGGCTCACTGGCCCACGCGGCCATGCTCGAGAAGGTGGGACTCCTCACCAAGACCGACCTTGCGGCCATTGAAAAGGGCATGGCGCAGATTCGGGAGGAGATTCTGGCCGGGCAGTTTGAGTGGTCGATTGCCCTGGAGGATGTACACCTCAATATCGAGAAGCGACTCACAGATCTCGTGGGCGATGCCGGCAAGCGGCTTCACACTGCGCGCTCAAGGAACGACCAGGTGGCCACAGATATCCGCCTCTGGCTGCGTCACACCATTGACGAGATTCGCTGCCAACTCCAGGGCCTGCGGATTGCGCTCATCAACCAGGCCGAGGCCCATGCCGACACCGTGATGCCTGGCTTCACGCACCTGCAGGTGGCCCAGCCGATTAGCTTTGGGCACCACATGCTGGCCTACGAGGCCATGTTTTCCAGAGACGAGGAGCGACTAATCGATGCAAGGCGGCGAGTGAATCGACTGCCTCTGGGTGCGGCGGCCCTGGCCGGCACCAGCTACCCAATCGATCGCGAGGCCGTGGCCAAAAGGCTTGGCTTTGAGGGCGTCTGTGAGAACTCATTGGACGCCGTGAGTGATCGGGACTTCGCCATTGAGTTCACGGCGGCCTGCGCCCTGATCATGACCCATGTCTCGCGACTCTCCGAAGAACTTATTCTCTGGATGACCAGCCGCTACGGATTCGTTCAACTCCCCGATCGTTTCTGCACCGGCTCATCGATCATGCCGCAGAAGAAGAACCCCGATGTGCCCGAGTTGGCCCGCGGCAAGACTGGGCGTGTGAATGGGCATCTGGTGGCCCTTCTCACACTGATGAAAGGCCAGCCACTGGCCTACAACAAGGACAACCAAGAAGACAAAGAGCCGCTCTTTGACACGGCCGATACGGTGCTCGACACCTTGAAGGCCTTTATTGAACTGGTGGCTGGCATGCAGCCGCAGCCCGAGGCCATGCGCCGTGCAGCGTTGGAGGGTTATGCAACGGCCACCGACCTGGCCGACTACCTGGTGAAGAAGGGCCTGCCGTTCCGAGATGCACACGAGGCCGTGGCGCACGCTGTTCGACACGCGGTTGAGCAGGGTTGTGGGCTCGAGCAGTTGGATCTTGCGACCATGCAAGGGTTCTCTCAGCTAATTGAGGCCGATGTCTTTGAAGTGCTGGGCCTAGAGGGGTCCTTGGCGAGTCGCAATCACCTCGGGGGAACTGCCCCGGCCCAGGTTCGCATTCAAGTGGCCAAACGCCGGGCCAGCATCGGCAGTTAGCGCCGCCAAAACAAACTCACCGAAGTTTCGCTCGGTGGGTTCCGAACATGCCGCCACAGCGGCTTTGGGCAAAAAAAAGCCAGTCCACATTCAAGGGACTGGCTACAAGCCGGTGAGAGGGGCGCATCATGCGCGACGCTTCGCCGGCGGGAGGTCCGTGCAGACACCCTCGAAGACTTCGGCAACCATGCCGATGGATTCGCCGAGGGTTGGATGCGGATGAATGGTTTTGGCAATGTCTGTTGGATCACAGTTCATTTCTATTGCCAACGCCAGCTCACCGATCATGTCTCCAGCGTGGGTTCCAACAATTCCGCCACCCACCACCCTATGAGTGGATGAGTCGACAATAAGTTTCGTAAAGCCCTCATCGCGTCCATTGGCAATTGCGCGGCCCGAGGCAGCCCAGGGGAAGACGGCCTTCTCAATGGCAATGCCTTGTGCCTTGGCCTCCTCCTCGGTAAGGCCCACCCAGGCGACTTCGGGATCGGTATAGGCCACAGAGGGAATCACCCGCGCATCGAAGTGGGCCTTCTCGCCCGCCGCGGCCTCGGCCGCCACATGGCCCTCGTGAACGGCCTTGTGAGCGAGCATGGGCTGACCAACAATGTCACCAATCGCAAAGATATGGGGCTGGTTCGTTCGCATTTGAGAATCGACCGACACAAACCCTCGGTCGCTCACGGCCACGCCGGCTGCATCGAGCCCAATGCCGAGCCCGTTGGGGCGTCGCCCCACAGCCTGTAAAACAAGATCGTAGACCTGTGGGTCTTTGGGCGCAGACTCGCCCTCGAAGCCCACGGCAATTCCTTGTTTGCGGGCCTCAGCGGAGACGGTCTTGGTCTTAAGCCAGATGTTGTCGAACCGATGGGCATTGTGCTTTTGCCAGACCTTCACGAGATCGCGGTCCGCACCCATCATCAGGCCGTCGAGCATCTCCACCACATCCACGCGCGCACCAAGCGTTGAGTAAACCGTGGCCATCTCCAGGCCAATGATTCCGCCACCAATCACCAACATGCGCTTGGGTCGCTGACGAAGCTCCAGCGCACCCGTGGAAGTCACCACCCGAGGGTCGTCGGGGAGGAATGGCAGTTTGACTGCCTCAGAGCCAGCAGCCACGATGGCCTGTGCAAATCGAATGACCGTCTTCTTGCCATCGGCGGCAACCACCTCGATATGTCGGGGGTCTAGGAAGCGACCCACGCCCTGCACCACCTGCACCTTGCGCGCCTTGGCCATTCCAGCAAGGCCGGAAGTGAGTTTGCCAATGACCTTCTCTTTGTGGGTGCGGAGACGCTCCAAGTCCACCTTGGGCTCACCGAAAGTCACACCGAGATCCGCGAAGTGCTTGGCCTCATCCATGACGGCGGCCACATGCAAGAGCGCCTTGGACGGAATGCAGCCGACATTCAGACAGACACCACCCAGGGTTGCGTAGCGCTCAACGAGCACCGTTTGAAGCCCGAGGTCGGCAGCCCGAAAGGCCGCGGAGTATCCGCCAGGACCAGCGCCAAGAACCAGCATCTGTGTCTCGAGGTCGGCGGCGCGATTTGGGGCCGCTGGCGATGTCGCCGCAGGTGTCGCCGCAGGTGTCGCTGGCAGTGTCGCCTCGGGAGGCGCCGCTCGTCCTTCGCGTGAAGAACCCACACGCTCAGCGCCGACCGACGCAACCCCCTCGGCCTTGCTGCCACCGGTCGAGGCAGCCTTCGAGGCGGCGTCTCCTGCGGCACCAGCCACCTCCACCATCCCCAACACACTCCCCTCACTCACCTTGTCACCCAACTTCACACTCAAAGACACCACTCGACC
>VGHN01000012.1 GCA_016868255.1 Betaproteobacteria bacterium
AAGTAGTTAACAAAAAAGTTAACTACTTTTGGCTCAGACAGTGGGTGAGGTCAGTGCTGTAGGTCACTGAAAGCGCAGGGTTTGGAGTGGTGGACGGCACAGGGTTCGAACCTGTGACCCCTGCCGTGTGAAGGCAGTGCTCTACCACTGAGCTAGCCGTCCAACACGGGGATTATCGCATGGCTGACTTAGAATCCCCGCATGTCCAGACCCGTCCGCACCCGTTTTGCCCCCAGCCCCACAGGCTTTCTGCATGTGGGTGGCGCCCGAACCGCGCTCTACTGTTGGGCCTTTGCTCGCCATCACAAGGGGCAGTTCATCCTTCGAATTGAAGACACAGATCTCGAGCGCTCGACACCCGAGGCGGTGCAGGCCATTCTGGATGGAATGGCTTGGCTGGGTCTTCACCCCGATGAGGGCCCGTTCTATCAGATGCAGCGAATGGATCGATACCGAGAGGTCATTACGCAACTGATTAATAAAGGCCTTGCCTATCACTGCTATTGCTCGCCCGATGAGCTCGAGGCGATGCGAAATGAACAACGCTCTAGAGGCGCCAAGCCTCGATACGATGGCCGCTGGCGCCCAGAGAATGCCTCGCGTCTTGGTCTGACACCCCCCGCCGGCATCGCGCCCGTGGTTCGTTTCCGCAATCCAGACCAGGGCCCAGTGAGTTGGGAAGATGGCGTCAAAGGCCGCATCAGTATTTCCAATGATGAGTTAGACGACCTCATCATTGCGCGGGGCGATGGCACTCCCACTTATAACTTCTGTGTGGTGGTCGACGATTGGGACATGACCATCAGTCATGTCATTCGGGGAGATGATCACATCAACAACACGCCGCGTCAGATCAATATTCTCAAGGCCCTCGGCGCAGAACTGCCCGAATACGCCCATCTGCCCATGATCCATGGTTCCGACGGCGAGAAGCTCTCAAAGCGCCATGGCGCGGTCTCGGTAATGCAGTACGAGGCAGATGGCTACCTGCCGCAGGCCTTGCTCAACTACTTGGCCCGTCTTGGATGGAGCCATGGAGACGACGAGATCTTCTCGCTGGATCAGTTGGTGGAATGGTTCACGCTTGAGAACTGCAGCAAATCCGCGGCCCAATTCGATTTTGAAAAGCTTCGTTGGCTCAACAACCACTACATCAAGCAGCAGCCTATCGATTTTCTCGCAGGCCAACTCAAGGGGCGGCTTCACGCCGAAGGTCTCAATCCCGAGAATGGTCCCTCGCTGGCGTCGGTCTGTGAACTGCTCCGCGATCGCGCCCATACCCTCTGTGAACTTGCCGAAGAGGCAGCCATGTTTTTCCGCGAGCCAAAGCCCTCGCGCGAGGCCCTGGCCGAGCGTCTGGTCGGCGAGGTACCCAAGGCAATGAGCGCCTTGTCTGCTCAAATTCCAGAGTCTCTCGATGCAACCCAGGCATCGGCCCTGATTAAGCAGCAGCTCGCTGACCATGGATTGAAGATGCCCCAGCTCGCCATGGCGCTTCGATTGGCCCTGCTGGGCCAGACGGAGACCCCATCCATTGACAGAGTCATGGCAGTTTTGGGCCGTGAGCGCATTCAACGCAGAATCGCCTCGGCCTTGTCTGCGAGTATCTAAGCGGCTTGGCGCCCAGCCAGTCCCCGAGGGTCTAAACTTCTCATCTATGTCAGGCAATACCTTTGGTCTTCTCTTTGCGGTGACCTCTTTTGGAGAGTCCCACGGCCCGGCCATTGGCTGCGTGGTCGACGGCTGCCCCCCAGGGCTCGTCCTCTCCGAGGCCGATATTCAGCCCGAGCTCGATCGTCGCCGGCCTGGCTCCTCCCGCCATGTCACCCAGCGCCAAGAGCCCGATTCAGTTGAGATCCTCTCGGGTGTCTTCGAGGGCAAGACCACTGGTGCGCCGATTGCGCTACTTATTCGCAATCAAGACCAACGCAGTAAAGACTACGCAGACATCGCACAGACCTTCCGCCCGGGCCATGCCGATTACACCTACTGGCACAAGTACGGCATTCGCGACTACCGGGGAGGGGGCCGGTCATCGGCGCGTGAGACCGCAGTGCGCGTGGCTGCCGGGGCCATTGCCAAGAAATGGCTGACCGAGAACTTCGGGGTTCAGATTCGAGGCCATATGACGCAACTCGGCGAGATTGCGGTGGCCTTTGAGGGCTGGGACCACGTGCCCAACAATCCATTTTTCGCGGCCAACACCTCGCAGATCGATGCGCTGGAGTCCTATATGGATGGTCTTCGAAAGGCCGGAGACTCCTGTGGTGCACGCATTGATGTCCAGGCCAGTGGCGTTCCTGTGGGCTGGGGAGAGCCGGTCTTCGATCGCCTCGATGCAGACATTGCGCACGCCATGATGGGCATCAATGCTGTCAAGGGTGTCGAGATCGGTGCGGGCTTTGCCAGTGTGGCCCAACGGGGCTCAGAGCATGGGGACGAACTCACCCCCCAGGGCTTCGTGGGCAACAATGCCGGGGGTGTGTTGGGAGGAATCTCCACCGGCCAAGACATTACTGTTTCCATTGCCATCAAGCCCACCTCGAGCATTCGCACGCCAAGACGCTCGATTGACCTGCAGGGCAATCCCACCGTTGTAGAGACCCACGGGCGGCACGACCCCTGTGTGGGCATCCGGGCCACGCCCATTGCCGAGGCCATGCTCGCCTTGGTTCTCATCGACCACGCCCTTCGGCATCGCGCACAGAATTTGGGCGTCTCGGTGCCCACGCCTCGAATCAAGGGTTGAACGCCGGCGCGCGGCGCGTGGCCGCATTTTTCGGCACTTACTTCGCTTACGTGGGGCTCTTCTCGCCCTACCTCTCGCTCTGGCTCAACGGACGCGGCTTCTCGCCCACCGAGATTGGCATTCTGGTCTCGCCGATGCAGTGGGCCCGAGTGGTCGGCCCGCCCGCGTGGGGCTGGCTCGCCGATCATTCAAGCCCTCGCCGCGTGCCGAGAATTGTTCAATGGGCAGCCGTGGCCGCGGCCATCAGTGCCACGCTGCTGCTTCTCGATTGGTCCTTCTGGGGGCTCTTTGCGGTGCTCTGTTTGATGAGCTTTTTCTTGAGCGGCCAGATCCCCATTGCCGAATCACTTGCGCTGCAGACCAGCAAGGGTGACTTGGGTACTTATGGACGCATGCGGGTCTGGGGCTCAATTGGGTTCATTGCGGCGGTTTTGCTTGCCGGTCTCTGGTTCGACCGAATGGGCGTGGAGACACTGCCAGCCCTGCTCATACTTGCCCTTGCCATTGTTGCGGTCTCGGCCCTGGCGCTGCCCGCTCGCGGGGCCCAACTCCACGATGAGGCGCCGGTGGGCCTGCGTCTGATTCTTGCCCAGCCCAAGGTTCGGCTGTTTCTTCTTGCCTCGTTTTTGATGCTCCTGGCCCATGCGCCGCTCTACACGCTCTTCTCACTATGGCTCGAGCAAAACGGCTTCACTCGCACCGAGATTGGCGTGCTCTGGACCCTTGGTGTGCTCGCGGAGATTGTTCTATTTCAATACCAGCGCCCCTTGTTCGATCGATTGGGGCTCACGCGCTGTTGGGTCGGTGCGTTCTGGGTCACGGCCCTGCGCTTTGGGCTCATTGCGGTCTCTGGCGGTGGGCTCTTTCTTATTGTCATTGCCCAGCTTTTGCATGCGGTGACATTCGGCGTGCACCACAGTGCCTCCATGGCCTTGGTGCGTGAATGGTTCCCTGGGCAGGCCCAGGCCAGGGGGCAGGCCCTCTACACCATGGCCTCTTATGGGCTGGGGGGATCCCTGGGCGGAATGGCCACGGGCTGGATCTGGGAGACCTTCTCCCCCGAGGCCACATTCATGGTGGCTGTGGCCTTTGCAAGCCTTGGAGGAGTCGTCGCAGCGCGTGCTGCAAAGGCATAATGTCGGTTTCCCTTTTTGCAATCGCAAAGCCAAGAGCAAAGCCATGAAAACCCTCTACGACAAGCTTTTTGACGAGCATGTGGTGCTCACCCAGGATGACGGCACCAGCCTGCTCTATATCGACCGCCATTTGGTGCATGAGGTCACCAGCCCCCAGGCCTTTGAGGGGCTCGACATCGCTGGGCGTTCGCTATGGCGCAACTCGGCCAACTTGGCCGTGGTCGACCACAATGTGCCCACCACCAACCGTAACCAAGGCATTGCCGACCCCATCTCCCGGCTTCAGGTCGAGACCCTCGATGCCAATGCCGCCCGACACGACATCACCTACTTTGGTCTGAAGGACCATCGCCAGGGAATTGTTCACGTGATTGGGCCCGAGCAGGGCGCCACACTTCCTGGAATGACTGTGGTCTGTGGCGATTCGCACACCAGCACCCATGGGGCACTGGCTTGCCTGGCCTTTGGAATCGGCACCTCCGAGGTGGAGCATGTGCTGGCCACCCAGTGTTTGCTCATGAAGAAGGCCAAGAATATGCAGGTGCGTGTCGATGGTGTGCTGCCCTTGGGAGTCACCGCCAAGGACATCGTGCTCGCCGTGATTGGAAAGATCGGAACGGCTGGTGGAACGGGCTACGCCATTGAGTTTGCTGGAAGCGCCATTCGTGGCCTCTCCATTGAAGGTCGCATGACCATCTGCAATATGGCCATTGAGGCCGGCGCACGCGCGGGCATGGTGGCCTTCGATGACAACACACTCAACTATGTGAAGGGCCGTCCACTGTCGCCGACTGGTGCGGCATGGGACCAGGCCCTGGCCTACTGGAAGACGCTGCACTCCGATGAGGGTGCGACGTTTGATCGAGTGGTTGAGATCCCAGCCGAGTCCATCGAGCCGCAGGTCACCTGGGGCACCTCGCCCGAGATGGTGCTGCCCGTGGGCGCCTCGGTTCCAGATCCTGCCAAAGAGGCCGATCCCACCCGCAAAGAGGGCATGGAGCGCGCGCTTCACTATATGGGCCTTGCCCCTAATACACCGCTCACGCAGATTCATGTCGACAAGGTCTTCATCGGTTCCTGCACCAACTCGCGCATTGAAGATATTCGTGCCGCCGCCAAGGTGGTTCAGGGCAAGCGCAAGGCCAACTCCGTGAAGCTTGCGCTTGTGGTGCCAGGCTCTGGTCTGGTGAAGGCGCAGGCCGAGGCCGAGGGGCTTGACAAGGTATTTACCGCTGCGGGCTTTGAGTGGAGAGAGCCAGGCTGCTCCATGTGCCTGGCCATGAATGCCGATCGTCTTGAACCTGGCGAGCGTTGTGCCTCCACAAGCAATCGCAACTTCGAAGGCCGACAAGGCGCAGGGGGCCGCACGCATTTGGTCTCGCCTGCCATGGCTGCGGCCGCAGCCATTGCCGGCCATTTTGTTGATGTCAGGAGCATGGCATGAAGCCTTTGACGATTCACCAAGGATTGGTGCTTCCCATGGACCGTGCGAACGTGGACACCGATGCAATCATCCCCAAGCAGTTTTTAAAGTCGATCAAGCGAGCAGGCTTTGGACCTTACTTGTTCGATGCCTGGCGTTATGCAGACGAAGGCCAGCCCGGAATGGACTGCAGCAAGCGCGCCCTGCGCGAAGAATTCGTTCTGAACTTGCCCCGCTACAAAGGCGCGAGCATTCTCTTGGCTCGGCAAAACTTTGGCTGTGGCTCGTCACGCGAGCATGCACCCTGGGCATTGGAAGACTATGGCTTTCGGGTGCTCATTGCCCCCTCGTATGCCGACATCTTCTTTAACAACTGCCAGAAGAACGGCATCCTGCCCATCGTGCTCTCGGAGACCGATGTGCAGCAACTCTTTGACATGACCGCTGCATCCCCCGGATTTGAGCTGCGGGTAGACCTTGAGAAGCAGACCGTTGCATCCATAGATGGGTCATTCTCGAGAAGTTTCGAGGTCGACACATTTAGGAAGTACTGCCTGCTCAATGGCCTAGATGACATTGGTCTAACGCTTCAGAAGGCCGATCAGATTCGCGCCTTTGAGTCCAAGCGACTTGCGGCCAAGCCATGGCTCGGCACCGATCTGCACAAGACACTGAGGACATCATGAGAATTATCAAGGTTGCCGTATTGCCAGGCGATGGCATCGGCCCAGAAATCACTGCACAGGCGGTGGCGGTGCTTCACCGCCTGGCCTCACAGGGCTGCTTTTCATTGGAGATGGATGAGGCCCCAGTGGGTGGGGCGGGCTACCGTGCGAGCGGTCATCCGCTGCCCGAGGCCACCCTTCGTTTATGCAAGTCGGCCGATGCCATTTTGTTTGGCGCGGTAGGCGACTTTAGCCTCGATACCCTGCCGCGCGAGTTGCGCCCTGAGCAGGCCATTCTTGGGCTTCGCAAGGAACTCTCTCTTTTTGCAAACCTTCGTCCCGCGATAATTTATCCAGAGCTCGCAGGCGCCTCCACCTTGAAGCCCGAGGTGGTCTCGGGCCTCGATCTACTGATCCTTCGAGAGCTCACCGGTGATATTTACTTTGGTCAGCCCCGCGGTGTTCGCACGCTTGAAAACGGCGAGCGCGAGGGCTTTGACACCATGGTCTACCGTGAGAGCGAAATCATTCGCATTGGCCGAGTGGCGTTTGATGCCGCACGCAAGCGTGGCCGGCGGCTCTGCTCGGTCGACAAGGCCAATGTTCTCGAGACCACTCAGCTCTGGCGAGATGTCATGACCGCGCTTGGCAAGGAGTACCCCGATGTTGAGCTCAGTCACATGTATGTCGACAACGCGGCCATGCAGTTGCTCAAGAACCCCAAGCAGTTCGACGTCCTTGTCACCGGCAACATGTTCGGCGACATCCTCTCCGATGAGGCCTCGATGCTCACGGGTTCGATTGGCATGCTGCCCTCGGCCTCGCTCGATGCAAATAATAAGGGGCTCTATGAGCCCATTCACGGCTCGGCCCCCGACATTGCTGGCAAGGATCTCGCAAACCCCTTGGCCACCATTTTGTCGGCCGCAATGATGCTGCGTTATAGCTTTGATATGTCGGCCGAGGCCGATCGCATTGAGGCGGCGGTGCGCAAGGTCTTGGCCGATGGCCTGGCCACGGGCGACATCGATCGGCCGGGTTCGAAGCGTGTGGGAACGGCCGCCATGGGTTCGGCCGTGGTGGCGGCATTGGGAGTGCAATGATGGCTGCAAATCGTTTGGGTCTGGTTGGTTGGCGCGGCATGGTGGGCTCCGTGCTCATGCAGCGCATGCAAGAAGAGGGCGATTTCAAGAAGATTGTCCCCACCTTTTTCTCGACCTCGAATGCGGGGGCCGCAGCGCCGGTGTTCGAGGGCCATAAGGGAACCCTTCAATCGGCAGATGATGTCGATGCCCTTGCAGCCCAGGACATGGTGATCAGCTGTCAGGGCGGCGATTACACCAACCACATCTACCCCAAGCTTCGCGCCACTGGCTGGAAGGGCCACTGGATCGATGCGGCCTCTGCACTTCGCATGAAGGACGAGGCGGTACTCATTCTCGATCCTGTTAATCGAGCGGTGATCGATGCCGCCTTGAACAAGGGCACAAACACCTGGGTGGGGGGCAACTGCACTGTGAGCCTGATGCTCATGGCAATGGGTGGGTTGTTTCGCGCGGGCCTGGTGGAGTGGATGTCGGTCATGAGTTATCAGGCCGCATCGGGCGCCGGTGCGCAGAATATGCGTGAATTGCTCGAGCAGATGGGAGCATTGCATGCCAGTGTGCAGAAGGAGCTGGCCGACCCAGGCTCGGCCATTCTGGAGATCGATCGAAAGGTCACCGACACCCTGCGCAGCCCTGGCTTTCCGGTGACCAATTTCAGGGGCGTTCCCCTGGCGGGCAGCCTCATTCCATGGATCGATGTGCCAGTTGAGC
The DNA here is from genome assembly GCA_016868255.1 of Betaproteobacteria bacterium. Taxonomy (GTDB): domain Bacteria; phylum Pseudomonadota; class Gammaproteobacteria; order Burkholderiales; family Burkholderiaceae_A; genus Hahnella. The sequence continues at coordinate 7,791 of VGHN01000012.1, forward strand.
ATGGGCAATCGAAGGAGGAATGGAAAGGTGGGGCCGAGGCCAACAAGATTCTTGGCAACCCTGCGTTTCGCTCGCCAGGGTCGGTGCCCATCGATGGCTTGTGTGTTCGCGTTGGTGCCATGCGTTGTCATTCCCAGGCACTCACCGTGAAGTTGCGCAAAGACCTGCCTCTCGCCGAGATCGAGTCGCTAATTGCCTCGGCCAATGACTGGGTCAGGCTTATTCCCAATGAGCGCGAGGCCACCGAGCGCGGGCTTACGCCTGCCGCCGTGAGTGGGTCATTGCACATTCCCATTGGTCGGGTGCGCAAGCTCGCCATGGGGCCTGAGTTCATCTCTGCCTTTACCTGCGGAGACCAACTCCTCTGGGGTGCGGCCGAGCCCTTGCGACGCATGCTTCGCATTCTGTTGGACTAGCCCACTCCCATGCGCCTTGCCATGGGCCTGGCCTACGACGGCACCGACTTTCGTGGTTACCAGACCCAGCCCGACGGACAGACGGTGCAGGACATGCTCGAGCGGGCACTTGCTCTTTTCTGTGAGACCGAAGTGCCCACAGTGGCTGCGGGTCGAACCGATGCGGGGGTTCATGCGCAAGGGCAGGTGATTCATCTCGATGCACCCTGTGAACGCCCGCTCTGGAATTGGGTGAGGGGCGTCAATAGCCACCTGCCAGAGGCGATTAGGGTGAGGTGGGCGGCCCATGTGGCCGACGATTTTCACGCGCGGTTCTCCGCACGCGCCCGGCGTTACCGCTACCGCATCTACAACGACCCAGTCGATTGCCCGATGCATCAGCGCTTTGCGACATGGGTCTTCCAGCCTCTCGATGTAGAGGCCATGCAGGTCGCCAGTCAGTGTCTCATTGGAGAGCATGACTTCTCGGCCTTTCGTGCGGCCGAATGCCAGGCCCAGTCGCCCCTGCGTCGACTCGATGTCTGCGAGTGGCAGCGCAAGGGGTCTGAGGTGATTCTTGAGATTGAGGCCAATGCCTTTCTCCACCATATGGTGCGAAACATTGTGGGCAGCCTGGTAGAGATTGGCCGTGGGGCCCAGCCAGTGGAATGGATGCAAGAACTCTTAAAGGGCCGCGATCGCGAGGTTGCCGGTCGAACGTTCCCCCCGCAGGGGCTATGCCTGGCGAGTGTGTCGTACGATTGCTCCTTTCAAACCGAGCCACTGCGATGAGAACACGGGTCAAGATATGTGGGCTCACCCGGGCCGAGGACGTGCGTGCTGCGGTGGCCGCGGGCGCCGATGCCATTGGCCTGGTCTTCTACCCCGAGTCCCCCCGTGCCTTGGGCATGGAGGCAGCCCGGGCCCTGCTCCAAGATGTCCCGCCTTGGGTCGCCCGGGTGGGGCTCTTTGTCAATGCCAATCGCGCCAATATTCTGGAGACGGCCCAGGCCGTGGGCCTCTCGCATCTGCAACTCCATGGCGACGAGTCGCCCGCCGATTGCCAGGGGCTCGGACTGCCCGTGATTAAAGCCATACGGGTCAATGCCGCCCTGGTCGCTGACTCGTCCGGACTGATAAAATTGGTCTCTGGCTTTCGGGGTTGCGCTGGCCTCTTGTTCGACTCGGATTCTGCGGGATTCGGGGGCAGTGGAGAGGCCTTCGAGTGGAGCGCACTCTCGCCACTTCTAGAGCAACTGGGGTCGCGTTGGGTCCTCAGTGGGGGCCTGGGGCCCGAGAGTGTTGTGAGAGCCATTGCGCAGCTGGCACCCCCCGCGGTCGATGTCTCCTCGGGGGTTGAGCAACGAATTGGAGATGTTGTGCAGAAGGGCATAAAGGATGCCCTTCGCATTGAAGCATTTATGACGGCGGTCGCCGAGGCGGACCGCAAAAGGAGAGTGTTGTGAAGCCCAATGATTTGCCCTACAACATGCCCGACGCCCATGGGCATTTCGGACCGTACGGGGGCAGCTTTGTCTCCGAGACGCTATCGCAGGCGCTCGAAGATCTCCGGGCCTTGTATGAAGAGGTTCGTCACGACAGGGCGTTCCAAGAGGAATTCCAACGAGAGCTCAAGCACTTCGTTGGCCGTCCGTCGCCGATTTATCACGCCAAGCGCTGGTCCGAGCAACTCGGTGGCGCGCAAATCTACTTCAAGCGCGAAGACCTCAATCACACAGGCGCCCACAAGGTGAACAACACCATTGGCCAGGCACTTCTCGCGAAGCGCATGGGCAAGCCCCGTGTGATTGCCGAAACGGGTGCCGGCCAGCACGGTGTTGCAACAGCCACAGTGGCGGCTCGTTTCGGAATGAAGTGTGTGGTCTATATGGGATCCACCGATGTGGCCCGGCAGGCCGCCAATGTCTATCGAATGAAGTTGCTTGGTGCCGAAGTGGTGCCGGTAGAGAGTGGCTCAAAGACACTCAAAGACGCATTGAATGAGGCCATGCGCGATTGGGTGACCAATGTGGAGAACACCTTCTACATTATTGGCACGGTGGCCGGCCCACACCCTTACCCAATGATGGTTCGCGATTTCAACTCGGTGGTGGGCAAAGAGTGCCTCTGGCAGATGCCCGAGATGATCGGCCGCCAACCCGATATGGTGCTGGCCTGTGTCGGTGGTGGCAGCAATGCCATGGGAATCTTCTACGATTACATCAACGAGCCAGGCGTTGCCCTGGTCGGTGTTGAGGCCGGCGGCGAGGGCATCGACTCGGGTCACCATGCGGCCTCGCTCTCGGCGGGAACGCCCGGTGTGTTGCATGGCAATCGCACCTACCTCCTTCAAGATGCCAACGGACAAATCATCGAGACGCACTCGGTCTCGGCCGGTCTCGATTACCCCGGCGTGGGCCCGGAGCACGCTTGGCTCAAAGACAATGGGCGTGCAAGCTACGTGCCCATCAACGACAAGGACGCATTGCAGGCCTTCCACGACTGCTGTCGCATTGAGGGAATCATTCCTGCGCTAGAGACCAGTCATGCAATCGCCTATGCCGCCAAGGTGGCGCCCTCCATGGCCAAGGACAAAGTCATTCTGGTGAATATGTCGGGCCGAGGCGACAAAGACATGCATACCGTGGCCCAGGCCAGTGGAATGACTCTCTAATGTCGCGTCTGGCTGCGCGTTTTGAATCCCTGGCTGCACAGGGCCGAAAGGCGCTCATTCCCTATGTAACCGCGGGCGATCCCTCGCGTGAGCAGACCATCGAGGTCATGCATGCGCTGGTTCGGGCGGGCGCCGATGTCATTGAACTCGGTGTCCCCTTCTCAGATCCCATGGCCGATGGCCCGGTGATTCAACGCTCGAGTGAGCGAGCCCTTGAGCGAGGTGTCTCCCTCAAAGACTGTTTAGACTGGGTCGAGGGGTTTCGCAAGTCAGATGCCAACACGCCCGTGGTGCTCATGGGTTATGCCAATCCTGTCGAGCGCATGGGCACGAAGGCCTTCGTCGAGCGGGCCAAGTCGGTGGGTGTCGATGGCGTGCTCATTGTGGATTACCCCCCGGAAGAGTGCGAGGCCTTTGGCCTGGCCTGTCGCGAAGCGGGCATCGATCTTATTTTCTTGCTGGCCCCCACCTCATCGAATGAGCGCATGGACCAGGTGGCCCGCATTGGTTCTGGCTACCTCTATTACGTGTCCCTTCGAGGGGTCACTGGTGCAGCCAATCTCGATGCCACCGATGTCGCCGAGAAGGTCAAGCGAATTCGCTCGCATACCCAGATGCCCATTGGCGTTGGCTTTGGCATCTCAGATGCCACTTCAGCCAAGGCCATTGGTCAGCATGCAGATGCGGTGGTCATTGGCAGCGCACTGATTCGCCTAATGGAGTCTTCGGTTAAAGAGAAGTCCGATCCGATCAAGTCGCTGGAGTCTTTTCTGCGTTCGATTCGAGTGGCACTCGATGAGCTCGCGCCAGCCAAATAGGAGATGCTGTTCCCATGAGTTGGATTGAGAAGATTCTTCCCCCGCGGATTCAACAGACCGAGGGACGTCGGCGCAGCGTTCCCGAAGGGGTCTGGCTCAAGTGCCCATCTTGCGATGCCGTGCTCTACCGCGACGACCTCGGGAAGAACCTCCAGGTCTGCCCAAGCTGCGCACATCACATGCGCATTCGCGCTCGGGTGCGCCTTGACCAACTGCTCGACCCAGAGAATCGATCTGAGATTGGCCAGGAGGTCGAGCCCATCGACAGCCTCAAGTTCAAAGACAGCCGCCGCTATCCCGAGCGGCTACAGGAGGCGCAGCAGCAGACCAGCGAATCCGATGCAATGGTGGTGATGTCGGGCAGCATTTTGGGTGTGCCGGTGGTGGTGGCATGTTTTGAGTTCGAGTTCATGGGTGGCTCCATGGGCTCGGTGGTGGGCGAGCGTTTTGTTCGGGGTGTCGAGACCGCCTTGGTCCATCGTGTGCCGTTTATATCCATTGCCGCCAGTGGCGGCGCACGCATGCAAGAGGGCTTGCTCTCGCTCATGCAGATGGCCAAGACCACTGCGGCCATCCAGCAACTCGCATCGGCAAAGCTGCCGTATGTGTCTGTTCTCACCGATCCGACCATGGGTGGGGTCTCGGCAAGTTTTGCCTTTGTGGCAGATGTCGTCATCGCAGAGCCCAAGGCACTCATTGGCTTTGCGGGCCCTCGAGTCATCGAGCAGACCGTTCGCGAGCGCCTTCCCGAGGGGTTTCAGCGGGCCGAGTTCTTGCTCGAGAAGGGCGCTGTGGATCGCATTGTGGACCGTCGTCAGATGCGAGACGAGCTCGCGGGCATGCTCACTATTCTTCAGCAACAAGCCTTGAGCGCTTGATCCTGCGCTCCTCTCAGCCTCTTCTGTTTTCAGTCTCTTCGCTTTTTATTACCAAGCACCCCCCTCAGGCGCAATGAGCGATTCTGTGGCTGACCAGGACGTACTCCAGGGCTGGCTCACGCGGCTCGAGCAGTCGGCGCCTGCCATTCGAATGTCCCTCGATTCTCTGGAGCCAGTGGCCCGCGAGATGGGATTTCAATTCGATGCCCTGGGTCTTCGCCTCTCCTGTAGTGTGGTGGTGGTCGGTGGAACCAATGGGAAGGGGTCGACTTGCGCCTTCATGGAATCGATTGCCTTGGCCGCGGGCTACAAGACGGCGGTATACAGCTCACCCCATCTGCTCTGTTTTGAAGAGCGCCTGAGAATCAACGGGGAGAACAGCACAGCCAAGGACTGGATTAAGGCATTTGCTCGGGTTGAGAAGGCGCAGTCGGCCTGCGAGAGTCCGCTGAGTTACTTCGAGTTCGTGACCCTTGCGGCGATTGCCATGGTCGATGGATCGCCCCCAGATCTTGCGATCTTCGAGATTGGCATGGGCGGTCGACTCGATGCGGTGAATCTTCTCGCCAACGATGCGGCGGTTCTCACCTCGGTTGATTTGGACCACCAGGCCTATTTAGGCGACACCCGAGAGAAGATTGGTTGGGAGAAGGCCCACATCGCGCGAGCGGGCAGGCCCTTTGTGGTGGGCGACCCAACGCCGCCTGCGTCTGTCATGGAGGTTGCGCAGAAACAGGGCGGCTTGCCCTGCATGCTGGGTCGGGACTTCTCCTTTCAGGGTGATCGGCAGCAGTGGTCATGGACGGGCAGGCAGCAGCGAAGAAATGCGCTGGCTTACCCGGCATTGCGCGGGGCCAATCAGTTGCTCAATGCCAGCAGCGCATTGGCAACCTTTGAATGCCTGGCCGATCGCTTGCCGATCTCGCAGGGCGCAGTTCGTGAGGGCCTTGCAAAGGTGAGCCTGCCCGGCCGCTTTCAGGTGCTGCCGGGTCAACCGGCTGTGGTTCTCGATGTCGCCCACAATCCTCACGCGGCCGGAGTCTTGGCGGCCAACCTCGATCAGATGGGCTTCTATCCCAAGACGATTGCGGTGGTTGGTCTGCTCGCCGATAAGGATGCCAGGGGCGTCTTCGAGCGGCTTCACCCCCGTGTGGATGCCTGGTGTCTTGCCGACCTCTCGGATGCCCAGGCGGGCAGTCGGGCGCGCTCTGCCGATGCCCTGCGAGTGATTCTGCAGGAAGTTCTCAGTGCGTCCCCCAGCGACAAACGCCAGGGCCTCCCCCCGGTCGAAGTCTTCATCGACTCGACTCCGCCAGAGGCCCTCGCGCGGGCGCAATCGCTCGCTGAGCCCAGTGATAGACTCGTGGTCTTCGGATCATTCTTGATGGTTGCATCGGTCTGGTCTGTTGCTCAGAAAATAGGCCAGGCCCCGCACGCTCCCCATGCCCACTGACTTCGAGCCAGATTTAGCGGATTTATCCGATTCAAGGGGTTCGGCATCCGACCCACTGGCCGATCACAAGCGCCGCGCCCGTTGGCGATTCGTTGGGGCCTTCATCTTCTGCGCGGCCTCTGCAGGCCTTGCACTGACCATCCTCGAGAGTGAGCCGCGTCCCCTCGCACAGGACTTTATTCTTCGTTGGCCCTCGGCACCCGAGGCGGGTCGCCCAGGGCATGAGCCTGCTGTTTTAGCCGGTGAGCCATCCAAGGCCGAAACCCCCAAGGCGCCAGCAGTTGCCACCGAGTCTGCTCCGCCCAAGTCCGCCAAGCCTGATTCGAAGTCGGACGCCAAACCCGACGCCAAACCGGAAGCAAAACCGGAGGTCAAGCCGGAAGCCAAGCGCGATCCTCCCAAATCCGACTCACCCAAGGCCGACTCACCCAAGGCCGACTCACCCAAGGCAGCGCCGAACCACTATGTTCAGGTGGGTGCCTACAACACCCGCTCCTCCGCGGAGACCACGCGCCGAAAACTCGAGGCATCGGGCCACAAGGTTTCGGTCTCCACCGTTTCCACCGCCGATGGCGTTCGTTACCGCGTTCGAGTGGGGCCCTTCGATGCCGCCGAGGCCGATTCCGTTCGAGCCCGCGCGAAGTTGCAGGGCTACGATGCCATTCTGATTCGACCCGAGTCCAAGGGAGCCAGGTAATGGGAGTCTGCCCATGAGCGATGGCAACTGGATTGACATTGTCTGCGCGGTCATTATGTTGGCCTCGATCCTCCTATCGATCCTTCGTGGGCTCATTCAAGAGGTGGCCTCGTTGGCGGTCTGGATCCTGGCCTTGGTGGCCGCAAGCCGTCTTGCCGAGTTTGCTGCAGACCCTTTTCGCGAAAGCGTGCCCGAGGCGGTTGCCCTCACACTGGGCTTTCTAACTGTGCTCATCATTACCCTCTTGGTGGGTCGATTGGTCACGGCCGCCATCAAGGGATTGGTTCATGCGGTGGGTGGCAATGTGATTGATCGCATCTTGGGAATTACCTTCGGACTCGCACGCGGCATGGTCATCATCACGGTGCTTGCGGTGATGGGAGCCATGACGCCCTTGGTGACTCAGCCCACCTGGAAGGAAGCCAGGGTGCGGCCGGCTCTTGAGTTCTCGATTCAGGTGGCGGCACCATGGATGCCCGCTTTTATTGCCTCTCGTGTTTCACTTGCTACCCCTGCATCTCCACCCATTGAAATTCTTGGAAGGCCCTAGGCTATGTGCGCTGTCGTTGGAATTGTTGCCACCTCACCGGTCAATCAATCGCTCTACGACTCGCTATTGCTGATGCAACACCGCGGCCAGGATGCGGCGGGTATTGCCACGGCCCAAGGCAAGCGTGTTCATCTAGCAAGGGGAATGGGGCTGGTTCGAGATGTGTTTCGCACACGCGATATGCGCAATCTCTTGGGTGAGATGGGTGTGGGCCATGTGCGTTATCCCACGGCCGGCAGTGCCATGAGTTCTGAGGAGAGTCAGCCCTTCTATGTGAATGCGCCCTTTGGAATTGTGTTGGGCCACAACGGCAACCTCACCAATGCCCCTGAGTTGCAAGAAGATATGTACCAGCGCGATCGACGGCACATCAATACCGAGTCCGATTCCGAGGTGCTGTTGAATGTCTTTGCCCACGAGTTGCAACAGGCGGTGCATGGCTTGAACCTCGACCCAGATGCCGTATTTGCGGCCGTCTCTGTTTTACAGCGACGCACTCGTGGGGCCTACGCCTGCGTGGCGATGATTCCCGGCTTTGGAGTGATTGGGTTTCGCGACCCCTATGGCATTCGCCCGCTGGTCCTTGGCGAGCGCGATTCCGACCAGGGCATGGATTACATGCTTGCATCGGAGTCGGTGGCCCTAGAGGCCTTGGGATTCCAGTTGGTTCGCGATGTGAACCCAGGTGAGTGCGTGGTGATTACCGAGGAGCGAGAGCTCTTTTCAAAGGCCTGCGGGCCCACCTCGAGTTTGAACCCTTGTGTTTTTGAGTTCGTTTATTTCGCTCGGCCCGATTCCCAGATTGATGGGGTCTCGGTCTACGATGCCCGACTGCGAATGGGAGAGACCCTTGCCGAGAAGGTGGCCCGTGCCTTCCCCAAGGGTGACATTGATGTGGTCATGCCCATTCCCGACTCAAGCCGGCCTGCGGCCATGCAGCTGGCCATGCGCTTGAATGTGCCTTACCGCGAGGGTTTTATTAAGAACCGTTATGTGGGCCGCACCTTCATCATGCCCGGCCAAGAGGTGCGCAAGAAGTCGGTGCGACAGAAGCTCAATGCCATGGCCTCCGAGTTCAAGGGCAAGCGGGTATTGATTGTCGATGACTCCATTGTTCGCGGCACGACCAGTCGCGAGATCGTGAGCATGGCACGTGAGTCGGGCGCCAAGAGCGTGATCTTTGCCTCGGCCGCACCGCCTGTGCGCTTCCCGAATGTCTACGGCATTGACATGCCCACCCGCAAAGAGCTCATTGCCCATGGGCGCAGCGATGAGGAGATCTGCAAGGCCATTGGGGCAGATCACCTGATCTATCAAGACATTGAAGAGATGAAGGCCGACGTGAGAGGATTTAACCCATTGATTGGTGGGCTCGAGGCCTCTTGTTTCGATGGCAACTACATCACGGGCGATGTCACTCCGGCCCTGCTTGATCGACTCGAGTCCTCTCGGATTGCGGAGCGTTGACTAGGAATATTTAAGAATGCTTAAGAAGGTTCAGGAAGGTCTTGTAAGGCTTAGGAAGGCACAAGAATGAGCAAAAAACCCACCAAGCAGTTTGCGACCCGCGCCGTGAGAGACGGCACGCATCGCTCCGCCTTTGGTGAGCACTCCGAGGCCATGTTCCTGACTTCGGGCTTTGTTTTTGACGATGCGGAGCAGGCGGCGCGACGCTTCCAGAATCAGGAGGAGGGGCCGGTCTACTCTCGGTTTACCAATCCCTCGGTGCAGATGTTCGAAGAGCGCCTGGCCTCCCTTGAAGGGGCCGAGGATTGCGTGGCCACGGCCACGGGCATGTCGGCCATTCTTGCGGTCTGCCTGGGCCTGCTTAAGTCGGGCGATGAGATCGTCACTACGGGCAGCCTCTTTGGCGCCACCATTCAACTCTTCGATAACTTCATTGCGAAGTTTGGTGTCAAGGTGCGCTATGTCTCGCTAACCGATCCCGGGGAGTGGCAGGCCGCCATCGGCCCAAACACGCGGCTCTTTTATTTGGAGACGCCATCGAACCCACTCACAGAGATTGCCGACCTGCAGGCCATTGGTGAGATTGCCCGCAAGGCCGGTGTAATCACCGTGGTCGACAACTGCTTCTGCACGCCCGCCCTGCAACAGCCGCTTGATTACCCCATTGATTTGGTCTTGCATTCGGCCACGAAGTACATCGATGGCCAGGGCAGGGTGCTGGGGGGAGCGGTGGCCGGGCCCAGGTCATTGGTCAAAGAGGTGCGGCAGGTGGTTCGCACTTGCGGTCCGTCGATGTCGCCATTCAATGCATGGGTGTTGCACAAGTCACTCGAGACACTTGCCGTTCGGATGCGGGCCCACAGCGAGTCGGCATTGCAGATTGCCAAGTGGTTAGAGGCGCAGCCCATGGTTGAGCGTGTGCTCTATCCCGGCCTGCCCAGTCATCCGCAGCATGCGTTGGCCATGCGGCAGCAGAGCACGGGCGGAGCGATTGTCTCTTTCGAGATTAAGGGCAAGTCTCCCGAGGCCTCACGCGATCTAGCCTATCGGCTGGTCAACTCAGTCGAGATCTTCTCGCGCACCGGTAATTTAGGGGACACCCGCAGCATCATCACCCACCCGGGTTCCACCACGCATGGACGCATTAGCGAAGAGGCGCGCCAGCGTGCGGGCATTCGCCAAGGATTGATTCGCTTGGCGGTGGGCTTGGAAGATGTTGACGATCTGATTGCCGATTTGAAGCAGGGGCTGGCCGCCTAGTCGACATTAGCCGTGAATGCGCCGAAAACCGGTGATCTTCGGGCCCCAATAACTGCTCACCAGGCTCTCGAGTCGAACCGTTCCCCCCTCGGTGGGCGCATGTACAAAGCGGTTTTGGCCAATGTAGATGCCGACATGGGAGTATTCCTTGCCGGTGGTATTGAAGAAAACAAGGTCTCCCGGGAGTCGGTCCTCGGCGGGCACTTCGCGGCCAGACGACCACATCTTCTCCACAGTGCGCGGCAGTGTCTTGCCCGTGGCACGACGCATCACGTAAACCACCAGGCCGCTGCAATCAAACCCACCCGCGGGCGTATTGCCTCCCCATCGATAGGGCGTGCCCACCAAAGAGAAGGCATGCAGTGCGGGCTCGGCGAAGCCCTTCTCTGTGGCCTCCAGCCTTGCAGGCGGAAGGTCTGAGCGACGGGTGCCGGAAATAGGCGCCGGGGTCGATGAGCCCAAAAATCCCGCACAGCCGGAGACAAGCAGCGGGGAGAATGCAGCGATGAGCAGGAGCAGTCGACGTTGTTTAACGGTAGATGTCACGTCGATTGCCTGCTGATTAGCGAACTCTCAATTGTCTCGGTAAGACGTATTGCGAGCATGGTCGAACCTCTTTTGTGAAAATGTGACCGCCATAGATAGACAGCGTCGACTCTATCAGCCACTAGAGAGAATCGTGCTCCCTTTGTCCCGCCACTAACGAAAATCCCTCGACTCGGTCGCCAAGAGGCCGAGCGCCTCTGCCAGTAAAGGGGTGTGGTCCTCTATGCGCATGGCCAAGAGGTTCAAGACCTGACCGGGTGCATCGCGTGGAATATTTTCATCGCGCTGCCAACGCCCATAAACAGTAATGAGTTGGCCATGCAGGGTGGGGTGCCGATACCGATCGAGCACATCGGGCCAGACCACCACATTGATTCGTCCGGTCTCATCTTCGAGTGTCATAAAGAGAATGCCCTTGGCGGTGCTCGGCCGCTGACGATGCGTGACCAGTCCACTGGCTCGGGCGAGCCGGCCGTGGGGGTAGTTACGCAGGGTGGCCATTGAGAGACTCTGGAATCGTTGCGTGAGCATGGGCCGCAGGAGCGAGAGGGGGTGTGTGCCCAGGCTCAGTCCAAGGCTTGCGTAGTCACTCACCATGTCTTGGGCCTGGCTGGGTGCGGGCAGTAAGCCGGGTGCCAAGGCAGGCTCCTTGGATTTGGCATGGGCCAAGAATGCATGGCTGCGCTCATGGCCTGCGGCCTGCCAGTTGGCATCGTGCCGATGGGCCGACAAGCCACTGAGTGCATTGGCTGCGGCCAGGGCCTCGAGTTCTTGCTTGGAGAGACTCGCACGATCGGCCAGGGCCTGAATGCTCTCAAAGCAACCATCTTCTTCGCGTGCATGAACCAGTCGAAGCGCGGCGGCCTCTGGCAGGCCGGCCACCATGTGAAGACCAAGCCGAACGGCCCATAGTGAGACCCGCTCAGCGCGATTCTCACCATCCCCACCATTCCCGCCGTATGCACCATACGAATCAGGGGGTTCAAGGCCTGTGAACCAATGGCTGTGATTGACATGCACGCCATGCACCACCACGCCATGGTCTTGGGCATCTCGCACCAACTGGGCCGGAGCATAAAAACCCATGGGCTGGGCATTGAGCAAGGCCGCCAAGAAGGCATCGGGATGATGCCGCTTGAGCCAACAACTCACATAAACAAGCAGCGCAAAGCTGGCCGCATGCGATTCTGGAAAGCCGTATTCGCCAAAGCCCTCGATCTGTGCAAAGACCCGCTGGGCAAACTCGCGTGTGTAGCCACGCATGAGCATGCCGTTGATGACTTTGTCGTGGAATGGTCCAAGACTTCCACGCCGTCGCCAGGCGGCCATGGCCCGTCGCAGCTGATCGGCCTCGCCGGCTGTGAAGCCCGCTGCCAAGATGGCCAGCTGCATGACTTGCTCTTGAAAGATGGGCACGCCCAGTGTTCGCTCTAGGGCCTGTTGAACCGCAGGGCTTGGGTAGTCGATGGGCTCCAAGCCTTGGCGTCGACGCAGATAGGGGTGAACCATTCCACCTTGAATGGGCCCAGGCCGAACAATGGCGGTTTCAATGACCAAGTCGTAGAAGCATGCGGGCTTGAGTCGGGGCAGCATGCTCATCTGCGCACGTGACTCAATCTGAAAAACACCCATGGTGTCGGCGGCCTGAATCATTCGATAGGTCTCCTGGTCTTCGGCAGGCACCTCTTGCATGGCCATAGAGCGGGGCTGGCCATGGACATCTTGCAGGCCCCTTTTTTCTCCCACGAATTCCAGGGCGCGGCGAATGGCAGAGAGCATGCCCAAGGCCAAGACATCGACCTTCAAAAGGCCCAAGGCATCGATGTCGTCTTTGTCCCACTGCAGCACCGTGCGATCGGCCATGCTGGCGTTCTCCACCGGAACCAGATCACTCAATCGGTGGCGTGCAATGACAAACCCACCCACATGCTGAGAGAGATGGCGAGGGAAGCCCACAAGAGCTGTGCTCAGCCTGGCCCATTGCTCAAGTGATTTGTGGTCGGGCAATTCGGGCAGCGGTTCGGCCAGTGGCAATTGGGCACGTCTTGCGAGGCCCTCTTCAATATTGGTCTGAAGGCCCTCTGCAGAGATGACCTTGCCATCCCACCAGCTGTAACCCTTGGCGGCCTCATCAATGAGGGTGGGATGAACCCCCAGGGCCTTTCCCGTATCGCGTAGTGCCGAGCGGGGCCGGTAACGAACAATGGCTGCGGCCAGTGCGGCCCGATGCCTGCCGTATTTCTGGTAGATGTACTGAATCACTTCCTCGCGTCGCTGGTGTTCGAAGTCGACATCGATGTCAGGCGGCTCATTGCGCTCTTTGGAGATGAAGCGTTCAAACAGCATGCTCATGCGAGAAGGGTCGACCTCGGTGATGCCCAGGCAATAACAAACGGCCGAGTTGGCCGCCGAGCCGCGGCCTTGGCAGGCAATGCCCTTGGAGCGGGCAAAGGCCACGATGTCGTAGACCGTGAGGAAGTAAGGCTCGTAATGCATTTCGTGGATGAGTTGCAGCTCGTGCTCAATCTGCTGGCGCACCTTGGCAGGCATTCCCTCGGGATGGGTCTGCTTGGGAAAGCGCTGCTGAGCCCCGTCTTCTGTGAGGTGGCGCAGCCACTGGGTGGGCGTGAGGCCCGCGGGGACAATCTCGTCGGGGTATTCGTAGCGCAGTTCATCCAGAGAAAACGAACACTGCGCTGCGAGTGCCACGGCATTGGCCAGCATGACCGATGGGTAGAGGCGGGCGAGTCGAAGCCTTGGCCGCAGATAGGCCTCGGCATTGGCAAGCAGCCGACGGCCGCAGTCTTGCAGAGGCAGCCCATGGCCAATCGCACCAACGAGATCGGTGATCGGCTTGTCGCGTCGATGGGCCATGCGGGCCTGGCCCACAGCCACTGCATCAATGCGCAGCAGGCTGCCCAGGGCCTGGAGTTGATGGAGCCATGCACGGTCATCGGCACGAAGTTGAAGACAGACCCCAATGCGCAGCCGATCCTTTAGACAAGACTTCAGCCACTGGGCGGTGGAGTGCAACTGGCCCTCGGACTGCGATGGGTCTTGGGCATTGGGCAGCCAGATGGCCCAGCAGTCTTCCAAGGCCTGTTGTTCCAAGTCTTCTCGTGTGAGTTGGTAGTGGCCCTTCTCTGCGCGGCCCCGGCCCAGGGTGATGAAGTGACACAACTGCTGCCAGCCTTTTTTGTTGCGCACAAGAAAGGCCAGTTGCGGTCCTTGTTCGAGATGAAACTGCGCCCCATGAACAATGGGCAGTCCCACCGCCTGTCCTGCCAGATGGGCCCGCACACTGCCCGAGACACTGGCCTCATCGGTAATGGCCAGTGCCTTGTAGCCCAGCAACTTGGCCCGTGCGACCAGGTCTTCGGGATGCGAGCCCCCGAATTGAAAGTGAAAGTTACTCGAGCAGACCAGTTCGGCGTAATCCATGGAATGCGTGACCAGAGATAACTTGGGGTGGCTTGGGTGGATGGAGTGAGTTGGGTGGCTTGGGTGAGTTGGAGCTAGCCAAAGAAGCCATGCAAGAACCAGTCGTGCCCGGGTGTGCGAAAGACCCAGACCAGCCGTTGGTCGTGTGTCTCGGCCACAAAGTAGTCGCGTGCAAAGGGGTCACTCCACCAGTCGGACTCAATGCGCTCGGGGCCGGCACGAAGTCGAAGGGGCCCTTGGTAAATGGGCCGCTCCTTCTGCACAGACAGGGCCACGGGGGACTCGAGCAGCCAGATGGGCCGCGGTGGTTGGCTGGCCATGGGTTGCGCCAGACCGAGCGTGGGGGACTTGGCAGCAGGCCCTGATTTTTGATTCTCTTTCCAAGGAATGAGTTGACTTGCGGCCTCGGGCCGATGGCTATTGATTTCTTGAATTCGCAGCACCTGCGATTGGCCAAGCCGTGCAGAGAGTCGCTCGCAGAGTTCTTGTATGCCTTGGTTCTCGCGTGCAGGATTGCTCTGCGGAAAGAGTTCTTCGTTGTGATGGGCAAGGGGCAGGGGGTTGTCCAAACGCAGTGCAATGCCACTGACTGCTGCCGTGAGCGCTGTCTGAGAGAGTGACTCGCTCAGCAGCCGTTGAATGCGCGAGGCCTCGCGGCTTGGCTCGGCCAGGCCGATGCAGAGTTCTTGGCTTTGTCGTCGTCCTTGATGAAACACAAAGCGATATTCGGTCACAGCCGCTTGCATGCCAGCCAGCCAGGCGAGGCCTTCTTCTAAGAGCCGCAGGCAGCCTGTTTCAAGAAGGCCCTTGGAGTCGGTGGGCAGGGCGAGTTCGAGGCCCTGCTCGAAAATGGCTGGGGCATGAATGGCCTGCCGTGGGTCGGCCCGTTCTCCGAGTGCGGCCTCGATGGCTGCAACAAACCCAGCACCGAATCGTTGCCGCAACCCCGCACGGGGAAGCTTTAAGACGGGGCCGAGGTCTCGAATGCCCATGCGGGCGAGTCGATCGAGGTGGGGGTGCGCTTCAACAATAGAAGACAGTGGAATGCGATGCGTCTGGCCTTTTGCGATAGGGCTCTGGAGAAGCCATTCTGCGAGTCGAGCCGTGTGGGCCTGCTGCATTTGAACCGCCTTGGGTGGCCAGCCAAGCCGCTGCCAACCCTGCGTGAGTTGACCAAGGAGTGGCTCGAGGCCTCCCCATAAACGCAGGCTGGGGCCGACTTCGAGTAAGACGGTGTCGTGCCACTGGCCCAGGCAGACATCGGGCGTGAACTGCAGGGCCCACTGCGCCATGCGCAGGCGCACCGACTCGAAGGACTCAGTGGGGCTGAGTCGAACGCAGTCCGGTGGGATGACTGGTGGCGAAGGACTGGTGCTGGGGAACTGGCATGCGATCCAAAGCATGGGCCTCTTCCAGAGGACGCATTGCCCGACTGGCAATGGGCAGGTTCACATAGATGGGTTCTGCGGCAACGGGACCACGCCGCTTGAGCAATTGAACGGCCAGGCCGGGATACTGCCTTGGCAGCAGGGCCAGGCGCAGTGGCGCAGGCGAGGGCTGGTCTTGTGCTTGCAGGGGGCGAAACAAAAAGACGGGCCCCTGGGCCTGGCGTGCGGCCAGTTGAAAACGGCGCAGTGCCTCGTGGGGGGTGGGCTCGTCGATCCAGGCCAGAAGGGCGCCGAAGTGGTTGGAGCGCAGGCTTTGTTCAATGGCCCAGAGCCGGTCGCTGGCGCGGCGTGCACGCACCACTAGGCATTGATTGAGCTGAATGCCCAAGGCCGAGAGGGCGGGTGCATGCGGCAGTTGGGGAGGCGCCAGCATGATGATCTGTTTGTTGGCACGGGTGAGCCTCTGAAGGGCAGGGGCCAGGAGTCGCAACTCGCCCACGCCCATGGCCCGTACGAGCAGCTCGGTGAGGTGGCCCACTGGCCAGCCGCCACCAGGGAGCTGTGCATCGAGTGTTTTGTGGCCACTGGCAATAGAGGGCATGACCAGGCTGCTGGGGGGGCTGGAGGCCCGCCAGACATCGGGGTGTTGGTTGAGCATTGGGTTAAACACGGCGGATGACCCCCACACCGAGTCCTTCAAGGGCAATGGCCTGTTTGTCGGCATTGACCACAATGGGTTTGAACTCTGGGTTGTCGGGCCGCAGTGTGATGAGGCTGCCCTTTTGTTCAAACCACTTCACTGTGACTTCATCTTCTACGCGTGCGACCACCAGCTGGCCGTTGCGAACGGGCTGGCCTGCACGAAGTTTTTGCACCGCGAGCAAGTCGCCATCGAGAATGCCGGCATCGCGCATGCTCATGCCGCGCACTTTCAGGAGGTAGTCGGGCTGGCTTTTAAACAAGCCGGCATCGAGGCTGTGATGCGACTCAATGTGTTCGGTGGCGAGAACGGGAGAGCCCGCGGCCACACGGCCAATGAGTGGCAGGCGCAGGCTTTGAAGGCTATTTTGTAGGGTGTCTTCAAGCAGCCGGATGCTGCGCGAGGCGCCGGCGACCATGGAGATGGCGCCTTTTCGAACCAGGGCCTTGAGGTGTTCTTCGGCCGCGTTGGGGGATCGAAAGCCCAGGGCCTGGCAGATTTCAGCCCGGGTAGGTGGGAACCCGGTGTCTGAAATATGCGTTTCGATGAATGAGAGAATCTTTTGCTGGCGGTCGGTGAGGTTTTTCATACTGAATATTTATACAGTACTTTTAACCTCCCCTCAAGCCCTTTTTTGTTTCCTTTTTTCTTGGCCGTCTCCCTTCGTCTTCTAATCGAACCTCTTATTCAAGCGACATGTCCATCTTTTCTTCGCCCTTGCTGGCCAATCTTCCGGTTTCTTCCTTCGCCATGGTCATGGGCCTCTCGGGGTTGGCCCTGGTCTGGGGCCGTGTGGCCAATATGGGCTGGCTGCCTGGCTGGGCACCGCTCTTGGCCAAGGCCTTTGGTCTGCTGGCCTGTGCAGTCTTTGTGCTGCTCTTGGTGCTTTACTTAAAGAAGATGGTCTCGCGTGGTCAGGATGTCTTGGCCGAGTGGCACCACCCTGTGAAGTCGGCCTTCTTCGCGGCGGTGGCGGTCTCGTTCGCACTCATCGGAGCAGTCTGCCTGGGCCTCTTCGCCCCACTCGCATTGCCTATCTGGGCGGTGGGTGCGCTCTTGCAACTCATCATCATGGTCATGGTGCTCAATGCATGGATCCATCGTGAAGGCCTGCAGCCCGCCCATGCGAATCCGGCCTGGTTTATTCCCGCGGTGGCCAATGTGGTGATCCCCCTGGGCGGGGTTGGGCTGGGTTACATCGAAATTTCATGGTGGTTTTTCGCCGTGGGCATTTTGTTCTGGGTGGTCATGCTCACGGTGGTGATGGGGCGCCTTCTCTTTGTACAACCCCCCATGCCCGAGCGGCTCACCCCCACCTTGTGCATCTTGCTTGCGCCACCGGCGGTGGGCTTTCTCTCATGGATGCTGCTCACGGGTCAGCACCCCGATGGCCGGCCCATTGATGTCACCGGCCACATCCTCTTTGGTATTACACTCTTCTTTGCCATCTTCTTGGCCTCACAGATTCGGCACTTCATGCGCCTGCCGTTCTTTCTGTCGTGGTGGGCCTTCTCATTTCCTGTGGCCGCATTCACAGCGGCCACCTTGGTCTATAGCCGCTTTGTGGACTCGCCCTGGATGACCGCACTGGCCGCCCTCATGCTGGGCCTCTCGACACTGCTGATTATTTGGCTGCTACTGCGGACCGTTGTGGCGGTGGTGCGCCATGAGCCGCAACTGGTCGATTAAAACGCCGAATGTTTTTTATGAGGTTCGACTACATCCCCTGATACTCGGGCCCACTGCCGCCCTCGGGCGTCACCCAGACAATGTTCTGGCGGGGGTCCTTGATGTCGCAGGTCTTGCAGTGAACGCAATTCTGCGCATTGATTCGAAGCGAGGCCCCCTCGGTTGCTGCATTGGTGGGCTGGCCACTGGCATCGAGGTATTCATACACCGCGGCGGGGCAGTAGCGCGACTCGGGGCCCGCGTACTGGGCGAGGTTGACCGAGACAGGAATGCCCGCATCTCTTAGCGTGAGGTGGCAGGGCTGGTTCTCTTCATGGTGGGTGCCCGATAGAAACACCGACGAGAGCCGATCAAAGGTAATTTGCCCATCGGGCTTGGGATACACAATGGGCTGGTGATTTTCAGCGGGCTCGAGTTTTAAGTGATCGGCTGTGTCGTTGTGCAGAGTCCATGGGGCCTTGCCACCAAAAAGTGTCTGATCAATGCCCACAAGAAGTGTGCCGAGCCAGAGCCCCTTGGACATTGCGGGCTTGAAGTTGCGCGCGCGGTACAACTCATCGAACAACCAAGAGTCTTTGAATTTTGTCTCGTAGGACTCGAGCCCCTTGGTTTTGCGGTCGGCCCGCAATGCATCGACACAGGCCTCGGCCGCGAGCATGCCGCTCTTGATCGCGGCATGGCTGCCCTTGATTCGAGAGGCGTTGAGAAAGCCCGCATCACAGCCAATTAAGGCGCCGCCTGGGAATACCAGGCGCGGAAGGCTATTGAGGCCGCCTGCTGTCAGCGCCCGGGCCCCGTACCCAATGCGACGGCCCGATTCGAGCAGCGGTGCAATGGTCGAGTGGGTCTTCCAGCGCTGGAACTCTTCGAAGGGCGAGAGCCAGGGATTCTTGTAACCCAGGCCAACCACCAGGCCCAGGGCCACGCGCTTCTTATCGAGGTGGTAGATGAAACCGCCGCCATAGGTCTGTGAATCCAGCGGCCAGCCAGCGGTATGAACCACCTGGCCTGGTTGGTGCAGCGGTGAGGAGACCTCCCAGAGTTCTTTAATGCCAATGCCATAGCTCTGTGGGTCGGAATCCGAATCAAGTGCAAAACGGCTGATCACCTCTTTGCCCAGGTGGCCGCGCGCGCCCTCGGCCAGAAGTGTGAATTGGCCCATGAGTGCCATGCCCGCCTGGAACTGGGCCGTGGGCTCACCATTGCGGTCTCGACCCATGTCGCCTGTAATCACACCGCAGACCTCGCCCGCCTCGTTGTAGCAGAGTTCGGCTGCGGCAAAGCCTGGATAGATCTCCACGCCAAGGGCCTCGGCCTGCTCGCCGAGCCAGGCGGTGAGCAACGAGAGGCTAATAATGCGGTGGCCCTTGTTCTTAAAGCAGTTCGGCAGCATCCAGTCGGGCACCGCCTGACCACCCGAGGCACCAAGAAACAGGAAATGGTCCTCGGTGACTTCAACACCCATCGGGGCACCCTGCGAGGCCCAGTCGGGCAGCAACTCTGTAAGGGCACGGGTGTCCATGACCGCACCCGAGAGAATATGCGCGCCCACTGCCGATGCCTTCTCCAGAACACAGACCGAGATCTCTTGCCCGCGGGTCTGGGCAAGCTGTTTGATTCGAATGGCCGCAGACAGACCAGCGGGTCCGGCGCCCACAATCACTACATCGAACTGCATAGATTCGCGTTCCAAAGACTTCCCCAATTCCATGGCTTTGCCGATAATGGCTCGGCACCCTATTGTAGGAGGCCCAAGGCCACTATGAATAAAGTCTTCACCAATGCCCAGGTGGCCTTACAGGATGTTCTTCGCGATGGCATGACCTTGGCCATTGGTGGCTTTGGAATTGCGGGCATCCCGCACGACCTGGTCGATGCGGTGCGTGCCAGTGGAGTTCGCAACCTCTTCGTCATTTGCGGCACGGCCGGCACCGATGACTACGGCGTGGGGGCCCTACTCCAGGGCGGTCAGGTCAGTCGACTCGCTTCTTCGTATGTGGGTGAAAACAAGATTCTCGAGCGCCAGTTTTTGTCTGGAGAGTTGCAGATTGACTTCACCCCCCAGGGCACACTGGCGGAGAAACTTCGCGCCGGTGGTGCAGGAATTCCCGCTTTTTTTACCAAGACCGGTGTGGGAACGTTGGTGGCCGATGGCAAAGAGACCCGCGAATTCAATGGCGAGCAGTATCTCTTGGAGACGAGTCTCTTCGCAGACGTTTCTCTGGTGAAGGCCTGGAAGGCCGATCAATCGGGCAACCTGGTCTATCGCTACACCGCCCGCAACTTCAATCCCAACGTGGCCTGCGCCTCTCATGTGACCATCGCCGAGGTCGAGACCATTGTGGAGAATGGGGCGATTGCGCCCGATGCTGTTCATACACCGGGGATCTACACCAAGCGTTTGGTGCTCAGCCAGGGACGTAAGCCAATAGAAAATCTCACCCTTCGGAAGGAGGCCTAGCCATGGCCTGGAGCCGAGACCAGATGGCCGCACGGGCCGCCCAAGAACTCCGAGACGGTTTCTATGTGAACCTGGGAATTGGCATTCCAACGTTGGTGGCCAACCATGTGCCCCCGGGTGTAGAGGTCTGGCTTCAGTCCGAGAATGGCCTGCTGGGTATTGGCCCCTTCCCGCGCGAGAGCGAGGCCGATGCAGATCTCATCAATGCCAGCAAGCAAACCGTCACCACCATTGCGGGCTCTGCCGTGTTCAATAGCGCAGATTCTTTCGCGATGATTCGCGGTGGCCACATTGACATTGCAATTCTCGGGGCCATGCAGGTCTCCCAGAGGGGCGACCTTGCGAACTGGATGATCCCGGGCAAGATGGTCAAGGGCATGGGCGGGGCCATGGACCTGGTGGCCGGTGTGCCCAAAGTCATTGTTCTGATGGAGCACACCGCCAAGGCCAAAGATGGCAGCGAGGAATTGAAGATTCTGGAGCAATGCACGCTGCCGCTCACGGCCCTGGCCGCGGTTGACATGATCATCACCGACCTTGGCGTGATGGACGTCACACCCAATGGCCTCGCCCTGATTGAATGTGCGCCGGGTGTCACACCCGAGCAGCTGCAGGCCAAAACAGGCTGCGAACTTCTGCGGGCAGATCGCTAGGCGGCATCGGTATAATCCGACTTTCCACTTACGGATGGTCGGATGCCCAAGTTTGTATTTGTAACCGGTGGTGTTGTGTCCTCGCTGGGCAAGGGCATCGCCGCCGCTTCAATGGGCGCACTTCTTGAGTCGCGCGGACTCACCGTCACCATCATCAAGATGGACCCCTATCTGAACGTCGACCCGGGTACCATGAGCCCATTTCAGCATGGCGAGGTGTTTGTCACTGAAGACGGTGCCGAGACTGACTTGGATCTGGGCCACTACGAGCGGTTCACCGACTCACGAACCCGCCGGCACAACAACTTCACCACTGGTCAAATCTACGACTCGGTCCTGCGCAAGGAGCGCCGGGGCGAGTACCTGGGCAAGACGGTTCAAGTCATTCCCCACATCACCAACGAGATTCAAGCCTTTATTCATCGCGGTGCGAGAACCGATCAAGACGATGCCCCCGATGTGGCCATTGTCGAGGTTGGGGGCACCGTGGGTGACATCGAGTCGCTGCCATTTCTGGAGGCCATTCGCCAGCTCAGTCTGAAGGCGGGCCGCAACAACAGCTGCTTCGTGCACCTCACACTGGTGCCTTACATTCCATCGGCTGGTGAACTCAAGACGAAGCCCACCCAGCACTCGGTGCAGAAACTTCGTGAGATTGGCATCAGCCCCAATCTGCTCTTCTGCCGCGCCGACCGCGCCATTCCCGAGGACGAGCGCGACAAGATCTCGCTCTTTTCGAATGTGCCCGCCGAGGCGGTCATTTCAGTGGCCGATGTCGACAGCATCTACCGCATCCCTCGCATGCTGATGGAGCAGGGGGTCGATGATCAGATCTGTGATTGCCTGAAATTGGATGCGAAGCAGCCCGACATCGCGGTATGGGATGACCTCATCGAGCGGCTTGAGCATCCCCAGCGAGAGATTCGCGTGGCCATGGTTGGCAAGTACGTCGACCTCACCGAGTCTTACAAGTCTCTGAGCGAGGCCCTGATTCATGCGGGTTTGCATACACGCTCGAAGGTGAAGATTGATTACATCGATTCCGAGACCATCGAGCGCGATGGGCCCGAGGGCCTCTCGCAGTTCGATGCAGTGCTGGTTCCTGGTGGGTTTGGCAAGCGTGGGGTCGAAGGAAAGATTCGTGCGATTGAGTTCGCTAGGAAGCAGCGAATCCCTTACTTGGGCATCTGCCTGGGCATGCAACTGGCCGTGGTGGAGTTCGCCCGAAATGTGGCGGGCCTGGCCAAGGCCAATTCCACCGAGTTCGACCCCCAGTCGCCCAATCCCGTCATTGCGCTGATTACCGAGTGGGTCGATGCCGATGGCAGTCGACAGAACCGCTCCGAGGAATCCGATATGGGTGGCACCATGCGCCTGGGTGCCCAGCGCTGTGCGATCCGAGCCGGCACCAAGGCCGCCCAGACATACGGCCCCGAGGTCTACGAGCGCCATCGCCATCGCTACGAGGTCAATAATCGCCTCAAAGACAAGATTGTTCAGGCGGGTCTGGTGGTGAGTTCCGAGACACCGCACGAGTCTCTGGTGGAGATGATTGAACTGCCCGAGTCGGTTCACCCTTGGTTTGTGGCCGTTCAGTTCCACCCAGAATTCACATCGACGCCCCGCCATGGGCATCCGCTCTTTAAGTCGTACATCGAGGCAGCCGTTGCCCGAAAGGAGTCGCGAAAATGAAGCTATGCGGTCGTGAGGTGGGAATGAATCAGCCCCTCTTCTTAATTTCTGGTCCCTGTGTGGTGGAGTCCGAGGCCTTGCAGGTCGAAGTCGCTGGCACCCTCAAGTCCATCTGCGAGCCCCTGGGCATTCACTTTATTTTCAAGTCGAGCTACGACAAGGCCAATCGTTCTTCGGGCAAATCTTTTCGCGGCCTGGGCATGGACGAGGGCCTGCGCATTCTCGATGAGGTCAAGCGCCAGGTGAAGGTACCCATCCTCACCGACGTCCACGCGATCGAAGAACTCGATGCTGTCTGTGCGGTGGTCGATGTGATTCAGACCCCAGCCTTTCTCTGCCGCCAGACCGACTTTATTCGTGCGGTGGCCCAGACCAGTAAGCCGGTGAATATCAAGAAGGGCCAGTTTCTCGCACCTCATGACATGAAGAATGTGATTGACAAGGCCCGAGAGGCCGCTGCCGAGGCCGGCCAGGAGACCGATCGTTTCTTGGCCTGCGAGCGCGGTGTGAGTTTTGGTTACAACAATTTGGTCAGCGATATGCGCAGCCTTGCCATCATGCGCGAGACCAATTGCCCCGTGGTTTTCGATGCCACCCACTCGGTTCAGTTGCCGGGCGGGCAGGGCACCAGCAGTGGTGGTCAGCGCGAGTTTGTCCCGGTGCTCGCACGATCGGCGGTTGGCGCGGGCATCTCCGGGCTCTTTATGGAGACCCACCCCAATCCCGCCAAGGCCCTCTCCGATGGCCCCAATGCGGTCCCCCTTCACCACATGAAGGCCCTGCTCGAGCAGCTTGCGCAGCTCGATCGCATGGTCAAGTCCTTCCCCTTGCTCGAGGAAAATTTCAACTGACTCCTTGCGAGTCCCCCACAGGAGTGCTGCGATGAGTGCGATTGTTGATCTGATTGGCCGTGAAGTCCTCGACAGCCGAGGCAACCCCACAGTGGAATGCGATGTTCTTTTGGAGTCTGGCGTGATGGGCCGGGCCATTGTGCCCAGTGGCGCATCCACGGGCTCGCGCGAGGCCATTGAGCTGCGCGATAGCGACAAGTCCCGCTATCTGGGCAAGGGCGTTCTCAAGGCCGTTGAGCACATCAACACCGAGATCGGTGAGGCCCTGATGGGGCTCGATGCCACCGAGCAGGCCTATATTGATCAGACCCTCATTGATTTAGATGGCACCGACAACAAATCACGCCTGGGGGCCAATGCGCTTCTGGCGGTCTCGATGGCCACCGCCCGGGCCGCGGCCGAGGAGACGGGCCTGCCGCTCTATCGTTATTTTGGTGGGTCGGGCCCAATGGCCTTGCCGGTGCCAATGATGAACGTCATCAACGGCGGGGCCCACGCCAATAACAACCTCGATCTTCAAGAGCTCATGATCATCCCAGTGGGTGCGCCAAGTTTTCGCGAGGCACTTCGCTACGGGGCCGAGGTCTTTCATGCCCTGAAGTCACTCATTCACGATCAAGGCATGTCGACCGCCGTGGGCGATGAGGGCGGATTCGCCCCCAGCGTGAAAGACCACGAGGCGACGATCCAACTCATTCTCAAGGCCATCGAGAAGGCCGGATACGAGCCAGGCCGGCAGATCGCACTGGGCTTGGATTGCGCAAGCTCCGAGTTCTACAAGAATGGCAAGTACGAGCTCTCGGCCGAGGGCCTCTCCTTGCCCGCCAAGGGTTTCGTGGACGTACTGGCCACATGGTGCGACAAGTACCCCATCATTTCCATTGAAGATGGATGCGCCGAGGACGATTGGGATGGCTGGGCCCAACTCACTGCAGCCCTGGGCAAAAAGGTTCAGCTCGTGGGCGATGATCTCTTCGTGACCAACACCAAGATTCTCAAAGAGGGCATACAGAAGAACATTGCCAACTCCATTCTCATCAAGATTAACCAGATTGGAACCCTCTCCGAGACCTTTGCCGCCGTCGAGATGGCCAAGCGTGCAGGCTATACCGCGGTGGTCTCCCACCGCTCGGGAGAATCCGAGGATTCCACCATTGCAGATATTGCAGTGGGCACCAATGCATTGCAGATCAAGACGGGCTCATTGTCGCGGTCCGATCGCATGGCCAAATACAACCAGCTGCTTCGCATCGAGGAAGACCTCGCTGGCGCAGGAAGCTATCCCGGCATCGAGGCCTTCTACCAGCTCAAGGGCCGGGCTTGAACCGACCCAATCGGCGTCCCTCGGGCTTCGTCTCCCGCCTTGGGGCAGGGGGCTTGGGGCTCTTGGGGCGAATGATTGGTCGCCCCCAATTGGGGTGGCTGGGCCTAGAGAAGTGGCTTCTCGTGGGTATCTTGGTCCTTCAGGTGCCCATGTGGTTTGGTGCGGGGGGATGGCCCTCGGTCTGGAAGTTAGAGGCGCAGGTCGAGGAGAAGAAGCTCGAGATTGCCGCCCAGCGTTTTCAGATTGAAGAGCTCGAGGCCGAGGTGAAAGACCTTCAAACGGGCCTGCAGTCTGCCGAGGAGCGGGCCCGCTACGAGATGGGACTGATGCGACCTGGAGAGCGTTTCGTTCAGATCGTGCGCACGCCCTAACGCTTGATTGGCTTTATTGACGTGTAGTGGGCCCGGGCCGAGTCGTCTGCTCGGCCACGCCAAGCGGGTCGTTGAAAAGCCGGGCGCAGTCCACGGCATCGAATCGATAGGCCCAGTTGCAGAAGTTGCAACGCACCTCCACCTCTCCTTGTTCTTCCAAAATCGATTCCACCTCCTCGATGCCCAAGGTGTTGAGCATCCGCCCGACACGGGCACGGGTGCAGGGGCATTCGAATCGCGGGGTTCGCTCTTCGAGCAGCCGAGCCGACGTCTCCCAGAACAACTTGTGGAGTACGTCTTGAAGGGGCTCCTTCAGCATCTCTTTGGGCTCCACCGTGGCGGCCAGCATGCAGGCGGTCTGCCAGGCTTCCTCGTCGGTGTCGGGCATCTGTTGCAGAAGAAGTCCTGCGGCCTTCTCACCGTCGCAGAAGAGCCAGAGACGAGAGGGCAGCTGCTCTGACTGTGACATATAGGACTCAATGGCATCGGCCAGGCTCTCTCCCGTGAATGACACGATGCCTTGGTAGGGCTGCTGATTGGGCTGCTTGGGGTCGAGGATGAGGCTGAATCGCCCAAGTCCGGATTGATTGACCATCTCGCGAAGCCCTGTTTTCTCGCTGGCCGTGGAGAGGGGCTCTGATTCATCTTGCGCCAGATCGATGGTTGCGCGAATGCCTTGCTCGGCGTTGCACTCTGCAACCGCAAGCCGCACGGGGCCGTCGCCGTGAATCTGCAGAGTGACCGAGCCTTCGTATTTGAGCGAGGCACTCAGCAGTGCGCTGGCCGCGCTCATCTCACCGAGCAAGCCCAGGGGGGCTGCATCGAGCAGGGGATGGCGGTCTCGGATCTTCTTCCAGGTCTCTTGCAGGGTCACGGCCTGAATGCGGATATTCCCCGTGGGGATCATCAGTCGCAGGAGCTTGTCATCCATGCCGGTGCCTTAGCCCAATTCGCTGGGGTTGGCGGGAGAGAGTTCGCTTCGGTAGCGAAGGCCCCGATCGATGTAGCCCTGCGCAATTCGATCAATCATTTCAATTTCATCGGGCCGCAATGGCCGAGTGACCTTGGCGGGGCTTCCCATGGCCATGCTGCCAGGGGGGATGACCGTTCCGCCCGTCACCAGTGCGCCGGCACCAATAATGCAGTGGTCTCCGATCTCGGCCCCGTTGAGCACGATCGCTTGAATACCAATGAGCACGCCGTTCCCTATGGTGCAGCCATGAACCATGGCCTGGTGCCCAATGGTGGAGCGATCTCCAATCATCAGGGGGAAGCCGGGGTCTGCGTGGAGCACGGCACCGTCTTGAATATTGGTGCCTTCACCAATACCAATGGGGTCGTTGTCGCCGCGAATCACCGCGTTGAACCAGACGCTGACATCTTGCTTGAGCGAGACGTTGCCAATGACCTGTGCACCATCGGCAACGAATGCCGAAGGGTCAATGTGCGGAACTAAAGAACCAAGTCGATGGATGGGCATGGGAGGCAACAAGATTGGGAATTTCCGAGACAATACCCGGAATGGCACCACACGATCTTAATGTCGACCTCCATATGCACTCGTCTGCATCGGATGGCACGCTCTCACCCGCTGAGCTGGTTGCAAGGGGCAAGGCCAATGGCCTGCAACTTATGGCACTCACCGACCACGACACCCTCGATGGGCTTGCCGAGGCCGAGGAGGCCGCGCGCGACTGTGGCTTGCCCTTTATCAATGGTGTGGAAATCTCGGTGAGTTGGGGGGGCATCACACTGCATTTGGTTGGTTTGCGTTTTGATCGCAGCCGGGCCTTGATCTCCAATGCCCTCGATGAGATGCAACGTTCACGAACCGAGCGGGCCCATCGAATGGATGCGCAGATGGTGGCCCACGGCCTGCCCAGTGTCTTTGACGAGGCGCTGAGCTACGCGGGCAATCCGAAGTTAATCGGTCGCACCCACTTTGCCCGGGCCCTGGTGGCCCGCGGCGTCTGCGCCCATATGCAAGAGGTCTTCGATCGATTCATCACGCCAGGCAAGCCAGGTTATGTCTCTCACGACTGGGCGAGCCTTTCCGACGCAATGGGATGGATTCGAGATGCCGGTGGGGAGCCCGTGATGGCCCATCCGGGCAGATACAAACTCAATGCCACGGCCCACTGGGCCTTGATGCAGGAGTTCATGACCTTGGGCGGCCGCACAGTAGAGGTCTCCACTGGCAGTCACAATCAAGACGATACCCGGCGCTACCAGCGACTCTCGGTGGACTTGGGCCTAATGGCTTCTCGTGGCAGCGATTTTCACAGCCCAACAGAGAGCCGATGCGATGTCGGCCGCGCCCCCCCGTTGCCCGACGGCACGGCACCGGTTTGGTCTGAATGGACGGATCTGGCCCTGCTGGACTGATAGAATCGGGGCCTTATGTATCCCCAACGCGTCCTGTCGGGCATGCGGCCCACGGGGGCCCTGCACTTGGGCCACTACCACGGTGTTCTAAAGAACTGGGTTCGGCTTCAGTCCGAGTACGAGTGCCTATTCTTCGTGGCGGACTGGCATGCCCTGACCACCCATTACGACAGTCCCGAGATCATCGCTGACAGCGTCTGGGAGATGGTCATTGACTGGTTGGCCGCGGGCGTTGACCCCAATCAGGCCACTCTGTTTATCCAGTCGCGGGTGCCCGAGCATGCCGAGCTGCACCTTCTTTTGTCGATGTGCACCCCCCTGGGCTGGTTGGAGCGCGTACCAACTTACAAAGACCAGCAAGAGAAGCTCTCTGAGAAAGACCTCTCCACCTACGGATTCCTGGGCTACCCGTTGCTGCAATCGGCCGACATCCTTATTTACCGAGCGGGCCAGGTTCCTGTTGGCGAAGATCAGGTGCCGCACATCGAGCTCACCCGAGAGGTGGCCCGACGCTTCAATCACCTCTATGGGCGCGAGCCCGACTTCGAGGAGAAGGCGCAGCTGGCCGCCAAGAAGCTTGGGGTGAAGCGGGCCAAACTCCTGCTTGACCTGCGGTCTCGCTTCCAAGAGCAGGGCGATGAAGAAGCGCTCGAGCAGGCCAAGGCGGTTTTGCAGGAGGCCCAGAATCTCACTGTGGACGACCGTGAGCGGCTCTTTGGTTATTTGGAAGGGGCGCGCCGACTCATTCTTGTCGAGCCACAGGCGCTTCTTACCGAAGCCTCTCGCATGCCCGGCCTCGACGGGCAGAAGATGTCCAAGAGTTATCAAAACACCATCTCACTGCGTGAAGACCCAGACAATGTGGTCAAGCGCATGCGCACCATGCCGACCGATCCCGCCCGGGTTCGTCGAACCGACGCTGGTTCACCCGATCGTTGCCCGGTCTGGGCCCTGCACCAGGTCTACTCCTCGGATGAGACGCGCCAGTGGGCCCGCTCGGGCTGTGAGTCGGCGGGCATTGGCTGCATTGAGTGCAAGCAACCTCTGATCGATGCCGTACTCGAAGAGCAGAAGCAATTTCGGGAGCGTGCCGAGCCCTATGAGAAGGACCTGGACCTGGTGCGCAATATTGTTGCCGATGGCTGTGAGCGGGCGCGTGAACTCGCGCGCCAGACCATGCGTGATGTGAGAGAGGCCATGGGCCTCGATTACTCCTAGACCTTCCTTAGAGAACCACTCTATGTCCTCTCATTCGTCCCCCAAGACAATTGCTGGAAGCCTTGTGGCGATTGTCACGCCCATGCATGACGATGGTCGACTCGATCTCGATGGCTTTCGTCGGCTGATCGATTGGCACATTGCCGAAGGAACCCATGGAATCGTTGCCGTGGGCACCACGGGTGAGTCCCCCACTGTAGATGTCGCCGAGCACCTAGATCTCATTCGTGTGGCGGTTGAGCAGGCCAAAGGAAAGATTCCTGTCATTGCAGGAACCGGCGCCAACTCCACCGCAGAGGCCATTGAGTTGACCCGCGAGGCCCAGAAACTCGGCGCCGATGCCTCGCTGCAGGTGGTTCCCTACTACAACAAGCCCACCCAAGAGGGCCTCTATCAGCACTTCAAGGCCGTGGCCGAAGCGGTCGACATGCCCCACATTCTCTACAACGTACCGGGCCGCACGGTCGCAGACCTCGCCCACGAGACCACCATTCGCCTCTCGCAGATTCGGAACATTGTTGGCATTAAAGACGCCACCGGCAACCTGGAGCGCGGTCAATGGCTGATTCGAGAAGCCCCTGCGCACTTCTCGGTCTACAGCGGTGATGACCCAACGGCGCCGACACTCATGCTCATGGGGGGCAAGGGCAATATCTCCGTGACAGCCAATGTGGCACCCCGGCTTATGGCAGAACTCTGCGAATGGGCCATGGCCGGACGCGCAAAAGAGGTTGCCCAACGCAATCGGGAGTTGTTGCCGCTCCACCGCGCCATGTTCTGCGAGGCCAATCCCATCCCAGTGAAATGGGCCCTGACTAGAATGGGTAAGATGCCTGCTGGAATTCGGCTTCCCTTGGTACCCTTGTCATCTTCCGCCCAGCCCATGGTTGAGTCGGCATTGAAATCCCTCGGACTCTGTCAATGACTCGTTTCAGAAATTATTTCCTCATCGCCCTCTCATCAAGCACCCTCTCTGGCTGCGGAATTCTTCCTGGCAAGGACATCGATTATCAGTCTGCAAAAAAGCGTGAAACTCCTCTGGAAGTGCCGCCAGACCTGATTCGGCCTGCCAAAGACGATCGCTTCGCCATCCCCGCATCGGGGACTGCGAGTCGCTCTGAGTTTGAGAGGGGGCAGAGTGCGCCAAAAGTTGCCAGTGCGTCGACTGTGCTTCCCTCCATTCCGGGCATGCGCCTTGAGCGAATTGGAGACCAGCAATCCTTGGTGGTGAAGCAGGCACCCGAGAAGCTCTGGCCCGTCCTTCGTCAGTTCTGGATCGACAATGGCTTTGCGATTGCTGTAGAGAGTCCCGAGACGGGAGTGATGGAGACCGATTGGGCCGAGAACCGGGCCAAGATTCCCGATGACTTTCTTCGTAGAACCCTTGGAAAAGTATTTGATCGCCTCTACGACACGGGTGAGCGCGATCGTTTCCGAATGAGGTTGGATCGTCTGCCCAACGGTGAAGTTGAAATTACACTGGCGCACCGAGGGCTTATCGAAGTTGCCAAGTCAGGCAGCAGTGATTCGGGTTTCACCTGGACCAACCGCCCAGCCGATCGCCAACTCGAGGGTGATTTCCTGCGTCGAATCATGCTCCGTCTGGGTGCCGATGAGAACAAGACCCGCCAGGTGATTGCACAGGCGGCCAATGCGGCGCCTCTTGTGCAGATTACCAAGACCGACAAGCAGAGCCAGATCGAGGTCGCCGAGTCGTTTGATCGCGCCTGGCGGCGTGTGGGCGTTGCGATCGATCGGCTCGGGTTCACCGTCGAGGATCGCGATCGGACAAAGGGGCTCTTCTTTGTTCGATACCGAGATCCCACTGCTGATGTGGCCACAGAAAAGGGCTTTTTCGGACGTTTATTTTCTTCGAAACCATCGGATCAGCCCATTCAGTATCAGATCGTGGTGGCCTCCGAGGGAGAGCGCTCCATGGTTCGCATACGGAATCAGGCCGGCGCCGTGGTCAACGATGCCGCCGCCCAGCGTGTTCTGAGTGTTCTCTTTGATCAACTAAAGTAGGTCCCGCTTCGCATGCGGTTCTGCAGTCTGGGCAGTGGAAGCCAAGGCAACGCCCTGCTTGTGCAGGCGTGCTTGGGCCCTGATACGGAGCCCGTCTCCTTCTTGGTGGATTGTGGCCTGGGCCTCAAAGAGGTCGAGGAGCGCATTCAGTCCCGAGGCATGTCTCCCGATCAACTCTCTTTCATTGTGGTGACCCACGAGCATGGTGACCATATCGGGGGGGTCTCTCGTTTGGCCAAAGCCTATGGACTCCCTGTTCTGGCCACCCACGGCACGCTCGCGGCCGCCAATGGTTTTGATGAAGGCATCCGCCTCATTGAGTTGCAGCCTTCGCAGCCACTTCAAATTCTTGGTCTGTCTCTTGAGCCCATCCCGGTGCCCCACGATGCACGTGAGCCCATTTGTCTTCGCATTGAGGATTCATTGCATCGATTGGCGGTGGTCACTGATCTTGGTCATGTCACGCCGCACCTGGTTGCATCACTTCAGGATCTCGATGCACTCTTTCTCGAGTTTAATTACGACCAAGCAATGCTAGACAACGGCCCTTATCCGCCAAGCCTGAAGTCACGAGTGGGTGGTGATTATGGCCACTTGTCGAACGAGGCCTCGGCCGAGTTACTTCGTAAGGTTTTGGGCAGGCAGATGCAGGTGGTCATTGCGGCCCACCTGAGTCAGACAAACAATCACCCCGATTGTGTGATGCGCGCCGTGGCGGACATTGATTGGGGTGAAACGCATTTTGAATGCGCCACGCAAGACAGCGGATTGGAGTGGGTATCGCTCAAATAAAAAAGGCAAGACCCAAGGGCCTTGCCTTTTCTTAGCAGCAAGAAGAATTACTTCTTGGCGGGCGCAGCAGGAGCAGCAGCAGGAGCAGCGGCAGGAGCAGCGGCAGGAGCAGCGGCAGGAGC
>VGHN01000013.1 GCA_016868255.1 Betaproteobacteria bacterium
GATGCCGTCAACGAGTTCCCGCCCGAGTGCGAGAACCTACTGGCCTGCGACCCACGCCACGGGCTACAAGAGAGAGACGCCCGCGCGCTGCGGGAGTGGCTGATGCAGTCTGCATGACCAAGCCCATTTATTACCTTCCCGGCGCCAATGGTCAGCTTCACTCGGGGCTGGGCCAGGCATTAATGGAGCGAGGCTTTGAACCGCTGGGGCGCGCATCCTCATGCTCTCGCCCATCCTCGGGGCATTCGAGAACGAGGCCACGGGCCAGGCCTTCGTGCCACCGTATGCAGACCGAATCTTTGCAATGGCACAAAGAGGAACCTTCCCCACGCCACCGCAGCTCACCATTCACACGGGCAGCGAAGACTGGCAGAGCCCGCCCGCGAGTGCACTGGCCTTTGGGGACCTCACAGGGGCGGCGGTTCACATTGCCCCTGGCCGCGGCCACATGCTGGGGAAAGACTATGTGGGGCCGCTGCTCGATGGGTGGTTGGTGGGTTAGTGGGTCGCTGCAGATGCAATCAGCCCTTAGTTCGACATCGGCTTTAGGGATGCGAAAGTCAAAATCCTCACAAACAAGAGGATTTCAAGTAGGAAAAGGGTGCAATCGGAGAATCCTTACGATTGAATGGATTTATTTGCCAAGCGCGCCGACCTGGTTCAAAATCCTCACAAACGTGAGGACTTATTATGAAAATCCCCATCGACAATGCAGCAGCCATCGGCAAGGTGGTCCGCGCCAGCCGCAAGGCACAGAAGATCCGCCAAGACGATGCAGCGGGCAGCATCGGCGTCAGCGAGAATTTTCTGGGCAAGATTGAACGCGGCAGTGAGTCAGTGCAGTGGGGCAAGCTCTTTCAAGTGCTCGAAGGTCTGGGCATTCGGGTCATGGTGGACGTACCCGAGAGCGTTGCCAACCACTTGAACGAACCCGTGACTCCCAGGAATAAGCCATGAGTGGCCGCTCCTTGCGAGCATCGATCAACCAGATGGAGGTTGGCACCTTGCAAGAGGTGGCTGGCCTATGGAGTTTTCAATATGGAGCAGGCTGGCTTGGCAACCCAAGGGGCTTCGCACTCAGCCCGCATCTGCCCTTGACCGCAGAGACCTTGCTGGACGGTGCAACCAAGCGGCCCGTGCAATGGTATTTCGACAACCTGCTACCGGAGGAAGGCCAGCGCATCCTGCTGGCCGGTGACGCCGAGCTGAATGCGGCAGATGCCTTTGGTTTGTTGGCCTGGTACGGCGCGGAATCCGCAGGGTCAGTCACCTTGCTAACGCCCGAGGCTGCGCCGCACATGGCAGAGCCATTGCGCCCGTTGCCCGACGATGCACTGGAGGCGCGAATTCAGCAGCTGCCCAAAGCACCGCTGACGCATGCGGCCATCAAACGCATGTCGCTGGCGGGCGCCCAGCACAAGCTGGCGGTTGTTCTTCAGAATGACGCGCTGTTTGAACCCGCTGGCGCCACACCCTCTACCCATATTCTGAAGCCGGATCATCCGGATGGGGGCTATCCCCATTCCGTGATCAATGAATGGTTCGTGATGCGGCTGGCCAAACGACTGGGACTTGATGTGCCCCATGTGCACCGTCGCTATGTGCCATCACCGGTCTACCTGATTAATCGCTTTGACCGGATTCCAGACAGTCAAGGCTGGCAGCGCCGGCACGTGATTGATGCCTGCCAGCTCCTGGGGCTGGATCGCAGCTTCAAATACAGCCAGGGCAGCATGGAGAATCTCGCGGCACTGGCCAATGCCTGTCGCAGCCCGGCCGTCGCGCGCGCCCGGCTCTTTGGCTGGCTCGTGTTCAATGTGCTGGTCGGAAATAGTGATGCCCACCTGAAAAACCTGAGTTTCTTGGTCTCGCATGAGGGAGTTCAGTTGGCACCGTTCTACGACCTGCTTAGCGTGGCCACCTATGACAGCGCCGCCTTCGACAAAAAAGGATGGCCTGCAAAAACCCAGCTCGCGTGGCCGATTCTGGGTGTGCGGCACTTCTCGGACATCAACCGTGGTCTGCTTTTGGAGGCGGGTGCGTCGTTGAATCTGGCCAAAGGCACGGCCCAGCGACTACTTGAACATCTGCGCAGCCGCGCTGTGCAAGAGGCCGAAGCGCTGTATGCCGAGGTCGAAGCCGAGAACGCCCAGATCGCCAGCGCACGCCCCGAGTTGTCTGCCACGATGGCGGGTGAATCCCGCTGCCTCAGGGCGATTTTGCACACGGTCCTAAAGGAGATGGCCAACCAGATCGCTTGATTTCCGAATGGAAATTCTCGTGAGGGCCCGAGGCACCAAAACGAGTCGACTAACCTCAGACCATGATTTGGTAGTGATCCGCCAAGACCTTCGGTCGAAGCGCCCTCCTGTCCCTCTCCATGGCGACCAGCCCATAGCTCGACATCGTCTTTGGGGTGCGAGACAAGTTTCCCTGTCGCCGACCCGTCATTTGAGCAAGCGCGCTGATTGACTTCGGTCGACTCTCTCGGATGACCCTCAGCAGATCTCGATTCTGATCGCTCAGCACCTGGGCGAGTGACTGTATTGAGGTAAATCAGATCTTTGGGTCTGAGGGCTTAGGCTTTAATACGCCGCTTGCAATAGCCAATACCCTGGCACGGATTTCACTTTGGCTTGCAATGCCGATCTTGATGACTTTTGGCTTCATCGGAGTTCTCGCATAACTTGGTCTACGTCCTTAAAAAAATCACTCAATAACTCGTAATATATTAGTAGATGAGATAAAAAGAAACGACAAGCCAGAATGCTCTCACCTATCGAGTGACGAGAAAATCAGCTACGTGTCTGAGATCAGGATCACTCTGTGATCCATAGCGTTGGCCAAAATGTTGAGAACATCACTCGCACTTCAATCAACACGAGGCCGCCTATGTGGAGATCCCCCGATTACGCCATGAGCACCACATCAAACAACACCCTGATTAAGGCCTACCAAGAAACGGAGTACCTGGTCACGCAGGGGCACTCCTTTGTGCTCAGGGTCGACACCTCAAGCCCTGAACTCGCCGGCCTCTACAAAGCAAAGGGGGCTTCTTGTGCGGCCTTCATCACAGCCTGCAACCCCTATAGCAACCTACTGAGTAGCGAAGAAAACGCCAAGCGCCAGGCCAACTTGGCCGCTGAACTCAAACGCAGAAGCCTGTGCTTCTTTGCGGGCGTGGGGCAACACCCATCTGGCAACTGGCCGGGTGAGCCGAGCTTCTTGGTCATTGGGCTCGCACTCGAGGCCGCAAAAAATCTGGGCAAGGCTTATGAGCAAAACGCTGTCATATGGTGTGGAGCCGA
Source organism: Betaproteobacteria bacterium (assembly GCA_016868255.1). Lineage (GTDB taxonomy): Bacteria > Pseudomonadota > Gammaproteobacteria > Burkholderiales > Burkholderiaceae_A > Hahnella. Next base: position 3,309 of record VGHN01000013.1, read on the forward strand.
TGCTGTGCCAAAGCTGGTTTTGCTAAGAGGAGTTTGAGATGCATGGACTTCTTCTATGCCACACAGGGGCACATCCCAGACGCGTTTCTAAAGCCCATTGCACCGCGCAGGCAGGGCGAAGAGGTGGAGATGGAGGCGGACCTCACATGCCAAGCCATTTAATTCTCTCTGGATGTAACCTGTGCTCCGCTCTATTAACCGAACCCACCAGCCATGACCATTCGCACACTTCGTAATGGCAAGCAGTTGGAGTTCTGCTCCGTGCAGACCAAGTAGCGTGAGGCGGGTGAGCACCTCGTTGGCTCTGAACAACTTTCTTCATAAAACTTCTTGACACTTCAAAGCCAACACCATAGAATTGAAATGTACATAAAGAGTCTGGGCTGACGCCCTCGCCAACCTGCCCTTCCCGGGCAAGGTGGTTCGCCAATTGGCTATGTGACCGGCAACGGTAACCAAGCGGGAAGCGTCAGCCCTCTCATCCGCAGAGGGCTTTTTCATTTCTGGCCCTCCGCAATCGTTCTTTAACAACATGGAGGAGTACCAGCATGGCGAAAATCGTCGAGAACGGACAATTCACGTCCGTCGCGGTTGAACACAATGGTTCGCAGTTCCGAATCTGGCGGTTCGACCGAGCGCAGCGCGAGTACGAGGTCTTCTGCAACAAAAAGGGTGGTCTCTCGGTCACCTTTAGAGATGTCGATGCAGATGAACTCGCAGCGGACCTCGAAGCAGTTCACAAGGGGGACACCACCCCCGAGGCCCTCGAGGCAAAACTCGCGGCAAAGATCGATGCCTTCTTGGCAAGCATCGAGCAGTAAGGCAGTGCTCCAGGGGCCCCGCGCCCCTGGATGCAAGACGGGGGATTTATTTCCAAATTGCCAGCCCGTGCATGTTGCAGAACTGGCTAAACAAGGAGAATCAGAATGACACAAGCAATTGATTTGCAGTTTCGGCCCCAGTCGTATTTTTGGGCCAAGGAGCGTGGCATTGCCCTGGCCAGCGACATCAAGGGCGCCAACCGCAGACACATTTATGAGATGGCCCTTCAGAATGACGAGGCAGACCAACTCAGCCCCGCATTCAGCCAGCACGCGCTGCACGAAGAGGACCGCAGGCTCATGGGGCGTATTCACCCCTCCTTCATGGGCGGGGAATACCTACCCAACACCGGACGCCAAGAGGTCGAGATTGCGAGAATCACTATTGCTTCGACCACTCGCGATGTCACCTGTGTCTATGCGCGCCCACTGGGCCGACGCATTGCCTATCGCATCGTCGATGAGTACAACGGCGACACCATCACGGGGCCCGCCGAACGCACCAGCATCCAACCCCTTGGACTTGGGGCCTTGGTGAAGTTTTTTATCACCGGGTGGGACCTTCTGCAGTGCCTGGATTACAACTTCGGTGAAGACGGCTACCCCAGGGAAGAGACCCATGCCTTCATCGTGGATGCGAGCAGCAGTTTCTACTCGGAGTTTGGTCGGGCCATCACCGAGGAAGTTGATCGGTGGCTCGATGAGAAGCATGCCAACGACCCGCCCGAGGAGGAAGAGGATGACAGCGCTGAACGAGTCTCGACGGAGATCACTGCCAAGGTTGTTGGCATGGGCTCTGCGGGTGAGGGCCAGCCTCTAGATCTGATGAACCTGCCGTTTGACCCCGCTGAGGCGGCAGCGAGAGCCTGCGGGAAGCGGCAGACAGGCAAGTAGGCTTGGCACGCTTGATGCTCTATTAAAGCCAAGACCGACGGTTCTCTGACAACCACACACACGGAACCCTATCCATTGGGTCAGAGCAAACCTGTCGGTCTTTTTTACTTTCAGCAGATCACTCCCTGATCCACCCCAAGGCGCATAGTCGCCCCCTCTTCTTCCAGAGGGACACACATGCGCATCGACCTTGAAGTTCACCTTCTTACCGGCGTCTCGATTGGACTGACTCACCAGTCCACAGACTTAGGCGAGCAGATCATCACCCTCGACCTGATAGTGCTACGGTTCATCGTGGGCCTGGTGCCCGAGTCTGCTCAGGCAGCCAAAGATTGACGAAGTCATTGTGGTCGGGACCACCGCTTCGCTCAGGCGATCAAATCAGGCGTGACATTCGGGAGGCTCAACGTCATTGCCCTGTTCCAACTGAGCCATCCAGGCATCGGCCTCATCGGCAGTCACATGTAAACCGTTTTCACGAAATGCTTCCCAAGCCTTGAGTGTGTCCCGGCGGAATGCCTCTCGCTTCTCTTCGCGATCCAAGTACTGCGCAATCGCCTCGCGCATGAGCCAATGTGAAGAACGTTGCCGCGCATCTGCCAAGCGCTTCACACGGGCTTTGGTGTCCTCGTCAATCTTGATCGCCACGGGGCGAAGAGCGTTTTCGGTCATATGGCGTACCTCAGCGAAGTATTGTTAGGTATTACTTTGCCACCCTTAATTGATACCGGCCAGCGGAGGCGCGCCACTTGGGACGAACCCCGTGGCCGGGCTCTTTACCCCTTTTATTTAGTACAGTTATTTGTAACAGTAACTGTGTTATAATAAGCCCATGGACGCCGACACCCCAGAACAAAAGCACAGCCTCGATGAGCTCAGCGCCTTGGTGGGCCTGCCAAAGCGCACCATCCGCTACTACATAGGCTTGGGGCTGGTGGCCCGCCCCCTGGGCGAAACCAAAGGCTCTTACTACACGGCCGAGCACCTGCAACAACTCGCACAGGTGAAAACGCTCACCGAATCGGGCGTCAGCCTCGAGCGCATTGGCAGCCTTCTCGCTCAGGCCGATCAGCCTGCAGCCGAGCGCAGCCTCACGCCGGGGCAGCTCACGGTGAAGTCGCACATTCACCTGGCCGAGGGCATTGAACTGGTTGTCAACGGCGCCACAGCAAGCCTCTCGCCCGAGGAAATTCGGGCCGTGGCCCATGCGGCCCTTCAGAAAATCTCTGCGCTAAAGGACAAAAAATGAACACAGCCATGGCCTATATGGACTCAAACGGATCCATCCCCCCAGTGCTTCAGAGCGCGCACTTAAGAGGCCGCATTGTGGGCTTGGTGGCCCACATGACTGTGGAGCACTGCTATCGCAACGCCAGCAAGCGCGAGCTCGAAGTGAGTTACACCTTCCCCATGCCACCGGCGGCGGTGCTCGCCAGAGTGTCGCTCACGCTCAATGGCCAGTGCCTGCAGGGCATGGTGCGAGAGAAGGACAAAGCCAATGAAGACTACGACACCGCTATTGAAGATGGCGACTCCGCGGTGCTGGTCGAGCAGGCAGGCCCCGGGCTCTACACGGCCACCTTGGGCAATCTGCTCCCCGCTGAAGAGGCTGTGATCTCCTACGAGTGGGTCATGCCACTGCAGGTGCGCGCAGGCACCGCCCGGCTCACCATCCCCACAGCGGTGAAAGACCGCTTTGGCAACCCCAGCAAAGAGGCCAAGCTTAAGTCCGAGCAGGTTCCCCGCCAGAACGCACTCGTTGAGTATCCATTCACGGTCGAGATCGACTTTGATGAAACGGCAAGCGCTGCTCGCATTAGTTGCCCCGATCACGATGCGGCCTCGGTTGCTGTCATTCAGAGCGAGGCGGCTGCGATCAAGCGGTTGAGCATCACCGAAGATGCCTTCCTCGATCGCAACCTGCATATTGTTCTGGAAGACATGCCTGCGATTCATCAGTGCTCGCTCATCGATGCGGGCGAGGAGCTCTTCTTTCATGCCACCACGCCCTCTCCTGCACCGAAGGCTGCAGGCCCGGTGGCGATCAAGCTGCTCATTGACTGCTCGGGCTCCATGCAAGAAGAGAACGCCATTGCGCAGGCCAAACGCGCGGCCACCACTTTGCTCGAGTGCCTGGGCACCGACGACTTTGCCTCCTTGAGTTCTTTTGGTAACCACACCTTCCATGCCAACGAGACCATGCTGGCCATAGACCCGAAGAATCTTGTAGCGCTCAAGAAGGCAGTGGGTGCACTGGCGGCCAACCTAGGGGGCACGGAGCTCGAAGCGGCCATGATCGAGACCCTTCGCAAAGTCACCGCGCCGCAGGGGGCGCCGGCACCATGCATTCTGCTGATCACCGATGGCGCAAGCTGGGCACACCGCCGCATTGTTCGCGCGGCAACTCGCGCTGGCTGCAAGGTCTTTTGCATTGGTGTGGGCAGCAACCCCGCCGAGAGCCTTCTGCACGAAATCGCAGTCCACACCGATGGCGACTACACCATGCTCGCCCAGTCCGAGGACATGAAGCCCAGTGTGCTGGCCATGCTCAAGCGCATGAGGCAATCGAGTGGCTTGAAGGCCCAGACCAGCTGGGCAGACCGGCCGCACCGCTGGGTCTACCCCTCTGAGGCCACATCGCTTTACTGCGATGAGCAGTTGCACTTCTTTGGGCGCACCCGCAAGGAATTCCTAGGCGAGGCCTGGGCGCAGACCACCCCCGAAATCACACTGAGCAACTCCGGCGACTCGGGGCAGCCCATGCAATTGAAGTGGTCCGCAGCGGTGGTCCGAACCGACCCCGCCATGGCCAAGCTCATTGCCCAGCGCGAGATGATGGTCTCGGCCGCACCCGAGGCGCTCGACATTGCCCTGCGGCACCAACTCATTAGCGAACAGACCAGCATGATCATTGTTCACGAGCGAGACGCCGCAAACATGGCGCTTGGTTTACCGGTGCACACCGCAGTCGATCACATGTCTTCGATGAACATTGCGCGGTGCATGAGCGTCTCGACTGTGATGCACTGCATGCCGAGCAGTGCCGAGCTCGCTCAGCGCACAGCGGCCGTGCGCTTCTCGCCACCAGACAATGCCGACTCAAGTGCACAAGGGCCCGCCATGTGGCGAATGGCCCCACTAAGAGACAACACCACGCCGCTCGACTCGGCCTTCGAGATACCCGACTTTCTTCGCAAGCAGGCGGAGGCCGACACGCCCGAGGAGACCCAGAGTTCATCTGCAGATAAGGTGAGAAGCCCAGCCGATCAACTGGCGCTCTTCAACAGAATCCTAGAGCGGATCACCCATCTAGACCGGGCCTTGTTCGACTGGCACCGGGGTGTTGACCTGCCATCGCGCCTGCGGCTCATCATCGCAGTAGAAGACGTCAGCAAGGTTTCTCTCACTCTTGCGGCAGCCCTGCTCTACATGAACAAGGTGATTGGCACAGAGCAAAAGCAGCTCAATGCACGGGCCGTCGCGCTGCTGAGCCAACTAATTGAAGAGGAGTACGGTCGAGTCAACGTTCTCACAGACCCGCGCTTTGAGGCGATTCGACAGGCACTTGTTGGCATCACCGCGGACACCTGGCCGGCGCACGGGGAGCGTGAGCGGGTTTGATTATGGTTCAGATCGTGATCTTCGAGAATTCACAGCAGATGGGTTGCCTCTACCGGATCGTGCAGGCTTCGCAAGACATCACCCACCAGACGCCTCATGCATACGTTAGGCACCAGGGCGCCAAGTACGCCAAGCGAGAGGCTTACGACTGGAGCACACAGGGAAAATTTGCCAGCGAACTGGCACTGGCGCTGGACCAACAACCCTTCTTCTGGGAATGCCAGGCAGACAAACCAGCAAAACATCTTGGGCGCCCTCCCCGGCACGAGGGCTACGCCTTCTGGGTTACCACTGCCGCCTCGGCCGAGGTGGTCTATTCAAAGCTGATCTCGGGGGAGATTCGGTCTTAGGCGATGCGCAGGGCCGAATCCTGAGACCAAGCAAGTCACTTCCAGCTTAGTTCGAGCTTCCGGTTGTGAGCAGCACAATCACGCAGATATAGGTTGATTAGGCTTTGATAGGGGATCCCGACCTGCTCAGATATGGCCTTGAAATAGTCAATTGAATCCTCATCGAGCCGAATGGTGATCTGCTTCTTTAGTTGCGATGCGTAAGGATTACGTTGTGCCGAACTGAAGTCATACTCTTTCCGCATTTTGGTCTCCTTATGGGTACTGCCTAGCCTCTGACGATGTCGCCTTTCGAGCCGAAACTATTCGAATGACGCCTCCATCTAAGCGATAGCAATGGCAAACGATTAAGAGGCGAAGGGTGCATCCAAGACCTAAGAGCACAAACCGATCCTCGTCCTCGGAGTGATCTGGGTCGCCAATAATCCTGGCCCTCTCATCAAAGAAAACTGTACGAGCCTCTTCAAACGACACCCCATGCTTTCGCTCGTTCGCTAATGCCTTCTTTGGGTCCCATTCAAACCTGATTGCCATAACTACATTGTAGTTTGCTATCAGTTTACGCTCAAGCCAACTCCAGCAGGATCACTCCCTGATCCACCCAGTGTGGATGATGAGGGCATGCCCCCAAATAACCTTCTTCCCTTCCCCAAGACCCCCGTTCAGGCCATTGTTCCTACGGAGCTCACCATGGTTCACGAAATTCAGCGAGACCAAGTCAGTCTTGATCTACTGCTAGAGAAAATCTCTATGGCGGGCTTCGAGGCCCGAATCGAGGACGACGACATCTACTTTGTCGGCACAGGCTGCAGCACAAGGGTCGATATCCTGCCCGAGGCCGGAGTGGTTCGCATTCGCGGGCTCTACATGCTCAATAACCAACTCAACGACACCGCGGCAGACGCCTTCTGTGCCTCCCTAAACAAGCGGCTCACCGTCTCGAAGTTCGTCACCCACCGCTGGGACGACGGCGACCTGGGCCTCTTCATATCCCACTGCGTGCAATACAACTTTGGTCTGAACATGCCGAACCTGCTCTTTAGTGTTCGCAGGTTCATCGAGTCGTGTCAGAGCCTCTACCGGACCGACATCCTAGGAACGCGCTTCGACCCCGATTTCAAACCAGCCGAGCTCGAACTGGTCAGCGAAGATGTGGTTGCAACGATGCAGTAGAACTTAAAGACTCGCCGCCTGGCGGTGGCGGGTGCGAACCTCATCGGCCAAATTCTTCGGCGAGACCACTTCTACATCGGGCCCATACCGCATCACATCCATTACAAGCTCACGGCTGTCCGAGTAAGGAAAGCCAACTTGCCAGCGCTTGCCCACCCACTCGCCCTTCTGCTGAGGATGCCAGACCTCGGCCGACACCCAACGACTTATCGTCTCCGAGAAGCGCAAAACGGCGATGGCCGTGGGCTTGCCCGAGAAGATGCCATAGCCACTGGCCAAAACCTCATCAAGGTCAGCATCATCAATCTCAAGCGCTGCGGCCTTGCTCATACGCGCCTCAACAATGGCGTCCATCGAGAATGTCGAGATGCGCTCTCTTAGGTGGCAATAGGCGTCCACATACCAATTGTCTCGGTAATGAACCACGCGCTGGGGCGAGATGACACGCTCTGTCGTGTCACCACGAGACCGCCCCTTGTAGACAATCTTCAGCCGCCTTCTCTTCAATGTGGCATCGACCACCTTCGTGAAGTGCTCGGCCGGCATGCGACGTGCCGCCATCGAAAGCAGCCGAAATCGTCGAGCAATCTGACTGAAGGCTTCGTTGGCATCAACGAGTTTCTCAAAGCGCTTTCGTATGGGGTCGAGTGCACCGCCCAAAACCGACTGAGTCCCAAGGCCTTCGAGCAGATGGCTCAGCGAGAGCAGGGCCAGAATCTCGTCCTGACTGAACCAGAGGCCAGGCACCTCGTGTTTGGTCTTGGGGTCGTTTGCGGCTCCTGCGGTGCCCTCGCTAATCAGCCGGTAGACCTTCTCGGTGGGGTCGTAGCGAATCTCGGCGCCGTACTCATCGCGCAGAAAGCTGATGTCGCGCTTGAATGTGGGTTCGGCCACTTCAAACTTCGCGAGCAGCTGCTTCTTGGTGAGTTTGCCGCGCTCCTTGAGAAGCGCAATCATCTTCAGGACGCGGTCTGTTTTTGACATGGCCTAAAGTCTAACCAAAGCGCATTAATCTGGCGATAAACCTGCAGGGCGGGTGCCTGCCAATCGAGTGGATCAGAGATCGAGAGAGAGTTGTGGGGCATCGGGCTCGGCGCGGGACTCTCGCAATTCGTCGCGCCTGCCGAGCCGAGACGCATGCCGCTCAACAATGGCCCCTCTCGCGGCACGAACATCGGGCCGGTTTCGCCTCTCGTAAAGGCGTTGCTTGGCCAACTTAGTGGCTGCAGCCAAATCAACAACAGGCTGTGGAATGGGCCGAGGGTCGCGTCCGCTGATTTTAAGACCCGCTCCCGAGGGAAGGCGCCATGGCTCGAAGATCCATGTGCTGGGAACCCCTCTTAGATGGGGCAGCCAGAACCGCACGAAGTCTCCGCGAGGGTCGTGGTCTTGGGCCTGTTTGATTGGGTTGTAGACACGGGTGGTATTGATTCCAGTGGTCCCAGCCTGCATCTGCATCTGACTCCAGTGAATACCAGGCTCATAGTCGAGGAATTGCCTCGCCAACCACTCACCCACCGGGCGCCAATGAAGCCAGAGTGGATAAGAGGCAACGGATACCAGCATTGCCCGCATTCTGAAGTTGAGCCAACCTGTCTCCCGCAACATCGTGACGCAGGCGTCCACCATGGGCCAGCCGGTTGCTCCGGCCTGCAGGGCCTCGAAGTGTCGAAGGTTGAAGTCCTCCTCTCGAAGACCGTCATATCCACGGTGCATGTTTTGCCACTCAATCTCTGGCTCGCTCTCGAGTTTCTGAATGAAGTGGCAGTGCCAATAGAGCCGACTCAAGAATGACTGCAATCCGAGCCTCTGCCTCGACTGTGCTGGCAACTCGGCGAGCCGGGCACGGCTCGCCTGAACCACCTCTCTCATGCTCAAGCAGCCATATGCCAAGTAAACCGAGAGACGCGAGCACGCATTCGGCGCCAGCCGTGGAGACGAGATTCCTCCCCTGTACTGTTCGCTTCTTGTTTCAAGGAACTCTTGCAGCACCAGCGTTGCCTGCCCTCGGCCGCCCCTTTGGCGTTTCGGGGCGCTGTGTGCGAGCCCTGCCGGTGTAACCATGCGCAGTGAATGAGAAGGGTAGGAGCGCCAAAAGCGCATCGGCCCGGGACTCGATTTTGGTGCACCCATATGCTGCTCCCAAGCACGTTGCCATCGGTTGCGATCCTTCAACCCCCTGACCACGCCGAACTGCGCAGACTCCTGCCAGGAGACTCCCTTGGATTGGCACCATGCGGCCACAGCAAGATCTCGTTTGTAGGTCCAGGAGTTGCCTGTCTCCTGGTGGGAGTGGATCCTGGGGAATGCGCCTTCTTGCCAAATTTGCTCGAATACTTCAACGGCATTGCCATAGTGAACCTCCACGGCGCCGCTCTGCCGCTGCAACTCAATGTGCAGGTCGTGAAGCGACTCGGCAATAAACTCAAAGTGCTGAAGGGAAACGTCGGGCTGCGCCCATAGTCCGGGCTCGACGATGTAGACGACTCGGATGGGCCCTTGCATTGACGCCCCCGCAAGCGGCGCGTGATCTAGCCAGCGCAGATCTCTTTTTAACCAAACGAGTTCGAAACTCATAACGTTTGGGGAATCAACACGCTCGGCTCAACGAGCGCCAACCTCTTTGAAGTATCTTGAGAAAGACTGGCAATAGCGGGGCGGCTCCTCAACAAGTGGCGCCGGCTGTAACCACCGGACATTGAGATTCGAGAGAGCAGCCTGCGTATCGTCATCGACTGCACCAAGAGTGGAGTAGAGATCTGCGCCTGCCGGCAGCGCATTCAAGAGATCCTCAATACACCCAAGGTATACCAGATCACAGATCTCACTCATCCGAGCAAGCACAAAACTCCAGCGAGCGGCCGACCATGGAAAGCGCGCATGCCCCTTCGGATCAATCACACCCAACCGAAACACCGGATTCTTCGCTGTTGAGGGGACCAAGGACTTCCGTCTCAAGCCCCAGGAGTGGACAAGTTCAACCTCTGAGCGCTGCGCAGTTGCCTGTCTGACTGCATTGGCGTCGGCGAACGCATTGGCTGACGTCCGCGGTGGCGCGGCATAAAGAGTCGGCTCAACCACCCCAGCAGGCGTCGGGCGCGAGTGCATCGCATAGTTTTCAAATGATCGGCTTAGACCCTCATTCTGGCCGTGAGCCAAAAGCTCGAGCGCCTCGTAGGTGGTATCAAGGGGGCTATGCCTACAGTGCCAACTGGCGGGAGCGTACTTCTCCACGTTCCCAGCATTGAAGATGTATGGCTTTGAACTGAAGGTTCCCGCGACCCACTGCCAAGAGAGATGATTCGATGCCAGATCACCATCCAAGAGGTGGCCGTACATCCAGTCTGCCCCAACCCGCCAGGCCACGCGCCTGTAATGCACCACATAGCTCGCAAGCCACATGCGAGCGTGGTTGTGAAGGTATCCATCGCGATACAACTGCGAGACACTCTGATCAATTGCCGCGATCCCAGTGCGCCCCTCGCGGACATCGCTGGGAAGGACTTCTGCATATGGCTGCTCGCAGACAGGTGGGCGCAGACTCTCAAATATCGCCTTACCCCGATGCCGACGAACATGTTGAAAGAACGCTCGCCAGGCAAACTCAGCAAAGAGTTTGTCGCTCTTAGTTAGTGCCGTGCGCGTGCGAATCGCCTGCAGCACCTCTCCCAGACTCAAGAAGCCGTGGGTGAGATAGGGTGACAGGTGGGTAACCGAGCCGCTTAAATGATTGCGCGTTGCCTCATAGCCCTTGGGGTCCACAGAGAGCAGCCTGGCCTCCAAGGCGGCGTCATCTGGTGGAAATTGCATAGATTGAGCCCCCCCCCGCTCACTGCGAGACCCGCTCTGCACACTCCCAGCCACTGCGCCAGGCAGCCTCCACGTTGTCTCCCATGGCCCAGTCTCCGCAGGCGGCCAGACCCATTGATGGATCCCAGAGCGGCCCATAGCGAGTCTCATCGACCGCGCGTGCATAGAGCCAACGGTGCGAAACCGATTCGATGACCTTCACGGACGTAATCTCCTCGAAGGCTTGAATCAACTCGAGGGAGACCTCTTCACCGCTGCGATCAATGTGTTGTGTCGACCACTCTGCGCTGGCATGCAGAGTCCAGACGGGCAGTGGCGTGCGACCTGGCTTGGTCGCGTTGTTTGCAACCCAGGCCAGGGGCCCATTTGCAACAAAGGCGGCATCGAACCCAGTCTGATCGGTCTGCCTCACCGTTGCCATAACAGTCCAGCAGGGTGCCATTCGGACTCTTGCCACCTGCTCCCACCAAGAGGGCGAATGGGCGCCCAGGAGTTGTAGCGTCTGCGCTGGAGGAATCGCCAGCACGATCTGATCAATGCCAGTGGCTCGGGTCTCACCCGACTCGTCAATGACGGACCAGCCGCCTGCCATTTGCTCGATCTTTGCAATCCTGATGTTGAGCCTTACATCGAGTCCCTCCGAGAGCATAGACATCGGAGACGTCATGCGGGGCACACCAATGAAGCGCTGCGTCTCGCGGACCGGGGACTCATCTGAGAACCCAATTTTCACGATTCGTGCATTCCACGGTGTCACAAGGCCAAGAACCTGCCAGCGCGACACAAGCGAACCAAAGCCGTCGGAACGCGCAGTGAAGTACTGCGCGCCGTGGTCACAGAAGCCGTGCTCCATCCTCCGAGACGCCATGCGGCCACTGACACCACGGCTCTTCTCGAAGACGACCACCTCGGCGCCGATCTCCTTAAGACGGGCCGCGCAGGTGAGTCCTGCAGTGCCCGCGCCAACAACGACAACTTTTCGCTTCAGGGGTTTACGCTGCCACTGCGGAGTGCGATGCGGCGTCATCCCAGACCGACCTCGAGCGGGCCGAATCGACAATGGCTGTCTGGCGATGTTTGACGCGCTCTTCTATCGCGTCGGCCACGGTCGACGACTCGAGGTAGTGCTTGATTTCCATTGCGGCGCCTTCAAAGAGTCGCTGAACCGATTTCGTCTCCTTGCTGGGCTCCGTTTTATCGCCGGTGTGACGCGGCCGATCAATTGCGTCGGGGTCCACCGCCTTTGCCAATTCAAGGACGGTGATCTCGTCCGGCGCACGTCCTAGGTTGTATCCACCGCCTGGCCCTCGAGCAGAGACAATGAGGCCTGCCCGCCGAAGTGGCGCACAGAGCACCTCGATGTAGGACACGGACAGACCGGTGTTTCTTGCAATCGCCGTTGTGGTCATGGGCCCCTCCTCCCTCACCGCAAGCTCTGCGGCGATTGACAGGGCCGCCTGCATTTTCCCAGTGATTTCCATCTTCAGAACTCCTCGAAATTGAACCGTTTTTCTTCACTAACCACTACACAAGTGATACACTAGGGCAAATCTTCGCGATTTATCCACTAGTTTCACCCGATAAACCCAATTTAAACGGTACAAAAATGGTTCAACTCAGCACTTTTCGGTCGGGCGTGGCAGCAAGACTCTCCGGAATTCCTGCGCAGACGCTTAGGGTTTGGGAGCGGCGCTACCAGCTGTCTGGGCCAAAGCCAGCAGGCACTCGCCAGCGACTCTATGGCCACCAAGACGTTGAGCGGTTTAGTTTGATCAAGCGACTGGTCGACCAGGGCCAGTCGATCGGAAGCCTCGCCTCACTAGACCTTGATGCGCTTGTGACCCTGCAGGACTCGCTCTCAGACCTCGCAGGCAGGCACAGCAAGGCCTCGGACTCGACTGGCCCAAGTGTCCTCGCCCTCTCAGGGCCTCTTCTCGGTGCTCTCCCGCTGCTTGAGGGTCCCAAGCGTGAGGCGATTCTCAAGGTTCGAGGCAAATCCATTGCTGAACTCCGACACAGCCACCCTCCAGAGGCCGGCCCAATTGACATCCTGCTGAGCGAGCACCCCACGCTGCTCGAGGAGTCTGCCACGGAGATCCTGGCCTTCGTTCGCGACTATCAAGTGCGCAAGGCAGTGGCCTTCTATCGATATGCTCCGAGCACCATCATCCGGCGTCTTCGGTCAGGCGGGGCCACTGTAATGAAACTTCCCGCCGATGAGTCTTCTTTGATTGAGACCTGCCGACACGCCATCAGACAGGGTGCCACGTCCGCACTGGCGACAGGCCCGTTGTCGGGTCAGGGCAAGGCGCCAGGCCCAGAGTTCTCAAATGCTGCCTTGGTTGCACTCTCAAAGGTTGAGACCAGCGTCTTCTGCGAGTGCCCACGCCAACTCGCCCAGCTGCTTCTGAGTGTCAACGCATTCGAGAGCTACAGTGCGGAATGTGCGAACCGTGATAGCCACGATGCGTTCATTCATGCCCGACTGCATGACCAGGCGGGCAAGGCGCGGGCCCTGCTCGAGGAGTCGCTGAGAGACTTACTTGAATACGAAGAGATTGACTTGGTCACCCTTCAGACTCCGAGAGAAGAGTCGTCGAGAGAGGCCTAACCGCGGGAGGATGGACACAAAAAGAGTGCCACCCGCTCGCGCGAGTGGCACCTGAACCATCGCCCCAGCGGGGGACACCGGGGCGTGGATCACACTCCTGGAGAGGAGGTGTTTTCTAGTTCTGCTCTCTCTTACTCTCTTTTAAACCTACTGCGCGCTGGCCACCGGTGTCTTCACAAGGCTGGTGAGTCTGCCACCACTCAGTTCCGGATGGTCTTTGATCATGCTCTTGCCACCCAAGGGCTTATTCACCCCCTGGTGACAGGTGGCGCAGTTCACCTTCGAGATATCGCCGGTGGGTCCGAGCCGATTGGGCGGATGCACTGGCGTGAGGCCCACGATGTACTCATTGTTGATCTCACGCACCATGCGTATGCCATGCCAAGCCGTGACTCGTTGTGGTGGGCTCTGTGACCATTCGGCCACCGCCCTTGTGTTGTGACAATACGTGCAGTTAACACCCAAGCCTTGGGACATGTGCATCATCAGCGCGTAGGTCCACTCGGTCTGCTTGATGGATTGGCGATTGCCAGTGGGCAGTGCGGTGGAGCCATTCACACGAATCTCTTTGTCCTGAAGAAGATAGGGCGTGTAGGGATCGTATGGAAGCGAGGCATTTGCGTTGGCCTCTACCCCGGCCCGATTCTGGCCAGCGTCGTAACCAAGAAGGCGACCAGCCATCTGCGCATCGGGCTCGGTAAACCAGCGCTTGGATGGAAGGTTTTGACCACGGTGGCAGGTGTAGCAGGTCACTCCCGTCTCGCCCACATGCGCCTGCCATTTGGCATTGATTGACTGCGTCATCTGTGTCATTCGACGTGCAACGATCTTGGTGTAGAGCGAGTCGTCGGCAAAGTTCTGCACGTTGTGGCAATAGGCGCAGCCCTGCTCGGGCGCCACCCAGAGCGTCATGGCGACCATGAGTCGATTGAACTGGCCCTCGGTGAGATCGCCCAGGACCTGCACATTCTTGTAGATGTTCTTGGCCAGCGGTCCGCCAGCAGGCGCTGGATCGAGGGCGACGGGAAGAACATTGGCCTTGTCCACCTCGGCTTGCGTGCGCGGATTAATCACCTGCTCCATGCCGGTGCCGCGATAGCCAATCTGCTTGGTCTCCATGGGCAGGCGCTCGCAGCCGGTGAGGCCCAGAACCGCCAATGCAAGGCCGGCGAGAGTGATGTTTCGAATTGATTTCATGAGCACTCTCCTGTTTATCGAGCGATGGCTGGTGCAGCAGCACCACCGGGTGGAAGTGCACCGGCCGAGACCGCATTGGCCGCTGTGGATGGATCATTCACCGGGCCCCAGATTTCGGGATACGGGGGCGCCACGCCATGCTTGACGGCCCAGAGATACCAGTTGTCGACCACCGTGCCGGTGAGCAGAATGCCAATGCCACCGGTGATGCAGGTGAGCACAGCAAACCACCAGGCCCAACGGTGAATGGATTCCATGGTGGCGTTAAAGCCCATGGTCCAGCGCCAGAAGAGACCGGCGCGCTCCGATGCGGTGCCGCGATCGACAATTTGCTCGATCTCGCGCTCACCGCCGTAGCGGCTCACGGCAAGAATGGTTGCACCGTGCATGGCAAACAAGAGCGTTGAGCCATACAGGAACACAATGGAGAGCATGTGAAAGGGGTTGTAGAAGAGATTCCCATAGCGCAGCGAGAAGGCCGCTGTCCAATCGAGGTGGGAGAAGACCCCCCAAGGCACGGCCTCTCCCCAACTGCCCATGAGAATGGGGCGGAAGAATCCAAGAACCAGGTAGAGCCAGATGGCCGCGGCAAATGCCCAGGCCACATGCGTGCCCATCTTGAGTTGTATGGCGCGCCGATACGTGCGCATCCACCAGAGAAGGACCGAGACCGTGATGAAGAAGCCCGAGAACAACCACCAGCCGCCCTCATTGAGCGGTGGAATAGAGAGGCCGTATTGCGGTGGCGGGGGATCGACCGATAGCCAGAAGAGTTGGCGAACGAATTCGATGGGGCTGTAGTTCACCTGCACCAGGTAGTTCCAGCCAATGGCGGTAAAGCCAATTAGGAAGAAGATGAGCGAGGCCAGCCCCAAGAAGCCCAAGTAGATTGGGCCAATCTGCGCATTGCCGATGCGGCCAAGAATATGCAGATGGAGTGGCTTGAGCAGTCGCTCGTTGTTGTCGCGTGGGCGATCGAGGGGCACGCCCATATAGCTGGGCGCCTCGACCTGAACCTGTGTAAATAGATTTTGATAACTAGCCATGGTGGATCTCCAGATTCATTCCCGTTCTACGACCAGATGGGCAGACGCAGCCACCAGCCCCACCACTCCGGCCAGCCCTTGGTCCAGAAGGGGCCGCTGATGACAATGCAGACCGCGCTGAAGAATCCTGCAGAGAGTGCAAGGAAGAGTCCGAGGCGGTGAATTCCCAGGGTGCCGATCGAGTAGCCAATCGTGTCGCGAAAGAAGGTGTCCTCATGCTCGGGGGCCTTCACCACCTGGCCATTGCCGGGGTTGGTGGCCGAGAGAATGAGCGAGCCGTGCAGCGCCAGTGCAAAGGTGGTGGCAAAGAAGAGGCTCACCGCCAGCATATGGGCCGGGTTGTAGTGAAAGTGCAAGAACTGGTAGCCCACATTGGAGACCCAGTCGAGGTGACTCAATATTCCGTAAGGGAAGCCATGGCCCCATGCGCCAAGAAGCAGCGGCCGAATCACCACCAAGGTGACGTAGGCAAAGATTGCAACGCCAAACGCCACGGGCACGTGATAGCCCATGCCCAGCTTGCGGCAGATCTCGACTTCTCGAAGTGCCCAGGAGCCAAAGGCACCAATGGCACAGACCGTGATGATCTGCCAGAGCCCGCCTTCAAGAAGCGGCGCGAGCCCCAATCCGTATTTGAGATCGGGCGGCGCGATACTGATCTGCCAGAGATTCCAAGTGGGGCCCTGTGACGCACCATAAAGGATGAGTCCAGTCCCCAAGAATGTGAAAAAGATGGTGGTGACACCGAAGAACCCCACATAGAAGGGGCCGACCCAGAAATCGAATAGGTCCCCGCCCAACAAGGTTCCACCACGAACCCTGTACTTCTTCTCAAAACTCAACATAGCCATTGTTTCTCTCCTTCGCGGGGTTCAGTGAGCGACTCGGCGCAGCACGCCAAGCCACCCACTGTCCAGCCTTTGTTGCTTACTTCTTCGGCATCGACGAGTTCTGAACCGAGGCCTTGTAATCGGCCTGGCTCATACCGTCCATCCAATTGAACCGTGCAGTGCTGAGCAGAATGAGGTGAATCATTGCTGCGAGACCGAACAGAAAAATGCCCTGTACCAACATGGCACGGAGCGGATCGTAGAGTTTCCAAATTCGCCACATGATGTGTGCTCCTAGAACTAATTGATTTGCGACATCAGGGTGTAAACCGCTGCCCTGACACCACCGGTTAGGCTCTTGCTGTCCTCGGCTCCGGGAAACCATGAACGCCAGTTCAGCATCATCAACTGGGCAACAACCGCCACGATGAAGAAGACCGAAAAGATCGTTGCGAACAAGGCTGCAAAGGCCAACATTTCGGCCCTGCCGCCTTCCCGATGCGTGAGCTGACTGATCTGATTCATAAAATTCCCCTCAAAGCGTTTGGATTAGTAGAACCAGGGACGCCACGCCCAAACCAAAATGTGGGCGAGTACCGCGATGGCGCTAAAGCCAACCAAGCCCTGCATGTAATAGGTGTGGAACTCTTGGGCTTCCTCGTCCGTCAGGCCGGAAATGCTCGTGTTATTGCTCATGGGAGGTTCTCCTTAGAGTTGGCCAAAACGACCAAATCCACGCTGAGCCCGCGTGGAGTGGGCATCCGCAGCACCGTGCCACGACATCTTGTTGCTGAGTCGGTCCTGCCGCTCAACCTGTTCTGTATTAACAACCGGGGGATGGGTTGGAAAGTTTTCACGGGGACACTCATGCAACCGCCCCCGCGTAGAGCGCCTCGTAGGCGGCGGTGAGTCGCTCGCGTGTGATGCTGTCCTCGCCCGCCTCGCGGGCATCTCGCTCTGCTCGATCACGAAGGCGCTTGGCCACCGAGATTTGGATAAGCACCGGCTGGGCCGCCACCAACTCGGCGAGTCGATTCTGTGCGTCGGCCTCCCAGGGAAGGCTGCGCTGGGCCGTGACACTTGCACCGACCGGCGTGGGTTCAACACGGTCCATGTCGGTGCCGAGCGGGAGGATATGAAAGAGTGCATCGAAGAGGGCGTTGCAGACCTCTTGAAGCAGATAGACGGCACCGGCATATCCCATGAAGGGCGTGCCCGTGTGGCGACGAATAATGGCGCCGGGAAACGAGGCAGGGATGTAACTGGCACGGCCACCCACTTCAGCCAAATACATGCGCTCGTTGTATGAACCAAAGAGCACGAGCGGCGTCTTGGTCTGAACGAGTTCGCGAATCTTCGCGTTGTCGGTCTTCTGCCCGGGACAACGCGAGATTGCAAAGTTGCAGGGCAGGCCGAGGTCCTCTTCGAGGTAGAGGCGAATGCCACGGCTGTGGGTCTCGTTGGCCACTATGCCAAAAGTCGAGGTGGCAAAGAAGTCTTGGGTGACCGAGCGCCAGAGGTCCCAGATGGGCTTGATAGTGGTGTGTTTCTCACGCTCAATGAAGGGCTCAGGGTCGAGTCCCAGCAGTTCGCCCAGACTGCGCAGAAAAGAGGTGGTGCTGTGCAGTCCAATGGGCGCCTGGAGGTACGGGCGATCCAGTGCCTCGCAGAGCAGGCGACCAAACTCGCGGTACATGCAGACATTCACATGGGCCTCGGCCAGCTTGGGAATGTCTTGCAGGTGACAGCCCAACGGAAAGACGATGTTGACCTCGGCTCCAATGCCCTCGATGAGGCGGCGAATCTCTGCGAGATCGCTGGGCATGTTGAACATGCCGTAAGCGGGCCCAAGGATGTTCACCTTGGGCTTGGTGTCCTTGCTCAGCGGCTTGGCAGCCGGGACCGCGCGCGGACCATACTCCTGCCAGAGCCAGAGCATGGCGCGATTGGCCGACTGCCACTGGTCTTCATCGATGGTGCGCGGCAGAAAGCGCGCAATAGATGTGCCCTCGGGGGTGACACCGCCACCGATCATCTCGGCAATTGAGCCGGTGACCACCACGGCGGGAAGTTCGGGATCGAGCACTGCATGGGCCCGCTTCATGGCACCCTCTGTGCCCTCGCGGCCCAACTGCTCTTCGGCTAGGCCGGTGACCACAATGGGGAGTTCGTGCGGGGGAAGTGCATCGGTGTAATGCAGCACCGAGGTGACTGGCAAATTCTCACAGCCCACGGGACCATCGATCACCACCTGCAGCCCCTTGACCGCGGTGAATACATAGACCGCACCCCAATAGCCGCCGGCTCGATCGTGATCGAGCACCATCATGCGCCCATCTCCTCGGCCTTGCGCTTGGCCGCTGCGCGCTCATTCTTGCGACGCATCATGCTCTTGAATTCGGGATAGGCCTGGGGCTTGTCTTCCCAGACGCCGGCCTGATCGCCCATGCCGGCCTCACCGAAGAAGCTCTTCATGGATTCAAATCGGGGGCGATTGCCCATGGCTGCATTGATGACCGTTGCCAGAGAACCGGCACCGGCCGCACCCATGAGCGGTCGGGCCGAGATGAGGTTGGTGAAATACAGGGCGGGGATGCAGGCCTGCTTGGCCGCCTGCACCACGGGGGTGGTTCCAATGACCAAGTCGGGCGAATGCGCATGCATTGCCGCAAGGTCATTTTCGAGCGATGCGCGGTACTGAACCGCCACACCACGCGCCTCGAGCCATTGGCGATCGGCCGCACTTGCATCGGTGCGAGGACATGCCGTGCCGACATAGGTCACCGTGGCACCACTCTCAATGAGTAGGCGCGCAACGATTAATTCAGAGCCCTCGTAGCCACTGACTTGAATGCGCCCTTTGATGGGCGTGCGGGCGAGCGCTGCTGCAATTCCTGGCAGCACCGCCTGCTTGGCGGCATCGATCTTGTCTTGGGCCACACCCGCAGCCCGGCCAATCGATTCGATCCAGCTGGAGGTGCCCTCGTAACCGACCGGTGCCGAGCCAATAATGGGCCGGCCTGCTGTTTCGAAGACGCGCATGCAGCCGGTATAGAAGGGATGAATGGCCGCCACCACCGAGCAGTCGAGCGCGGCATAGAGTTCGCGCCATTCGCGGGTGGGCACCACAGGGCCCACTGCAAGGCCCATGGGGGCAAGCATCTGGGCAATCACCATGGGATCGGCGGGGAACATCTCGCCAAGAAGCGTGACCGTGGGCAGTGCGGAGCGACCCTGGCGGGGCGCTGCGACTGGGCCCGACTGAATCTCGGTCACGGCGTAATTGAGCATGGCCGCTGAGAGAACATCTTTGGCCTCGGCATGGGTGGGAACACCAAAGCCGGGGACATCGATGCCGATGATTCGAACGCCATTGATCTGATCGGGCAACAACTGCAGTGGCACGCCACTGGCTGTGGGCACACAGAGGTTGATCACCACAATGGCATCGAGTGACTCGGGATCGGCCTGGGCATAAACCGCATCGCGAATGTCTTCGAAGAGCTTTCCGGTGACGAGTGTTTCGGAATTAAAGGGCACATAGCCCACACTTCGACGCGCGCCATAAAAGTGCGAGGTGAAAGTGAGGCCATAAACACAGCAGGCCGAGCCCGACAGGATGGTGGCGGTGCGGCGCATGCGAAGGCCCACTCGAAGCGAGCCAAATGCAGGGCACATGCTCTGTGGTTGGTCGTGCGGGCCCGTGTCTTGCAGCGATTTGGTTTTGCCACAGGTGTGTTCATTGGGCGCGACCACCGCCTGCGATGGACTCGACGGGGTCGGTGCCACGGGGGTGATGGGGATGGCGCGTGCGTTCATTGCTTCTAGGCCTTGTCGTAGATGACCTCGAGCGATGGGCGAACGCATTCCTCGCGTCCCATCATGTCCACAATGGTGGCGGGCTCGAGCACCACATTTCGACCCACCGAGTCGGCCGAAAAGAGGCCAAGCAAGTCGTCTTGCGAGAGGGGCTTGGGGCGCACCGGTGGGGCCTCGGCCACATTGGTGGCCAGGGTTTCGAACATGGGTGCCCACTGCGTGCCAGGCCGGCCAATGATTTCGTAAGAGGCGCTCTTGCGACGAATGTCCTCATGTGCCGGTATGGCAGAGAGAACCGGTATGCCGGCTCGCTCGGCAAAGGCCGCAGCCTCTCCAGTGCCGTCGTCTTTGTTGATGACCATTCCAGCCACGCCCACATTTCCACCGAGCTTGCGGAAGTACTCCACCGCTGAGCAGACGTTGTTGGCCACGTAGAGCGACTGCAAATCGTTGCTGCCCACCACAATGACCTTCTGACACATGTCACGCGCAATGGGGAGACCAAAGCCACCGCAGACCACATCGCCCAAGAAGTCGAGCAAGACGTAATCAAAGCCCCAGTCGTGAAAGCCCAGTTTCTCGAGGGTCTCGAATCCGTGGATGATTCCGCGACCACCACAGCCGCGACCGACTTCGGGGCCACCGAGTTCCATGGCAAAGACGCCATCGCGCTTGAAGCAGACATCGCCAATGGAGACGGCCTCGCCGGCAAGCTTCTTCTTCGATGAGGTCTCGATGATGGTGGGACATGCCTTGCCACCGAAGAGCAGGGAGGTGGTGTCGCTCTTTGGATCGCAGCCAATGAGCAAGACCTTCTTGCCTTGCTGGGCCATCATGTAGCTGAGGTTGGCCAGTGTGAAGCTCTTGCCAATTCCACCCTTGCCATAGATGGCAATGATTTGCGTGGCCTTGGTGACCTCGCCCGTGTGCACGGGATCGGGCTCCACAGCCGCCTCGGCCTGCAGCCTTGTCTTCATCTTGAACTGCACTGGCGCGCCGGCCAGATTGGTGTCCGCCACGCTCATTGAATTCCCCTCCAATCCATGACCACCTTGAGGGCCGATGGATCTTCAAATGCGCATTGGTAGGCCTCGGCCGCATGGTCTGCGCCGAGTTGATTGGTAATGAGTCCGTCGAGATTGAGAGCGCCATCGCGCACCATTGCAGTGACTGCTTGGAGGTCACTGGGTTGCCACTGCGCGGCCACTTGAAGAGAGAGCTCGCGCATGAAGGCCGGGGCGAAATCAAAGCTCAACGGTTGGCTATAGAAACCTGCAAGCACCAAGCGACCACCGGGCCGAAGGTGCGCAATCCACTGATTCATGGCATTGCCGGCACCACTGGCATCGACAATGGATTCAAACATCTGGCCCTTGCTCGAAGCGGGGTCGCGAAGGATGTAACCCTGGGCACCCTCGAGGCGCTCGGCCTGGGTATCCCAGACAGTGGGGTTGCCGCCGCGGGCAACAACAATGCGGGCCATGAGTCGGCCCATGACACCGTGGCCCACGATGAGATCGGGCAGATTTGCACCGGCCATTTCAACGGCGTGATAAGCGGTGGCAGCCAGTGCGAAGAGAACGCCCTTCTCTTGAAGATCGGGGCCAATTTCCACGACACGATCGGAGGAGGTGACCAATTCGGATGAGGCCCCGCCAAACAGACCGCGCACCGGCCCGTAGCAGTTGGCTCCGGGCACGAAGACCACGCTGCCCATTTTGATGGACGACTCTGCGCCCGCCTCGATGACTTCGCCCACGGATTCGTACCCCGGCACGAGTGGATAGCCCATGCCGGGGAACGGGGGCATTTCGCCGGTGTAGAAGAGTCGCTCGGTGCCGGTGCTGATGCCGCTAAACCAGGTGCGAACCCGGACATCGGCGGGACCCAGGGCACTCAGTGGCAGTTCGGCAAGACGCAGTTGGCGTGGGCCGTCGAGTAGAACGGCCTTGGCGGTGTGTGCAGAGGCGGCTGTCACTGCGCGGCTAGCCCTGACTTAGACAATATAAGTGCTTCATGACACCCCAATCGTATGCTTTTGTTGACGCATGTCAATGTCTTTTTAAGTTGACACATATTGCGGAGCATCATTGGGGCCGCGACCACCGCTAAGCTCATGAACGGTCGGAAGAAATGTCGGCCACGAGAAGGCCGGTCTGCACCGGAATGGCCGTCTTGATCACGCGGATGGTGTCAAAGCCCGCCTCCATGAGCATGGCCCCGAGTTCTGCGGGGGCCCGTGCGCGGCCTCCTCCCATGGCAAGAAGGTAGAGGCCGAAGTAGGCATCGCCCATGGCCGGCGCACCGTCGGCCTGCGCCATGGGTTCGGCAATCAGCAGTCGACCGCCGCCCTTTTGCCGGAGTAGATCGGCGACCCGATGCAGCAAGGCCTGGGCGCGGTCATCGGGATGGTCGTAGAGCACACGCACCAGACTCACAATGTCTGCGCCCATGGGCAGTCGGTCGGCAAAGAAATCCCCGCCCTTGCAGGCAATGCGGTTTGACAGACCCAGGCCGCGAAGCCGCTCTTCGGCGGCCAATGCAACCGCTGGCAAATCAAAGACCGAGAGTTGCAACCCTGGATGGGCCTGGGCGACAGCCTGCGCAAAACGGCCCAGTCCACCACCAATATCCAAGAGGTGCCGGTGGCCAGAGAAATCATAGGCATCGAGAACCTGTTGGGCCACGAGTGGTTGGCTCGCCGCCATGAGTTCGGAATAGTCACCGACATCGTCAATGCCCAGGCCGCCCTCGCGATGCTGTCCATTGGAGGCGTAGGCCCAGTAGCGACGAAGACGGGTCTGTGGATTGGGGTCTCGCAACAGGGCAACCGGATCGGCCAGATCGAGGTAGACATCGGCATGGTGAAGCACCATGGATTGAATGGCCTCGCTCTCGGCGAGCACCTTGCCCAGCAAGCCAAGGCCGAGTTGGTCGCGGCTACGCCACTCCAGAAGTTCGAGCGAGATGCCCGCCTTCGCGAGCAAGCGCATTCGCTCCTCGGTCAATCCGGTGAGCGCAACGAGTTGTGGAATCGAGCGCGAGTGGGAACGCAACGAGTCGACCACGCCGAGCTTGACCAGGGCATAGAGAACCTGTGTGTAACTAAAGCCCGCCACCAGATCAAAGAGCCGGCGGGACTGGCGACGAACAATCCAGCCAAAGAGTGGGCTTCTCGAGGCCCAGCGCTGGAACGACTCGTTGCCGATTAATCGATCGCGAAGATCAATCCAGCCGGAGTCGGTGGAACTGCTCATGCGTTGGACGCACCGACTCGACTCGGACTGCCAGAGACAAGGGCGCCACTGCTCATCTGACGCACCACCGACACGCACTCATCGGGCAGCAGGCGCTTGGCCTCGGCCAGCACCATGCCGCGAAGACGCAAGGCGCCGCGGCAGCTGGGAATGCTCCCGACGGCCCGTGTAATGAGCCCATTGAAATGATTGAGTGCGCCCTCGAGGCCGAGCTCGCGCGCGGCACTCGGACGATCGTGGGTCTCGTCTTGATGCGAGGGTTTGCCGAGTGCCTGTACATCGAGCAGCACATCGCGAATGTCATCGGCCACCTGATAGGCCTCGCCCAGTGCATCGCCCAGGCCCAGCCAGCTTCGGGGATCGGCGCCAGACGAGGCGGCACCTCCGGCGGTTGCCGCCGTAAAAAGTGAGCCTGTTTTCTCGCGCTGGTAAGTGACCAGATCGGCCTTGGGCTCACACTCCCAGGCCTGGCCGGCAACGATGCCACGCGCGGGGCCCACCGCCTGCTCCAGAATGCCAATGGCATCGGCCAGACGCTCGGCATGCTTGGGGCGAGAACCTGCCAGTGCAGCAAAGGACATCACAATCAGACCGTCGCCTGCGAGCACCGCAATGCGCTCACCAAAGGCGGCATGCACCGACGGCTGGCCGCGACGAAGCGCCGCATTGTCAAAACAAGGCAGGTCGTCATGCACCAAGGAGGCGCAGTGGATGAGCTCGAGCGAGACAGCCATTGCATCCGATAGATGTGGGTCGTCATCGCCGCAGGCCATGGCCACGGCCAGGCAGAGTTGAGGTCGAATGCGCGCGCCACCAGGGAACACCGCATGGCGAATGGCTCGGGTGAGCCGCGGAGGACTCGATGACAGCGCCGACCGCTGCAGGGTCGCTTCGAGTGCCCGCTCAATTCTCTGTGTCAGCATGGGCCTTTCTTTCTGTCATTTTTAGTTGTCGTTGTGTACTGTACTAGACATTAGACATAACAACCGGGCCCGTCAACCCTGTTGAAAACATGAGCCCACCCCCACGGCCCAGCAATATCGAAGACTTCGAGCACCATCTCGATGGTCTGCATTGGCACGGCTGGCATCGCCCCCGGCTCGGTGGAGAGCCCATGCTGCTGCTGCTTCACGGCACCGGCGCCGACCGCAGTTCCTGGGGGCCGCTGCTCGATGCGCTTCCGTTGACATGGGGGGTGATCGCGCCAGACCTTCCCGGCCACGGGCAGACGCAGTTCGATCGACGGCAGTCGTTGGGCCTGCGAGAGATGGCCGTGCTCAGCCAGCGCCTCCTCAAAGCCATGGGCATGCGCCATGTGGACATGGTGGTGGGCCACTCGGCGGGTGCCGCAGTGGGTCTGGTCATGGCACTCAATGAACGCGAGATGCCCTGTGGCCGGCTCTATGGCCTGGCTCCCTCGCTGGTGCCGCCGCCGGCCTTCTACACGCAGATGCTCGGGCCACTGCTTGGGCCACTGGTTCTATCGAGTCCAAGCCTGCTGATGCTCGGTGGACTGGCGCGCTCCTCGCTGGTGGTCGATCGTCTGCTCGCATCGACAGGCACCGTGCTCAATGCGGATCGGCATGCCCACTACCAGCGGCTCTTTGCACAGTCTTCACACCTGCGGGGTGCACTCGCCTTCATGGCAGCGACCGACCTGCCCTCTCTTCTTGAAGAAGCCCAGGGTCTTGCCCTGCCCACCAAACTGCTTGCGGCCCGCGACGATCCATGGATTCCCGCCGAACCACTCTCGCGTGTGATCGACCAACACCTGCCGAAGGCAGTGGTCGATTTAGAGTGGCGAGATGTTGGAGGGCACCTCTTTCACGAGGCAGACCCAAAACCAGTGGCCGAGCGCCTGGTCTCCTGGATGGCCACATGAATGCCACGTGCCTGCGCAGCCGGCAGCGGAAGGTAGCGCGCCGATAAGGCACTGGCGAGGCGTTTTGCATTGGGATCGGGCCGCATGGCGGTGTCAATGAACAACCGATGCAATGCAAGGGGTGCCACCCGACGCGCCATCTGCTCGGCCTGCTCGAGGGCCTGGGCTCGACCCGGTGACCCATCAAGACATAGATTGGCGCGGCCATCGGAGAGCACCACCCAGACCACATCGTTGCCGGACTTCACCAGCGAATGCGCCAATGAATGGCCCAGGGCAAATGCAGAAGCAATGGGGCTTCCGCCGCCACCGGCAAGCCCCGTGAGCGCGCGCCTTGCTGCGAGAAGGGATCGAGTGGGAGGAAGCAGTAGCTGCGCGCCTTTGCCACTGAAGGCCACCAGTGCAACGCGATCGCGACGGCTGTAACACTCGGCAAGGAGTATCTCGACTGCTCCCTTGGCTTCGCCCAGGCGTTGCAGGGCGGTGGAGCCCGAGGCATCGACCACGAATACCGTGGTGACGGCACGCGCCTGCTTATAGCGCCAGATGTGCATGTCATCGGGCCGAAGCGCCAGAAGCCCATTGCTTGGATTGCGAATGGCCTGATAGGGAACGGCCTCGCGAATGGTGGCCAGCAAGGCAAGGCGATCCTCGGGGCCCCTGGGGCGCCGATGCTGAGTGCCGATGCGACGCCCATGGGCGCGTCGACCGCGCACCATCTGACCCGCACCACTGTCTTGCGGGGCCGATCCGCGAGACTGGGATGCCCGCTCGACCGCGGACTGCCAGGCAGCAAGCAGGCCCGCGGGCAGAGTGGCCGATTGGGTATCGACCGACATCTCACTGGGAGGCTCTGCGCTCTGCGCCATGGCGTCTTCGGGTGCAGGCCAATCCTCCTGGGCTTGCTGCTCTTGCGTCGAAGCGGCGTTGTCTTGTGTCTCGCTGGCCTTTGGCTCTTGCGTGTCTTCTTGTGACTCCGGCTCGGCTTCGGATTGGTCTTCCTGTTCTTGCATGGTGGGGAAGACGCGCGCGTGCGCGATGAGACAGAGATTGATTGCCCAGGCCCAGTCCTCTTCGGTGGCGCTCGACCGCCCCTCACGCAAGGCTCTGCGCTTCATCGCTGCCAGGGCCGCGAATGCGGGCCGCATGGAGTCAATGGCCATGGCCTGCGCAAGGACCAGAGTTCGCTCGATGAGCGTTGAATCAATGAGAACCGCCGAGTGGCCTTCGGTCTCGAATGTCTCAGAGGCTGGCCATTGCGAATGAATGGCCCAGGCCTGGGTCTCATCGCGAAGGTCTACGCAGTAGCCGAGCCGGTCGGCCAGTGCAGGCCGCAACGGGGGTTCATCACTGGTGGACTCATCGAGCATGACGAGTGCAACCGACCGCGCATCAACGGCCCCAATCAGCGGTGCGAGCAGACCACTGGGCATGCGCTCGGCCATGGGCACCACCACAAAACCACCCCTTGCACGTTCAAGCAAACCTTGGCGCCAGATGGGCCGGCCTTGGGTGAGCGACTCAATGGCATCGATTCCCGAACGGAGTTGATCGGGGTCGGTGTGCAGGGCCATTCGAACAAATGGCAGATTGAGTTGCCGCGCCTGGGCCTCGATGCGCTCGAGGAGCATTTGACGACGCGGCCCTGCAGCGGCGCGAATCCATAGGCCACCGAGCGCGGGTGGGTCCATCATCAGGGTGTCCACCATCTGCGAGACGGTGTGAAGATTGTTCAGAGGGTCTCCAAGACCATGGCGACTCGGACCGATGAGTCGGTCTCATCGAGTGGGTCGCGGCGAAGCCGATGCCGAAGGACCAGCGGCGCCACCTGCTTGAGGTGCGAGAGGTGCACGCGCTTTTGCCGATTCAATGCGGCCGCGGCCTTGGCCGCACGCATCAGACTGAGCTCGCCACGAAGTCCATCGGTGCCCAGTTGCATGCAGATCTCGGCCGCCTTCTCGAGCATGGCATCGGGCATCTCGACCTTGGGCAGCAGGCGCCTTGCGGCCACCAGCTGTTCGCGAAGGGCCGACTGCTGGGCTGCCACAGAATCGAGAAAGGACTGCGCGTCGCGATCGAAGGCCTCTCGCCGACGAACCACTTCCATGCGCTGGGCGAGGTCTCGGGGCGTGCGGACTTCCACGGCCAGACCGAATCGATCGAGCAGCTGCGGACGCAACTCACCCTCTTCGGGATTGCCACTGCCAACCAAGACAAAGCGTGCGGGGTGCACGACACTGAGGCCTTCTCGCTCCACCCGACTCTCGCCGAAGGCCGCGACATCAATGAGCAAATCAACAAGATGGTCTTCGAGCAGGTTGATTTCATCGATGTAGAGAAAGCCTCGGTTGGCCTTGGCCAGGAGGCCGGGCTCGAAGGCCTTCACACCAGCAGTCATGAGTTTCTCGAGGTTGAGCGCACCGAGAATGCGGTCTTCGGTGGCGCCGAGCGGGAGATCGACCACGGGCACAGGAATGCTCTGGGTCTTGGGGCGCTTGCCCGACTCTTGGGCCTTTAAGCAGGCTGGGCATTGGCCGCAGCCCTTGTCTGCCGAGGCCTGATAAGGGCAGTCGACCACGGCATCGATCGGCGGCAATACAGCCGCGAGTGCACGCACGGCGGTGGATTTGCCGGTGCCGCGGTCCCCCAGAATAAGAACACCACCAATGAGTGGATCGATGGCGGCAATGAGCAGCCCAAGCTGCATTTCGTCTTGGCCCACCAGTGCAGTGAAGGGAAACGGCTGGGCACTGGCCTGCAGGCCGCGACAATCGGCTGGTTTCATTCCCCTACTCTGCACAGAGAAGGGCGGTCAGTCAATGTTTCCTGATAGGTTTGGTTGTCCGAGACAGGCGGCTACCCCAAGCCGTCGGCCTATGCAGCGTGCTGGCGCTCGAAGTGAAGGATGCGGATGCGATCGCTACTTGGATAAAGCGCGCGAATGGTGCGCATGGCCTCGGTCTCGCACTTGCCGTAGACCTGGGCGACGATCTCGGCCTGCTCGCGAACCGGGTTCCATGGCGCGGGCTGGTGCTCGAAGCGAATCTTCGCGTAGTGCCAAGTGACCCGCTTGTTGCCGTAACTGGCCAGTCGGGAACGTTTGGCCCGCCAGCTGCGTTTGACCGAGAACTCCCTTGGCTGGGTCTTCTCGGACTCGGGGGTGAGGTAATCGTATTCGGCCTTCACCGCCACAATAAGGGTGGAGAAAAGCAGCGTCCAGCACCAAGTGAATTCGGCAACGATGGCACAGAGAAGAATGATGAAACTCACTCCGATCCAATACTTGGACCAGAGCGAACCGATGGCGCAGCCCAACCGCGCCGTTGAAAACTGGCGAATCCCCCGAAGCATTGCAAGATGCTATTTCAGCTTGGAAGAGCGTGAACACAAACCCCCGCGGGGTTCGGGGGCGATTTCCGCGGCGACCCCTACCCCGATGTCACACCCTGCCTTATCAATCCAGGCGACGCTGGAGCCGCACCATGAGGTCCATGCGCCTGTGCAATACGGCCAGCACCAACGCGGGCATTCCAGGTCAAAGTGGACACCCGCCGCTTTTATTCTCATTCAAAATCAACAACTTATATGAATTCTGAGCCGCTTTAGTGAGGGAGCAATTAACTGATGGGCGCAGGTCATAATCGCAGCGACATCTCAGCGGAAATGCCTGCGTTGCCATTCAAAATCTTGCTCAGCGTTACGCGGGCGACAAATAGAGCTGGGGCAGCCTCAGTAACGGTCATCCCCTCCGGAATCCATTCACGAAGAACCTCTCCGGGGTGTGGTGGATTATGCATTCTGCTCATGTTGCCAACTCCTGTCAGTGATAGTCCTGATAGTCCAATTGTCCAACGTCGCCATCATCAAACTTAAAAGTCAGTCTCCAGTTCTCATCTACTGCTATTGCAAAGTGCCCAATCAACTTTCCGGACAAGGCATGCAACCGCCAACTTGCTACTGCTGTATCGGTGACGCTCTTTGCACTATTTAATACAGCCAATTGAATTCGAAGAATTCCTGCTTTCTTTTCAGAGCGTCTCTGCTGGTCTTCACCCGGGTCTTTAGCGCGTGTAGCGACTCTGGCCGGGGGCCAGTAGCGGCGATGAACGCGTCTACGACGTCACTTAAACCCATGACCGTCTGACCGACAGAATTCTTCTAGGTGAGTTAGCTCAATACTTTGTCGATTCGGCATCCACGTCCTTTGAACTACAAGTAAGTTGCTCTCTTCGCCTCATACTTCTCTCGAGTCAGCACACCCTTCTCATAGAGGGCATGCAGCTTCTCTAGCTGATCTAAGTCATTGTGAATCCCACCGGACTTTGACACCGACAACGTCGAAGCCAAGACTCCGAGTCTCTCGTTTTCTTCAGTGACAATCTTGTAGGTAAAGAACGCATCGAGCAGCCACCAGACGCCCCATATCGCCAGGAAGATGTAGCCGACCAATAGGATCAAAGTCACGATACCGATAGCGAAGAGGATGAGCTGTGCAAGCCCTGTCTTCACTCTGCCGAGGTAGAGTCTGTGAACTCCAGCCCACCCAAGGAACCACCAAAGCAGATAGGCAGCGACTACGCTTTTGCCTGTCAGATTGACTTGAATTGATGTCGTTTGCTGAGCCATTCGAAATTCACTTATCGGTGGTTGTGGGTTCAGGAACGTAGCTTAGCCCTTGCTGCTGCCTCTTTTTTTTCTACTGCTCCGTTACTCTCAGAAGTTTACTAAGTTCGTCTGGATGTAACGCTGGTGACTGTCGATGAATCATTGCGTGACAGTTCGCACAAACGGGCACGATGAACTTATAGAGTTGATCGAAGGTCATTTATCACCAGACTCAGTGTTTAGACCTGCATCTTTCTTCTGCTGCTCTCGTTTCTGCTTCTCTTTTTTGAGGTCGTGAAACTGATGAAGGGCAAAGACAAAAACAAGGCAGAACACTCCGACCTCTATCCAGATGCCCATGTCCTTCTCCTACCTCACCATTGCTAAACAGAGATTCTTCATATCCGAAGACTGAATGCTGTAACAGTTGCTTCGTTGCTCACCGACTTGTGCCAGACACATATTCTTCAAGTCTGATGAACCGATTGAGTAACAGTTCGACTTGTCCTTCTTCACCAATGCGAGACAGAGATTCTTCGAGTCCTGATTCTGTATCGAGTAGCAATGAGATGCAGGGTTGGCAAAGACTGCGGTGGTCGTGAGGAGAAGACTGAGAGAGAGTAGAAGATGAGGTCGAAGATGCATGTCGGTCAGTACCCAGGAATTGCTGGTCTGTTTTGCGATGCTTTCTCCTCGTCCTTCTCACCGCATCCAGAGAGTGCCGTCATCGATAGAAGAACAACAAGGAACGCATGAAGAACTCGCACTCACATCTCCTTACGACTGCCAATCAATTTTGATAATGACGAAGGCAGTCCAAAACCAATTCCCCCTCCTAAGAAGATTTTTGCTCCCTCGATAACGGGGGGAGACATCTACATGTGGAAAGTACAGGACTACCCCTCATTCCCGCAACCCTCTCTCAACGAACCTCGTATGATGTTGCTGCGCTGGGTTCCGATTTAGGAGTGGCTTGGGTGCGCAGGCAGCAATAAACTTTTGACTCATCATCAGGTCACGACTTCAATCAAACGAACTGCTTTGCTACTTCTGAATTGTTCGCCAAGAAGCAAGCAGGAACAAAGTTCTGGTGCGAAACCGAGGTTTA
>VGHN01000014.1 GCA_016868255.1 Betaproteobacteria bacterium
GAGGGGAAGGGCCGCGGCGATGGCCGTGGGCGCAACGATGGCCGCGGAGGCCGTCGGGAGCGTGGCGCACGCGATGGGCGTGACAACAAAGAAGGCCGCGACAACAAAGAAGGCCGCGACAACAAAGAGGGCCGCGACAATCGCGAAGGACGCGAAGGCCGTGACAAACGGGAGGGCCGTGAGGGCCGAGATTCGAGCCGGGCCGAAAAATCTGCTGGCAATCGAAACGGCGAGGCCCGCGAACCGAAGGAGGCCCGTGAGCCAAGGGAGGCCCGTGAGCCAAGGGAGCCCCGCGAGCCGCGTGAGCCTCGTGAAACCAAAGAGCAGCGCGATGCCAGAAAGGCCGCTGCTCATGCGGGCAATGGCCTGGCCGACTCGAACAAAGGGCCCGCACAAGCGGGCGAGACAGGCGATGCCAATGACTCGGGGGAGAACGGCGGCCGCGGCCGCCGTCGCCGCCGCCGTGGCAGTGGCCGCCGCGATGACGATGCCGCTGAGACGAACACCTCATCGAGTTTCGTGGCATCCGGTGCTGCTGTCATTCGCTCCATACAAGACATGCCCAAGACCTTCAGCGGCCCTGCACGCCGGCCCTCAGACCGTTCGAACCGAGGGGACAGAGACGGCAACGGCCGTGCATCGCAAGACGCAGCTCCCGCCGCAACCGCATCCATTGGGGCAACGCCAGATAGCGCTCCCCCTGTGATCGAAGCTCTCGAGACCACGGCGCCGATTCAGCTGCGCATCGATGCACCCACGGACCAAGTCCAAGAAACTCCGCAACGTGCAGTGGCGGCCCCAACCCCCGCGCCTGCCCCGGCCCGAGTGCCCGACCCCTCCGAACTTCAGGCCTCGCTCAACCAGGTGGGTCTGCAGTGGGTTCAGACCGACCCCTCTGCCAAGCCGGTCGCCGAAGCGGCACCGGAGGCGCCCGCATCGGTCGGTCGTAAATCCCGACGCCAACAGGTGGTATCCGAGGCAGAGCCCTTGGTTTTGGTAGAAACCCGCGGATCAGACGGGTCGACTCCAAGTTAACCTCTAGGGATGTCTGAGAGTCAGCACAGATACATCCCTATCTCCAACCAGACCGGGCCGCAATTGCGGCCCGTTTCTGTTGATCTCGGCCAGGCCTTTGCGCCAGGACAACAACTCGATCGCTTGGGCCGGGCGCTCCGAGACCTTCGCATCTCTGTCATTGACCAGTGCAATATGCGCTGTGGCTACTGCATGCCGCGAGAGGTCTTCCACAAAGATTATGTTTACCTCGCCCGCGATGAACTGCTGAGTTTCGAAGAGATTCACCGGGTCGCCAAGGCATTCGCACTTCTCGGCACGAGAAAAATTCGAATCACCGGTGGCGAGCCCCTTCTAAGGAAGGGCCTCGAGGATCTCATCGCGCAGCTCTCGAGCATTCAAACCATCGAGGGCAGGCCCATTGAACTGGCCCTGACCACCAATGGGCTGCTGTTGGCAAACAAGGCTGCGGGTCTTGCAAAGGCAGGTCTGCAGCGCGTCACGGTGAGTCTCGATGCCCTGACGCCCGGGAAATTCCATGAAATGGCCGACATCGATTCGGCCACGCCCAACGATGTCATTCGAGGCATCGAGGCATCCATGGCTGCAGGCCTGCGCGTCAAAGCCAATATGGTTGTGCAGCGAGGCCGCAATGACAGCGAGATTCTGCCCATGGCCGCGCGGTTCAGAGAGCTGGGCGTCACGCTTCGATTCATCGAGTTCATGGACGTTGGAAGCTCCAATGGCTGGGCCATCGAGCATGTGGTGCCGTCATCGGAAGTCCTCGAGCGGATCCATGCCGGGTTTCCCTTGGAGCGTTTCGGCCGCGAGATCCCCAGCGAGGTCTCCGAGCGCTGGCGCTATCGCGATGGCCGGGGTGAGATTGGGCTCATCTCATCGGTCACCCAACCCTTCTGCGGTGACTGTTCTCGGGCCCGCATATCGGCTGAAGGCGGCCTCTACACCTGCTTATTCGCCAGCCAGGGAGTCGATCTTCGAGGCTTTCTAAGAGAACGCACCGACGACACCATGCTCAGCCAAGCCATTGCGCAGGTCTGGGCCCGACGCAGTGATCGCTACTCCGAGTTGCGCGGAGAGCAGACGAAAAAAACGAGGCCACAGGGGCCTCGTGTTGAGATGAGCTATATCGGCGGCTAGAGGTTTAGCGCTTCACAAACCCCAAGGGGCCTGGCAAGGAGCTGTAATAGGCGGCCAGATCGGCAATTTCTTGCTTGGTCAGTGGACCTGCCATGCCCGACATAATGGCGTTCTTGCGCGCCCCACTCTTGTAATCGCTAAGCGCACGCACAATAAAGTCTTCGTACTGTCCGGCCAGAATGGGGTAGCTGCCATCAATGGCCTTGACCCCGTCTGCACCATGACACGCGGCGCAGGCCTGATCGGCCTTCTCTTTGCCTTTAATGGGGTTGCCTGCCTGGGCCGACATCGCAAAGGCCAGCGCAGAGGCAAAAAAAACTGATCGTCCGAAAGTTTTCATAGTCATTTTCCCTCTCCCTTACTTGCGGGGTTTGGCATAGAAGGCGGCAAGATCGGCCATGTCCTGATCGGATAAGGAGGCCGAGACGGCTTTCATACTGGGGTGCGAACGCTCACCGGACTTGTAGGCCTTGAGCGCCGAGACCATGTAGGCCTCGCTCTGGCCGGCGATTTTGGGAACGCGGTAAAGCACAGGAAATGCGGTTTTGTACTCAGGAATACCGTGGCAGCCAATGCACATGGAATTCTTTTTTGCCCCGGCTTCTGCACTGCCAACAATGGTGGAGGCTTGGGCCGGGAGGGCTACGAAACCGAGGGACAAGGCCCCGATGGTCAAAATTTTTGCGACAGGCTTCATCGCCAAGCGACTGACTTGGATAAGAAAATGCATGGATCTCCCCCTGAAACTATGCCACCAAGTTTAACACCGACCACACCCTGGAGCGGGGTCGGTGTCCAAGCCCCCTACTGCCCGAGACCCTTCAGAAGGAAGGCGTTGAGACGGCGGACAAAGCTCGCTGGATCCTCGGGCTGGCCGCCTTCGGCGAGCAGGGCCTGATCGAACAGAAGCCAAACCAGGTCATGCAAGGTGTCGGAGACGCCATCTGAGACCTGCTGGCCGTCGGCCCCCAGAATCTGCCCACCCGAGGAATCGGACTCACGAATCAGGGCCTGCACCAGGGGGTGGCTTGGATTGAGTTCGAGAATCGGCTTTCGCTCGGGCGCCTTTTGACCAGTGGCCTTCAGAATCCGCTCGAGGTGCCCGCTGACATCCTGTGCATCCGAGACCAGGCAGCAGGCCGAGTCGGTGAGTCGTTGGGTAAGTCGCACCTCTTTGACCTTCTCGCCGAGAATCTTTTGGGCCTTCTCAATGACCGGTTTGGCCTTGTCCTTGTCTTCCTTCTTGGGCTCATCGGTCTTGTCGGCCAGTTTGCCCAGGTCGAGTTCGCCTTTGGCCACCGACTGAAGGTGCTTGCCATCGAACTCATTGAGGAAATTCAGCACCCACTCATCGATGCGATCGGTGAGCAGAAGTACTTCGATGCCCTTCTTCTTGAAGATTTCGATATGCGGGCTTGAGCGCGCCGCGGTGAGGTTGTCGGCGGTGATGCAGTAGATCTTGTCCTGGCCCTCCTTGAGTCGCGACAAGTAATCCTTGAGCGAAACATCCGGCTCATCGCCCTGGCTCTGGGTGGAGACAAATCGCGAGAGGCCTGCGAGTCGGTCCTTGTTGGAGAAGTCCTCGCCAAAGCCCTCCTTCAGGCATTGGCCGAACTCGCGCCAGAAGGTCTTGTAGTCCTCGGGCTTGTTCTCGGCCATGTCCTCCAGAACCGACAAGACCCGCTTGGCACAGCCCTCGCGAATGGCCTTGATGTCACGGCTCTCTTGAAGAATTTCTCGGGAGACATTCAGCGGCAGATCGGCCGAATCCACCACACCGCGAACAAATCGCAAATAACTCGGCAAGAGTTGTTCCGCATCTTCCATGATGAAGACGCGCTTGATGTAGAGTTTCAAACCATGGCGTTGCTGACGGTCGTAGAGGTCGAAGGGCGCCTTGCCTGGAACGAATAGCAATTGGGTGTACTCGGTGCGGCCCTCGACCCGGTTGTGGGTGTAGGCCAGGGGCTCGTCGAGTCCGTGCGAGAGGCTCTTGTAGAACTCCTTGTACTGCTCATCGGTCACCTCCGACTTCGGACGCGTCCAGAGGGCGGAGGCCTGATTGATGGTCTCCCATTCACCCGACTGGATGTACTCGGACTTCTTCTCATCCCAGTCGCGCTTCTTCATCTGAATGGGAATGCCGATGTGATCTGAGTAACGCTTGAGAATTTCTTTGAGTGTCCAGTGGCTCAGAAGATCGTCGTGGCTCTTCTTGTCCTCGCCATCGCCCTCGGCCTCGCGCAGGTGCAGCACAATGTCGGTTCCACGCTCGGCCCGCTCCACTGCCTCGATACTGAAGTCGCCGGTGCCCTCGGATTCCCAGCGCACCGCCTCTGTGGCCGGAAGCCCAGCGCGGCGCGTGATCACCGTGACATGGTCGGCCACAATAAATGATGAATAAAAGCCCACACCGAACTGCCCAATGAGCGCCGAGTCTTTGGCCTGGTCGCCCGAGAGGCGGCTGAAAAACTCCTTGGTGCCCGATCGAGCGATGGTGCCCAGATTGGCCACCACCTCTTCCCGGCTCATTCCAATGCCGTTGTCTGAGATCTTGATCGTGCGCTTCTCGGTATCGAAATCCACCTGAATTCGCAGTTCCGAGTCGCCCTCGAATAGCTTGTCGTTCGAGAGGGCTTCGAGGCGAAGCTTGTCGCAGGCATCCGAAGCGTTCGATACCAGTTCACGAAGAAAAATATCGCGGTTGCTGTAGAGCGAATGAATCATGAGGTGAAGCAGCTGCTTCACCTCGGTCTGAAATGACATGGTTTCTTTGGACATGGGTTCTCCAACGCGAATAAGACGAATAACTTTGATTAAGTGGGGGCCCTCCCACTAATTTCAAGGGGGCCGACAGTAAGGTTTGCCGACAGCGGGGCTCTGCCGACAGCTGGGCTTGACCACAGCCGGCCTTGGGGCAGGCGACCCCACCCAAGTCCGCGGGCCTAGACCCCCGTCTGCAGGCGCTTTGGCTTGAAACGAAGCTCGGTGGGCTTGGCTTTGCGGGCCCGTTTGCCAACGAATGCCAATAGTTGGCCTCGAGCCAACACCTCGCTCTGCGGCTTGCCCGCGCGTCCCTCGCCTTCGACCAAAAGCCCCGACTCCAAAACCAAGGCGCAGTCAATCAGCGAATCTTTCGGATCCAGGTCCACAAGAATCACGCCCTTGCCACCCGTGCCTTGCTTGACCTCATCGAGGCCGAAGATCAACAAACGCCCGAGGGCAGTGAGGCAGGCCAAGGCCCCAGCCTCGGCCGGCAGTGTGCGAAGCACGGCCGGCTCATCGCCCGACTCAAGGCCGAGAAATGCCTTGCCACTGCGGTTGCGACCAATCAACGAATCGATGCGCGTTAGTAGACCTTGGCCCATGCGCGTGCCCACAATCACAGGCGTTCCCACCGGCGCTGCCAGAAAGCACTTGAGTTGCGTTCCCGCCTCGAGCTCAATCATGGAGGTCATGGGGGCGCCATCGCCCCGGGCCCCGGGCAGAGAGCCCACGCCCACGCTGTATGCGCGGCCGGTGCTCGAGAGCGCAACCAGAGAGTCCACCGTGCGGCACTCGTAGGTGGCATAGAGTGCATCGCCCGTCTTGAATCCAAAACCAGCCGAGTCGTGGCCATGGCCTTGGCGCGACCGCACCCAGCCATTAACAGAGACCACCACAGTCACTGGCTCATCCACCACGGGAATATCAACGGTGGCCTTCGCCTCGGCCTTGATCAGGCTTCGGCGCTCATCACCGAAGGTCTTCGCATCGTCGGCAATCTCTTTGGCCACGGCCTTGCGAAGTGCCTTGTCATTCTCGAGAAGGTGTCGCAGCTTGCCGGCCTGCTCGCGAAGCTCTGCCAACTCCTTTTCAATCTTGATGGCCTCGAGCCGCGCGAGTTGTCGAAGGCGGATCTCAAGAATGTCCTCTGCCTGAATCTCCGACAGACCAAACTTTGCCATTAGCGCAGGCTTGGGCTCATCGCTCTCGCGTATGACCGCAATCACCTCATCGATACGCAGAAGCGCAATCGATCGACCCTCGAGAATATGGATGCGCCGCTCGGCCTGATCGAGTCGATGCTGGGATCGACGACGCACGGTGCGAACCCGAAACTCGATCCACTGCAACAGCACCTCAAGCACCGATAGCGAACGGGGTCGGCCATCGATATCAACGGCCACGAGGTTCATCGAGACCGAACTCTGCAATGAGGTCTGCGCCAAGAGCAGGCGCGCAAACTCATCGCGATCGATTCGTGAGGTTCTGGGCTCAAAGACCAGTCGAACCGCGGCATCCTTGCCCGACTCATCGCGCACCGACTCGAGTTGCCCCAAGACCAGTTGCTTGGTCTGCTGCTGCTCAGGGCTCAGCGACTTCTTGCCTGCCTTGACCTTGGGGTTGGTGATCTCTTCAATCTCTTCGAGCACCTTTTGGGCCGAGACGCTATGGGGCAACTCGGTGACCACCATCTGCCACTGGCCTCGGGCCATGTCTTCGAATATCCAACGCGCCCGCATGCGAATCGAACCACGTCCCGATGCATAGGCAGCAGAGATCTCCTCTGGGGCGGAAATAATCTGGCCCCCTCCCGGAAAGTCTGGCCCCGGCAGGTGCTGCACGAGTTCATCCACACCCATCGAGGGCTTCTCCATGAGGGCCAGTGTTGCGGCGGCGACCTCTCGAAGGTTGTGCGAGGGAATCTCTGTGGCCATTCCCACCGCAATGCCCGAAGAGCCATTGAGCAAACAGACCGGCAGACGTGCAGGCAACTGCAGCGGCTCTTGAAACGAACCATCGTAGTTCGGGCCGAACTCCACTGTGCCCTCATCAATCTCAGACAAGAGCAATTCCGAAAAACGAGTCAGGCGTGCCTCGGTGTAGCGCATGGCCGCTGCACCATCGCCATCGCGCGAACCAAAGTTGCCTTGTCCATCGATCAGCGGGTAGCGAAGGCTGAAGTCTTGGGCAAGTCGAACCAGTGCGTCGTAAGCCGACTGATCGCCGTGGGGGTGAAACTTTCCGAGAACATCCCCGACCACACGGGCCGACTTCACAGGCTTGGCATTGGCGGCCAGAGACATTCGCTCCATGGCGTAGAGAATCCGACGTTGCACGGGCTTCATCCCATCGCAGAGGTCGGGCAGAGCACGGCCCTTGACCACCGAGATGGCGTAATCCAGATAGGCGCGCTCTGCGAAATCGGCCAGAGAGATCTCGCCCTCATTCACGGGGGGCTCCTCAAAGAGTCCCAAGGATTCATTGCCCATCAGACATCCACCTCCACTTCGTGTCCTCTCTCTTCGAGCCATTGCCTACGAGAGGAGGCCTCACCTCTTCCCATTAAAAGATTGAATCGCTCCGAGGTCTGCACCACAGTGAAAGCGCCGAGCGAGATCGGCATGAGCCGGCGCGTATCGGGGTTCAGTGTGGTCTCCCACAATTGTTCGGCACTCATCTCGCCCAGTCCCTTGAATCGCGAGATGCTCCAGGCGTTCTCCTTGAGGCCTTCTTGCTTGAGCTTGTCGAGAATGTGCGTGAGTTCCCCCTCATCGAGGGCGTAGAGCTTTCGCGCTGGCTTCTTGGCCCGGGCTTCGACATCAACGCGAAACAATGGCGGCTGGGCAACATAGACATGCCCACGATCAATCAGCTGCGGGAAGTGCTTGAAAAAGAGGGTCAGCAGGAGCACCTGAATATGGGCGCCGTCCACATCGGCATCGGAGAGGATGCAGACCTTGCCATAACGAAGCGATGACCAATCCACGGTGTCGTTTGCGCCGTGGGGATCAATGCCAAGCGCCACGGCAATGTCGTGAACCTCGGCATTTGCAAATAAGCGATCGCGCTCGGCCTCCCAGGTATTGAGCACCTTGCCCCGCAGGGGAAGGATGGCTTGGGACTCTTTGTCGCGGCCCATCTTGGCTGAGCCGCCGGCCGAATCGCCCTCGACAAGAAAAATTTCGTTGCGTGCAATATCAGTCGATTCGCAATCGGTGAGCTTGCCCGGCAACACGGCCACACCCGAACTCTTCTTCTTCTCCACCCTCTGGGCAGAGCGCTGCCGAGACTGCGCTGCACGAATCACCAAATCGGCAATCTTCTTGCCCGACTCAACGTCGCGATTGAGCCAAAGCTCGAGCGGCCCTCTGACTTGAGATGCGATCAGACGCAAGGCATCGCGACTGGTGAGCTTCTCTTTGGTCTGGCCCTGGAACTGGGGGTCGAGCACCTTTGCCGAGAGCACAAAGTTCACACGCGAAAAGGCATCTTCGGGAAGAAGTTTCACTCCCTTGGGCAGCAGGCTGTGTTGTTCGATGAATGCCTTGACCGCCTGAAAGACGCCCTCGCGCAGACCGGCCTCATGGGTGCCGCCTGCAGAGGTGGGGATGAGATTAACGAAAGACTCGCGCACCACATTGCCCTCGGCGGTGAATGCCACCACCCACTGGCCGCCCTCGCCCTCGGCGAAGGTGTCGTCGCCCGAACCGACGTAACCCTCTTGGGCCCAGATGGGAACCACGAGATCGGCCTGCTCGATCGACTCCATCAGATAAGACTCAAGCCCTCCGTCGTAGCGCCAGTCTTGACGCTGGCCGGTCTTCTCAATGACCAGGCTGGTGGTCACACACGGAAGAAGCACCGCCCGCGCTTTGAGACTTCTCGCCAACTCAGCGAGCGGGATGTTCTTGTCATCAAAATATTTCGCATCGGGCCAGACCTGCACACGCGTGCCAGTGGCTCCATCGCTGCCGCCCACCTTCTTTAAAGGAGAGACGCGCTCACCACCCTCGAATGCAATGGCCCACTGGCCACCATCGCGCCAGACATTGACCTCGAGTCGTGTGGACAGCGCATTGGTCACTGACACCCCTACACCGTGCAGGCCACCCGAGAATGCATAGGCGCCGCCCGAGGACTTATCGAACTTTCCTCCCGCATGCAGACGTGTGTAGACGATCTCTACGACCGGAATTTTCTCTTCAGGGTGCGGCCCCACCGGGATGCCACGGCCATCGTCTGCCACGCTCACGCTGCCATCGAGGTGTTGAGTCACCAGAATGGTGCGTGCATGCCCTGCCAGGGCCTCGTCGGCGGCGTTGTCGATCACCTCTTGCACGATGTGCAATGGGTTCTCGGTTCGCGTGTACATTCCCGGCCGCTGCCGCACCGGCTCAAGCCCTTTAAGGACTCGTATCGAGGACTCGTCGTACTGTTTC
Organism: Betaproteobacteria bacterium; assembly: GCA_016868255.1. Classification (GTDB taxonomy): domain Bacteria; phylum Pseudomonadota; class Gammaproteobacteria; order Burkholderiales; family Burkholderiaceae_A; genus Hahnella. The sequence goes on from VGHN01000014.1 coordinate 9,378, forward strand.
TTGCTCACATTCAATCTCGAAAAAAAAGTTATCCCCAGCGGGTGTGGACAACGAGAGGTTTTGTTTCAAAAATGAGAACCGTCATGGGCTGTGGACTGCCCTGCTCAAAAAATGACCAGGCACTCGTCTCGGCTTGACAATCGATTTTCAACTCGCTCAACCCAGCTCAATTAATCGTGCAAATGTCCGGTGAAGCTTACAAAGCGGTGTCGGAAATGAGCACGCCATCGACGTCTGCAACACACCACTCCCCGGGCCGCACAATCACTCCGGCCATGTCCACAGGAATGTCCTTGTGTCCTTGCCCTGCCTTCGTGCTCTTGCGAGGATGCGTGGCAATGGCCCACACACCCACTTGCGCCTCGATCAATTCGGTGACGTCTCGCACGCATCCGTGAACCAACACACCGGCCCAGCCATTCTTTTCTGCGAGTTGGGCGAGGTTTCCACCCACCATGGCGCAACGGTCGCTGCCGCCGCTATCGACCACCAAGACACGGCCCTGGCCTGGACCTTCGAGTGCCTGCCGAACCAGTGAGTTGTCTTCGAAACATTTCAGAGTCACCACCTGACCCCGCATGGCCTCAGCCCCACCGTAGTTCTGAAAGACCGGAGGCAGAACGCGCAGCTGACCCGACACCAGGCGGGCCTCGTTGGCGTCGCAGAGGTCGGTGGTGGTGAGTTGCTTGGCCGGCGACACCGGCTTGGAGCGACGATCGAATGGCTTATTCATGCCGCAAGTATGCCCGAGGCCCCCGGGGCCTCAGAAAAGACGTGGATCGAACCCACTCGAAACGCAGCCGGTAACTCGACTCCAGGGGCCAGTCCGAGCTCTGTCGCGAGCCGCTGACCGAGTTGCAGCGAGATGCTGCCGGCCAGGCCGGGAAGACTTGCTTCAAGCCGCGCTTCATCGCCAAGCAGCACGCAACGCTCCACCTTGAGCACCACACGATTGGGTCCATCCAGAACTTCCTCTCGATAGAGCGCACGCACCCGAACACCCGAGGGCGGAATCATCCATCGCACTCGGTCTCCCACCTGCCGATTGGCCTGCAAGGGAATCTGAAAGACATGTGGCCCAGCGGCAATGGCGGACTGCCCCCCTTCGACATCGTGCGAGACAATTTCCCCATCGAAACACTGAGAGATGCCAAGCACCCTTGCGGCCTCCTCCGAGACTGGGCGCGCCATCACATCCCGAAGTGGGCCAATCTGCAGGCTTCTTCCGGCGGCAAGAATTGCCACTCGCTGCGCAAGCAGCTGCGCCTCGTAGAGATCGTGGGTGACCAGCACAGTGGGAATACCGAGGTCACGCTGCAAGAGCGCGAGTTCGGCATACAAGGACTCACGCGCACTACGATCGAGCGCAGCAAACGGCTCATCGAGCAAGAGCAACTGGGGGTCGCGGGCCAAGGCGCGGGCCACTGCTACGCGCTGTTGTTGGCCGCCCGAGAGCGCACGCGGAAGTCGATTCTCCAAACCCTTTAAATTGACGCGCTCGAGCCAAGCCAGGGCATGGCTGCGCCGATGTGGGTTTGGCAATTGCATAAGACCCGCCATGACGTTCTCAAGTGCGCTCATGTGGGGGAAGAGCCCGTAGTGCTGAGACACGTAGCCCACGCGTCGCTGCTCGGGCCGCAGTCGAATGCCACGCGAAGAATCGAACCAGGCATTGCCCGCACACGCAATGGTGCCCGCCTCGGGGTGGTCGAGCCCAGCAATGAGCCGAATCAATGTGGACTTGCCACTGCCCGAGGGCCCCAAGATTGCAAGGAGTTCACCGGCTGCACAATCGAGTTGGGCGGAGAGTGCAAAGGGCTTGCTTCGTTGAACCCGAACCGATAGGGAGGCACTCAAGTTCGCGTCCTTTGCGATCGCTCGCGTCGGCCCAGGCTGCCCACCACCGCAAGCATGGCCAGTGAGAGAACCACAAGAAGCAGCGCCATCTGCCCAGCCACATCGAATTCGAAAGCCTGGACTCGGTCGTAGATGGCAATTGAGACGGTTTTGGTTTCTCCGGGAATGCTTCCTCCCACCATCAAGACCACCCCGAACTCGCCAATGGTGTGGGCAAAGGTGAGCACGAGACCCGTCAGAACACCGGGCCAGGCCAGGGGCAACTCCACCATTCTCAGTCGCCGCCAGAATCCCAGGCCGCAGCAAGCCGCCGCATCTCGAACCTCTTGGTCAATCGCCTCGAAACTTCGCTGAATGGGCTGCACCGCAAATGGAATATTCACCAAGACCGAAGCAAGCACGAGCCCCGAGAAATGAAACACCAAGTCGGTGCCGAACCAAGCCTTCACCGCACTGCCCAGTGCGCCATCGGCACCCATCACCACCAGTAAGTAATAGCCCAGAACAGTGGGTGGCAATACCAAGGGCGTGGCCAAGGCCGCCTCTAGCCATGACTTGCCACGAAAGGAATGAAAGGCCAAGAAGCGCCCAAGGAACAAGGCGAGGGGCAACAAAAGCGCCACAGTCCACGCAGCCAACTCAAGTGTGAGGGTGAGAGATCGCCAGTCGGCAGCGGTCAATCGGCGGCTCCCGACTCCATCCGAGTCATCACGGCCTCATTCTCCTTGGGGCCTCAAAACCATAAGACTCCAGCACCTTTCGTGCGGAAGGCTCTGACAAAAACCTGTAGAAGTCTCGCGCTGACTCACCGGCCTTCGTGGTCAGCGCCATGCGTTGCACCAGCGGCTGGTGCAACGAGGCATCCACAACCGAATAGCGCAACTTCTCTTTCAGGGTTGGAGACAGCAACAGAGACAGCGCAACAAGCCCGCCGTCTGCGCTCCCACCAATGGCGAACTGAAGTGCTTGAGAGACATTCTCTCCAAACACCAATTTGGATTGAATGGCCGACCAGCTGCCGCTGGCCTGCAGTGCCTCCCTGGCGCGAACGCCATATGGCGCATGTTCTGGATTGGCAATGGCAAAGCGCTTGATCTCACCGCGAGACAGCGCCCTGGAGAGACCCTCAAGCCGCGGATCCAATTCCAGGCGACTTGATACGGGGCTCACCAGGGCAAGTCGCCCAAGGCCGTAAACAGTGCCCGCATCCTCGAGATAACCATCCTTGTGAAGGGTCAACACATAGGACTCATCGGCAGACATATACAACTCATAGGGAGCGCCATTGCGGATCTGTGTGGCCATGACCCCCGAGGAGCCAAAGACCAACCGCAGCTCTCGCCCCCTCTGTTGTCGATAGAGCTGCGCGACTGCCTCGAGCGCAAACTTCAAGTCCGCGGCAGCGGCAATCACTGCCGGCGCGCCCTGCCCCGATCGGACAGCAGTGTGCGCATGGGACTGAAGGGGGAGACACGCGATGAGCGAGACTGCAATCGCCCAATGAAAGAGGAGCTTCGTTGGCCTACTTATTAGCAACGCCGCCACTGCCCGCCCTTGAGGGGAATTCCGAGCGTCCCTCGCGAAGGTCGCGGGTGCATTCAATGGTGAACTTGGGATCGACCTCGACCCGCATGGACTCCATGCGCTCTTTGCAGGCACGCTCCGTGGGGAACCGATCCAACACCTGTAGGTTGGTGGTGGTTCCGATCCATACAATTAAAAGCCACTCTTTCATGCGCGAAGTCTATTCCGGGATGCCCACAATCTCAAGGCGAGCCATCTATTAAGCCCCGTGCCCCATCAAGGCACAACATCCATGGCCACGCGACGCTGTCTGGAATCGCCTCAGCCCTCGGACGGGTATGGCGGGTGCTTCTCGCCTAAGGTTTTGGGCATTGCACCGCTTCGGAGAAATTCAATGCCTTCATATGACGTGTCCATCCTATGTCAAACGAACCACACCCGCGTTGTCATGAACCGGTCTTCTGAAGTCGGGAGAATTCAGGCTGCCTTGATGGCTCTGCTATTCGCACTCGGCCTGGCCTTGAATATTCCAAGCGCGTTTGCAGCGAACAAGGTCGCACCCGGATTCACCATCAATGACCTCGATGGCAAGCCACTCTCGCTCTCGGACTTCAAGGGCCAGTGGGTCGTTCTGGAGTGGACCAACCCGGGCTGCCCCTTCGTTCAGAAACACTACAAGGCAGGGAACATGCAGGCGACCCAGCAATTCGCAATCGACAAAAAAGTGGCTTGGATTCAGGTGAACTCAACCACACCCAGCCACGGCGATTACCTCAAACCCATCGCAATGAAGGAGTGGAATGCCGAAATGAAGGCCAAGGTGAGTCGCTCGGTGCTCGATGAAAAGGGGACTATCGGCAGGGCCTATGGCGCCAAGACCACGCCTCAGATCGTGCTTATTGACCCGGCCCAAGAGATTGTCTACAACGGTGCCATTGATAGCATTCGTTCGGCCAACCCAGCAGACATTGAGAAGGCCACCAACTACGCCAAGAAGGCCATTGCCGAGGGCACTGCAGGCAAGCGCATCAGCGAACCCACCACAACACCCTATGGCTGCTCAGTGAAGTATTGAGAAGCCCCCCCCAGCGGGACACTCTAAGACTGAGACGCCGCCGCGATGGGTTGCGCGGCCCCCTTAGCGCTCTAGAAGTTCGTAAGAGTGGGTGATTTCTGCGGTGGCCCCGAGCATCTTGGTGGCCGAGCAATATTTTGTATGCGAGAGATTGATAGCGCGTTCGACCAGATTGGCCTTTAAATCCCTTCCAGTAATTCGGAAGAGCAGATGAATCTTGGTGAAGACCTTGGGGTCTGTCTCGGCCCGCTCGGAGCTCGTGACCACCTCACAACCAATAATGTCTTGGCCGCTCTTGCGCAGGATGAGCACCACGTCGTAAGCAGTGCATGCTGCCGCGCCCGAGAGAACCGTCTCCATGGGCCTTGGGCCTAGATTTCGGCCGCCGCCCTCTGGGGCGCCGTCCATTACGAAACTGTGGCCCGAACCCGTCTCCGCGATAAAACTCATGGTCTCGCCACCGGCCCAGCGAATTGTGCAGTTCACGTCAACGACTCTCTCAGCGTGTCACACTAATTTTTGAGGGACAGCTATTGCCCTTCGGTATCACCTCGGCCTCTTTTGAGCCATCGGCGCACTTGTAGATGCAGTTGATGCGCGTATTGTCTCGAGAGGCCTTCCGTTCGGAGATGAAGCAATCGATCTCCTTGGGCTTGGCCACGGCCGTGACCGGTGCGAGGCCTGTCGCAACCAGCAAAACAAGTGCCAGTGCCTTAATCGCTTGCATTGGTGATCTTCTCGAGAACGTCATTGGCAATGAAGTCATCAGCGCTGGCGCCCGTTAGAGAAATCCAATTGATGTTGGGGTAGGACTTCTTCACCAGGGGCTCACTCGCAGAGGGGCCCATCCAGGTGATGTCAGCAAAGGCCACACCCTGCGAGGCCAACTCTTTGGCCAACGGGGGAACAAAGCCCGAGGACGCAACCAACACAAACCAAGGCGCCTTTACATCTGGCAGTCGACCCATCTCTTGAGAGATTGCCGAGTAAACCGGCATGCGAACCACACGCAGACCACCCGAAATGAGCTTCTGGGCGAAATCGCCGCGATCTTCGGCAACCGTTAAAACAACTGCCAAGGTCCCCGAGGGTACCTTCCCAACGAGGTCTGTGGCCAGATTCTCAAGGCGGCCCGGTACCTCGGGGGTAATGATTTCCTTGCGCGAGACTTTTGCAATGCCAAATCGACCCAGAACATCGGCAAAGTCGTAAGCGGTCGCAATTCCAACCGCCGCGAACTTCAGCTTGCCACTGCGCTTCTCGAGCGCCTCTAGAACCGAAATATTGCGACCCAAGGCCTCGGCGGCCTGGCGGCTCGTGGCAACCACGACCACCTCGCGCTTATCGCCCGGCTCATCCCAATCGTTGAGCTCCCGAACGAGCTTGACTTGAAGGGCCTCGGGCGAGGGCTTGTAGATCTGGCTCGGGGCGTCGTAGACGTCGACCCAGTACTTCTTGGCAGAGGCCGAGAGATCTTTGAACAAGGGGTTCTCCCGCTCTGACCAGCGAGGAACGGTGACCAACAGGTTGCCGACGACTAACAATGTTTTATCCAAAAAGGAAATTTATCGAAGATTATAAAACCCAACGCCCAATCACAACGCAGAAAGACACCGCCGACCGAAGCGGCTAAGAAGGCGGCCCGCGATGCCACCGGGGGCCAGTCGCTGCCAAGCTGGCCCTAGAGGAAGCGGGCGAGATCGTCGATGTCGTCGGGAAACATCTCCCGAAGTTCAATGGCCCGCAGGACCGACTGTCGGTCGATGACGAATAGTTGGGGAAGACCCTTGCGAGCCTTGTAAGTGGCATGCCATGCCGGGTCTGCCATGGCCACATCGAACGTATAGCCATTCTTGGCCATATAGGCCACAACATCTTCACGCTTCTTGTCGGTGGTGACTGCGATCACCTCGAGTCCGCGATGCCGATGCTTCAAATAAAACGCATTGAGTAGAGGGTTCTGCTTGGCGCAAAAGGGGCACTTGGTGTGCCAGATCTCAACGACCACCACCTTGCCCTTGGCGTCGGCCTGCTTCCAGACCCGGCCATCGAGAAGCGCAATATCGGGCAAGGACACGGGCCTGCCAATCTCCAGCGCAATGGGAGCGGCCAGCGCCTTCGCGGCCGGCTGCGCGGCTGGACCGGTCTGCGCCAGTGCGCCGGCAACGGCTGCCGTGGCCAGCGCCAAGACCACCAGAGGAAAATTGAAGAGACGCACTCGCATGGTTGAAGATCCTAAGGGGATCGGCCCGGAATGACAAAGCCTGGGCTCACAACGCCTGGGCTCGGTGCCGTTGGGCTGCCTCTTGAATCGCAGAGATCTTCTCGGCCGAGAGACGATCGACATTGCGAATCTGCATGACCATCCGAGGATTCTTCTTCATCGAGTCCCGATGTTGAATCAAGAAATCCCAATAGAGTGTGGTGAAGGGACAGGCGTTGGCCCCCGTCGACTCGTCGGGCTTGTATCGGCACGAACCGCAGTAGTTGCTCATGCGTGCAATGTACTTGCCGCTGGCCACATAGGGCTTGCTGGCCATTAGCCCACCATCTGCGTACTGGCTCATGCCAAACACATTGGGGAGTTCCACCCACTCCACCGCATCCACATACACACTCAGGTACCACTCGTGGATCCGCCTTGGGTCCACGCCGAACATCAGGCTATAGAGGCCCGTCACCATCAGCCGTTGAATGTGGTGGGCATACCCGGTGCGAAGGGTCTGAGAAATGGTCTGGGCCATGCAGCGCATTTCGGTCTTCGCATCCCAGAAAAAACTGGGCAATGGATGCGATGCGCCAAGGGAATTGAGTTCGGCATACTCGGGCATCTGTGTCCAGTAGATTCCTCTCACGTACTCGCGCCAGCCGAGCACCTGCCGAATAAAGCCCTCGGCCGACTCAATGGGCACCTCGCCCCGTCGCCAGGCCTGCTCCACAGCATCAACAACCTCTCTGGCCGAGAGTAGTTTTAGGTTCAGTGCGCTGGCAATGTGAGAATGAAACAACCATGGCTCATCGGTCCACATCGCGTCTTGATAAAGCCCAAACTGCGGCAGCCGATGCTCGATGAAATCTTGTAGAACACCAAGTGCATCTTGCCGCGTCACCGGCCAGCCAAAACCCGCTGGGCTCGCGTCGAGAAATCCGGGGTGATTGGCCAATTCGGAATTGACCCAATCGATCACCTCTCGAGTGACGTCGTCTGGGCTCAGGCGAAATGGCGCGGGAAGATCTGGTGGGCCCGACTTTGGAAAGGCCGCGCGGTTGTCGTGATCGAAGTTCCACTGCCCTCCGGCGGGCAACTCACCGTCCATCAGAATTCCGTGTCGCTGCCGAAGCGCTCGATACCAATACTCCAAACGAAGCTGCTTGCGCCCTTTGGCATGCTCACGAAATTCAGCCACGGTCGAGAAGAAGTGGGTGTCTTCAAGAATCTCAAGTGGGACGCTGTTGGAGCGGCAGACCGAACGAATCGACTCAAGCACACGCCAGTCACCGGGCGCAGTCATTCGAACGCAAGCGGGCCTTTGCAGACCAATGGCCGCCTCAAGCTCCCCTGCGAGAGACTGCCGGTTGTCTGGCGCATCAATTCGGCGATAGATGAGCGGCAGCCCCCGCTCGCGCAAAACCTGAGAGAAGTGCCGCATGGCAGATAGGAAAACCGCCGCCCTTTGCTTGGAGCACCAGACGTGCTTCGACTCTTCCATCACCTCGGCCATCCACAGAAGGTCTTGGTCTGGGTCGCAGTCATGCAACAGCGGTGCGTCGGCATCGAGCTGGTCGCCGAGAACCAGAATGAGATTGCGCACTGAGGTCGTTGAGGTAGAGAGGGCCGTGGGGGTCGGGAGCGTCTTGTTGTTCAAGGGTGATGGCCCATGCAAGGGGTGGGGTTAGTCATGGCGTGTCTCCATTATTCTTCTCTAAACCCCGGAACCCCGTAATGACTTTAAATTTCCTTGCCCGCGGCTGGCCCGCGCTTCGACCCCAATGGCGTGCCCTGCTTCTTGCATACAGCCTTGCCTTGGCGGGGTGCGCAGTGCCCAACCCAGATTTCAAACCCGATCGTTCCCACCACACCAGCGAGGGCTTTCAGAACCTGCCCGGTGGGAAGGACAAGCCGGGATTCGATGCATTCCTGAAGTGGCAGTGGGACCGCTGGGGAAGCGAACTCCCCCTCCAATATTCAGAACGCGTGCCCCGAGTTCCACTCCAACCGGCCCAACTCGAGGAGCGCAAGCTTGGCTGGCAGATGACTTGGCTCGGTCATGCCAGTGTTCACCTACAGGTGGATGGGTTGCAGATTCTTATCGACCCTGTGCTCAGTGGTCGCGCATCGCCCTTTGAGTCTATGGGGCCCAAGGCCCACACCCCAAGCCCACTGCCCTTACAGAAGCTGCCGCGAGTGGATCTTGTGCTCATCTCGCACAATCACTACGACCACCTCGACGAACGAACGGTGCGCGCACTGGCAGCGCAGGCGGGCGGGCCGCCCACATTCATCGTGCCTCTTGGGGTGGATCGCTACCTGCGTGATTGGGGAGTGACATCGGTGGTGTCCATGGATTGGTTGGATACTCGCACCTTTAAATTGCCGCTCAGAGAGGCCAGTAGCCTCACTCTAGAGATGATTCCCGCCCACCACTGGAGCCGGCGAACCATCTGGGACACCAACAAGACCCTATGGGGCGGCTTTCGCCTTCAAACCCAAGAGATGAACCTGGTCTATACGGGCGACACTGGCTACAGCACGATTTACAAGTCCATGGCAAAGAAGTGGCCACCCATTGATTGGCTTCTTGTGCCAGTGGGCTGTTACGAGCCGAGATGGTTCATGGGCGCCCAGCATGTGGACCCTGCAGAAGCTCAGCAGATTGCCAGTGACCTTGGAGCCAAGAACGCCATGGGCGTTCACTGGGGTGTGTTTCGTCTTTGTGATGAACCCGTTGAGCAGCCGCTTGAAGACCTTCGCAAGGTGCAAGCGGCCCTGCCTGCGCAGGCCACTCGTATTCAAATGTGGGCCATTGGTGAGAGTCGGGCGCTGACTTCGGTCGCTGACAAAAAGTGATTGCCCCAATGCCCAGGCAGCGGCGCTCGCCCAAGCTTCGCATCCTTAAGCTCTCACAAATTCATGCGCTTGTTTTAAGCGCTTTTGCAGCCCAGGCTGCGCTGGCGCAAACGCCCACGAGTCAGTCCAACTCGGCAACCGCGCCCTCAACCGCTTCAACATCGCCGCAGAACGTTGGGGGAGAGGCAAGGCTCTCCGAGATCACGGTGGTCGATGAAGCCACCTCGGCCGATGATGAGAGACGCGACTCCTCGACCACGAAGATTATTTTCGATCGCAGTCAGATCGAGAAGATTGATGCGGTGACCGTCTCTGATCTACTGCGTGCCCTGCCGGGTGTGAACCTGAGCATTCCCTCGATGGATGGGCGCAGGGGGCGTGGCCACTCCGGACCCAGTGATCGGCTGATGCCAAGAATTGTGGTCGACGGCGAACCCCTGGGCGGTGGGCCGGGTGGAACAATGGCAACGCTTCGACTGCCCACTGAACTCATTGAACGCATCGAGATCATTCGCAACAGCACGGCCGAGTTCCCTTCGGGGCCCGGCGGAACGGTGAACCTCATTCTTCGAGACGTGCCCCCAGAGAAGACCACGACCACTAAATGGAGCGCGTCTCACGATGGCAGTGCCTTGGGCGGTCGGGCCAATTTGGTTTACGGCAATCGCGAGGGCGTGGCCGGAACCATTCTCACGCTCTCGGTGGACCGCTCACCGCAGACACTCAAGCGAAGTGGGGCTGAAGAATCGCCGACGAGTAGCACCACAGAACGTGATGAGCAGACCGGCCACAACCTTGGGCTGCATTTCATCTCGCGGTTTACACAAGACCTCGGCCGAGGCGAGCAACTCATTATCAGTCCGATGTTCTTTGGCAGTGAGCGGCAGGTGGACACCCAAACCACTCTGACCGGAGGCACTATCTCTCGTGAGACCGACACGGACCGTGTTCGAAGAGGGAGTCTGCGAGTCTCTGGTGAATGGAAGAAGCGAACAACCGGTGCGGGCGAGACCAGCGTGAGAGGAACTGTTCATGTCGATGAGACCCAGGCAAACGGGCGGCTGGTTCGTCTCAATAACGCAGGGTCGGTGGACAGCGATTCGGTATCACGCAACCAAGACAAAGGCCGCGGCTTTGGGCTTGCTGCCAAGCGCACTTTTCCCCTGGCCAACGACCACCTCGGCACCTTCGGATTGAATGCACGCTACCGTGCAGAGGACGAGAGAAGGACTGAGACTCTCAGCGGTGTCGCTCGCAATCTTGGTGCCAATGCGGGCTCCGACTCCAGCGAGCGCAATCTCGCCGTCTGGGGCCAGGATGAGTGGCAGATTAATAAGGCCCACACCCTGACCCCTGGGCTGCGGCTCGAGGCCTCGGAGAACCGAACCACGAACGCAAACGCGCAAGAGAGCACAACCAGCGCGACCAACGTTCTGCCCTCGTTGCACTGGCTTTGGCGACTCAACCAAGGGGCCAACTTTCGTGCCAGTCTGGCCCAGACACAACGCCAACCGAGCATCTCTCAGATCAGCTCGGTCATCATCGAGGCCACTGGTCAGAACGGGCTCGCCAATCCCGATCGGTCCGGAAATCCCAATCTAAAGGCAGAGAAGACCACCACCCTTCAACTCGGCCTTGAACGATTCTTGGAGAATAAACGCGGCTCGGGCGGCGTGAACCTTTACGTGCGCGACACGAGCAACAAGATTCTTAATCGAACGTCACTGGAGGGAGGGCGCTATGTAGAGCGCCCGGTCAATGCCGCCTCTGCAAGAGACTACAGCCTTGTGTTCGACTTCAAGCTCAAGCCAAAGGCCATCCAGCGCTTGGAGTTGCAGGGCAATGCCTCGGCAAATCGGCTCGAGATTACCGATCGGTCGGGGGAGTTTGTGCGTCAGGAGTCACCCCGTTATGCCGCGAGCCTGGGCGGGGAGTACAAGCTCGAGAATGAAAAGACCAGCCTGGGCGGCAATGTGAGTTGGAATTCATCCTTTAGCCGCGAGGCCTCCACCAACACCCTAGTGAATATGGGCAGCAATCATCAGCTCGACCTCTATGCCCTGCATCGGCTCGACGCCACCGCCAACCTGCGCCTCTCGGTGAGCAATCTCACAGCGCCAAAACGAACCACCGTCAGTGAACGCTATGCCGCTGGAACCCTCGATACCCGCGAGACCAGCACCACCGAGGGCGTTCGCATGTTTATGCTTACCCTTGAGAAGAAGTGGTAATGCCGGTTCAAGGCTCTCCAAAATAATCATCCCTAAAGCGCTCCAACTGATGCATTCGCTCATGCAGGATGGTCACAATACCAATCGAGCCGTCTGACAGGAATCGCCAGTAAACGAAGTGCCGTTCGTATCGAAAGAAGAACCCGTCGACCTCGAACTCAGCTGGTACCGGCTTTGAGATCACACCATGCACTTCGATACCCTCGAAGGCTTGGAACAGTCCCTTCACATAGCGGTCGGCCTGAGGTTTTCCCCAGCGCTCTCGCGTGTAGCGATAAATCTCATCGATCCGCCAGGATGCACCCTGTTGAATACGAACGACTGCCACAACTCAGCGACCAGGGCTATTCCGGGCGATCACGTCTGCCGCACTCATCGGGATGTATGAGGACTCCGGTGCGGAAAATGCATGGGCCAATTCGGCCTTCAATCGGTCAAAAGCCTGCTGTTCCTTGCGTTCCATATCCCGCCGAATTAAGTCGCGAACGTACTCGCTGACATTCTCGTACGCGCCCGAATCCTGAACATTCGCGGCAACAAACTCGCTGAGCACTGGGTTCAAGCGGACGGTCATGGTGGTGGTCTTTGACATAACGACTGAGAGAGTGGGGAGATGTCTTCAATATAGTCAATATTGAAGACATCGGCAATGCCGACAATGATCGCCCCGGCAATACCGCCCCTACTTCGGGTCGGTCACGAAACCAATGCGAGTCAGCCCCACCCGCGAGGCCTCGCTCATCAGCTCAGTCACCTTCTTGTAGGCCGTGTTCCCATCGGCCCGAATATGTAACTCGGGCTGGGGGTTCGCTGTCGATGCACTCTGCATTCGTGCCGGCAGATCGCTCCAACTGAGTTTCTCTTTGTTCCAATAGAGATCGCCCTTGGCATCGATCGAGACAGAGATGGTCTCTGGCTTGACCTCATTGCGCTGGCTATTGGCCTTGGGCAGGTCCACCTTCACCGCATGGGTCATCAGCGGCGCGGTGACCATGAAGATGATCACCAGCACCAGCATCACATCGATGAGCGGCACCATGTTGATCTCTGGGTTGGGCTGGTTGCGCCCAGTCTTCGAAGAAATGTGAAAGGCCATTATCGGGGCTTGCTCCCTGTGGAGATCAAAACAAACAAGTCGTGTGCAAAGCGCTCGAGACGGCCACTGTAGAGCCGCGCCTGTCGCTGAAATGCGTTGTAGGCCAACGCCGCAGGAATGGCCACGGCCAGGCCAAGCGCAGTCATGATGAGCGCCTCGCCCACCGGCCCCGCCACCTGATCCAGTGAGCTCTGGCCACTCATGCCAATGCCAATGAGCGCATGGTAAATCCCCCAAACCGTTCCGAAGAGCCCCACAAAAGGCGCGCTTGAGGCCACCGAGGCCAAGAGCGTCTGCCCGTACTCCTGGCGAGCAGCCTCTTCATCAATGGCCTGTTGCAGGGCCCGGCTCACGAGTTCACTGGGGCTTTCGGAATCAATGAGTCCCGAGCCCGGCGCAATTCGACTGTATGTCGCGGCCGAGAGCGCATGGGCTGCGATCTGCGAGCGTGCATCGGGATGATCGGCAATCAGCGCCTTGAGGTCATCAATGGAATTGGAGTTCTGAAAGCGGGCGAGAAACTCTGCACTGGTTTGATTGGCCCTTCGAGCCCGGAGAATCTTGCTCACAATCACCGTCCAACTCGCCACCGACATGGCCAAAAGAATAAGAAAGAGCGTCATGCCCACGGCATCGGTCTGCTCAAGAAAGTGGCCAAGGCCCATGGCCTGTGTTGTTGACATGCTCTATCTCCGCAACTGAAATGAAACTGGAACCTGAACCCATGCCGTGGTGGCCACGCTGCCCACCTTGGCTGGAACAAAACGCCACTTGGCCACTGCCTCTTGGGCCGCCTCATCGAGCCTCGGAAAGCCGCTGCTGCGAAGTAGCTGCACCTGCTCAGCACTGCCCTGACTACTCACCAATACACGCAAGAGTACCTGCCCTTCCTCACCCAAACGCTTTGACATCATGGGATAGGCCGGTTTGGGGTTGTTGAGATAGTCTGCATCAAACCGTGGCGCAATGACCTCTGCCGATGCTGCCACCTCCTTGCCCTGGTCCTTGCGTTCGGAATCGACCACAGGGGCCGACTGCTCACGCGGCTTCTCCTTCTCGCGGGCAATATCCAGAGGCGAGGGCCGATTCGAGTCGGTTGCCAGAATGCGTTTGGCCTGCTGGGGCTCGGGCCGCTTGGCGGCAGGCGGTGGCGGCTTGGTCTGCGCGGCCTCTTGGTAGGGCGCAATGATGCTCGCCATCATGGGCCGGGCAGTTGAGACTTGAAGGTCCACCTGACCGATCTCCATCCAGACCCACAACAGGGCCGCCCCATGCAGCCCAAGGGCCAGGGCAAGTGCGCGCCCATCCAGGCCCTGCAAAGCGCCACCCAGTGCTTGATTAGCGAGCGGAAGAGGCCTGTTCATTGCGGCCTATTTTGTCAGAACAGCAGTTCTGCATTCACTCAATCGACCGATGTCAATTGTTATCTAAGTTGCCAGTAGAGAGGCAAGCCGCCTAAACCGCGGGCACTATCATGTGAACCTCAACGTAACGCACCCTTCTCAAGCCACGTCCCACCTAAGGAACACAGAGCATGTCCAGCATCCAGACCAAAATCTATTCCCCCTGCCCGTCTGCACGCGTTGCGTTCATTGGCCTTGGCGTCATGGGCTTTCCCATGGCCGGTCATCTGGCCAAGGCGGGGCACCAGGTCACCGTCTACAACCGCTCGGCCGAGAAGGCCAAGGCATGGGCGACCGAGTTCGGTGGTTCCGCAGCAACCACAACAAAAGAGGCTGCCGCGAATGCGGACATCGTTTTCTGCTGCGTCGGCAATGACAACGACCTGCGAAGCGTCACCACCGGGCCCAGCGGCGCATTTGAATCGATGGCCAAGGGCACACTGTTTGTCGATCACACCACTGCCTCGGCAGAGGTTGCTCGCGAACTCAATGCCAAAGCCAGGGAGCTCGGCATTGGGTTTCTGGATGCACCCGTCTCGGGTGGGCAGGCCGGCGCCGTCAATGGCCAACTCACCGTGATGGTGGGCGGAACACAGGCACACTTTGACTCTGCCAAGCCTGTGGCCATGGCCTACTCAAAGGCCTTCACGCGCATTGGAGACTCGGGCAGCGGGCAGCTTGCGAAGATGGTGAATCAAATCTGTGTGGCGGGGCTTTTGCAGGGCCTTGCCGAGGCCATTGCATTTGGAGAACGTGCCGGGCTCGATATGTCGCTGGTACTTGAATCCATCAGTAAGGGTGCAGCGCAGTCTTGGCAGATGGAAAACCGCGGCCCCACCATGATTGAAGGAAAGTTCGACTTCGGATTTGCTGTTGACTGGATGCGCAAGGACCTGGAGCTCTGCCTGAGCGAGGCCCGACGCAACCAAGCCAAACTGCCTGTGACCGCATTGGTCGATCAGTTCTACTCCGACATTCAGAGCAAGGGTGGTCAGCGCAAGGACATCTCGAGCCTCATCACCCGCCTGATTGACTGAGCCAAGAATGCCCTTTTTTGAGTCATTGTTATTCGCCGGGGATGATCGAGGCAGCGTTATCTTCTCCAGTTGATGAAGATCAAATCGAAAGTCATTTCCTGCTTTTTGGCGGCACTACTGGTGCTGCAGGGCCAGGCCATTGCGGGCATGAGCTGTCATGGGCAATCCCATGGTGATCACCACTCGCACGCCCACTTCGTTGAAGCCTCCTCGGACTTCCACGTGCACCAGCAGCAACCCAATGAAGAGCAGCCCGCCCAGCAGTCGGTCAGCGCAGCAGACACCTGTGCCTTCTGCTCGGGCTTTTGCTCCATGGCCCAGGCGCTCAACACCCACGAGCAAGGCACCCTTTTAGAAACCTCGCAGTCAACACGCATTCACACTTCTTCTCAAAGCTTCTCGAGTGTTGTGCTCGAGGGGCCATTGCGACCTCCTCGCTCCTGAACCAGCGCTAAGAACGATGGCAGTGCCCGTAATGGGCCTGTCGTCTACCGTTGGTATCAATCAGGAGTCGACATGAGAAACCAAGTATTGGCTGTTTCATTGACAGCCACGCTCGTATTGCTGAGCACCCACGCATTGCCTCTGCACGCCGCGAACACCGCGCAAGGCACGTCAGGTAGCCACTGGGTCGAGGCCAACGAGCGAGTTCAAGAGGCAGGCGGCTGGAAGGCCTATGCCCGAGAGATCAACGCCGCCAAGAAGGCCGCCTCAAGCGCGAGCGACTCAGCCCAAGCCAAGCGGCCCACGCTCACCTTGGAGGCGGCGCTGCAACGCGCGCAACTGCTCGACCCCTCCATTGCCCAAGCCCTGGGCAATGCGCCCAGAGACCTCAAGGCCTACCCCACGCTGTCGGATGCGCAGCGTGCTGCGCTTGGTCGGGAGGCTCGGCTGAGGGCCGAAGTGCAGAGTCTCTACTTCAGTGCAGTGGCGGCCAACGAGCGGCTTCACTACCAGTTGCAGGTGGTGGAGGCTGCATCGGTGGCCTCGGAGCTCGCCAGCCGCATGCAGAAGGTGGGCAACCTCAACCGCTTGCACCAGTCGGAAGAAGCCCTTTCACTGGCAGAGACCGAGAGGAGTCTGTCGAGCGCACGCACGCAGGCCCAGGCCGCGACTGAGCAACTCATTCAGCGGCTCCAGCTCAGTGGCGAGCAAGCCTCTTTCTCGCTGCCAGAGCGACTGCCACCACTGCCCACATCAACTGCACCACCGGCCATTTCAAAGGTCGACTCACTACTTATTGCATCACCGGTCAATGGCCCGGCTCAAATCAAGGCGCAGTCTGAGGCCCGACAAGCGCTGCATGCGCGAGACGAGGCCTTCCGACTCGCCGCCCACTACCGAGACACCGTCCTTCCCCTGCAGAAGCAGATTTCGGAAGAGCATCTGCTTCATTACAACGGAATGATCATCGGCATCTTCGAATTGCTCAAAGACGCCAAGAAGCAGGTGCATGCCGTGCAGTCCACCATGGAGGCGCTCCGCGCTTACTGGCTGGCCGAGGCAGCCCTCGCCTCCAAACTCTTCGCCCTGCGCGAAGAACTTCTTACAAGTCGGAGAGACGCATGGAAATAAAAAATCGACGCCGCTTTCTGTCTGGAGCGGCCATTGCATCGGCAAGCTTGGCGGCAGCCAGTGTGAATCGTGTTGCCATGGCCACACTTCCCGAGCCAGTCTTCCAAGACAAGCCCGACACCCAACCGCCACTGACACCGAATAACGGCCAGCCCTACAACCCCGTGGTGACCCTCAACGGCTGGACACTGCCATGGCGAATGAACAACGGTGTGAAGGAATTTCATCTGGTGGCCGAGCCAGTGGTGCGCGAGATGGCCCCAGGGTTCAAGGCCCACCTCTGGGGATACAACGGGCAGTCCCCCGGACCCACCATTGAAGTCGTCGAGGGCGACAAGGTGAGAATCTTCGTGACCAATCGCCTGCCAGAGCACACCTCGATTCACTGGCATGGTCAGCGTCTCCCCAATGGAATGGATGGCGTCACGGGTCTCAACCAACCAGGTATTCCAGCGGGCAAGACCTTTGTATATGAGTTCACTGCGCGAAGGCCCGGGACTTTTATGTACCACCCCCATGCCGATGAAATGACCCAGATGGCCATGGGCATGATGGGCTTCTGGGTCACGCACCCCAAAGGCAGGCATCCGCTCATCGATACCGTCGATCGCGACTTCTGCTTCCTACTCAATGCGTATGACATCGACCCCGGCAGTTACACGCCAAAGATAATGACCATGCTGGACTTCAACATCTGGTCTTGGAATAGCCGCGTGTTTCCCGGCATCGACTCACTCAATGTGCGTCTCAACGACAAGGTGCGTCTGCGGATTGGAAACCTCACCATGACCAATCACCCCATTCATCTGCATGGCCACGAGTTTCTTGTAACGGGCACCGATGGTGGGCCAACACCCAAGACCACTCGGCGATACGAGGTCACCCAAGATATTGCCGTGGGCCAGATGCGTCAGTTGGAGTTTCTTGCCGATGAAGAAGGCGACTGGGCATTTCACTGCCACAAGTCTCACCACACGATGAATGCCATGGGCCACGACGTACCCACGCTAATTGGGGTGGACCACACCGGTCTGGCGAGCCGTATTGGCAAGCTCATTCCCGACTACATGGTGATGGGTGAGCGCGGTATGGCCGATATGGCAGAGATGGAAATGCCACTGCCGGAAAACACTATTCCAATGATGACTGGCGAGGGGCCTTATGGCTCGGTCGAGATGGGCGGGATGTTCAGCGTGCTCAAAGTTCGACGCAATCAGAAGCCGGGCGATTACTCCAACCCGGGCTGGTTCAAGCAACCGCCGGGCACCCAGGCCTATGAATGGAAGGGGCCACCCCTGGCCGAGCCCAAGCGATCGAGCAGCGGCGGCAAGAGCGCCATGCCCAGAACCTCATCGACCGCTGTGGAGGTTCAGGTGCGCAAGCCCGGAAAGTCATCGGGCAATGCCCATCAACACTGATTCATTGCCGTTCATCCAATTACGGTTCATTCAATTCAAGCGGAGCCAATCAAACCTTCTAGGAGAAATGAAATGAAAACGACACCATCCAAGCCCCTGAGCCACACTGCCCTGTCACTTGCGGTGCTTGTCGGGTTTGCCGCAAGCGGTGCCGCTCACGCCCATGGTCCATCGGGCCATATGCAGCCTGGTCAAGGCATGCATCACGGCACCGGCCTCGGATCGGGCCATGGCCACTCAAGCGCCACCAAAGAACAAACCGCCTGGGGAATCGCTGGAGATCCCAAGCAAGTGACCCGAACCATAAAGGTAGAAATGAACGACAAGATGCGATTCGTGCCCGACCTGATCACCGTGAAGAAGGGTGAGACCATTCGCTTTGAGGTCCGCAATGCGGGCAAGGTTTTGCACGAGATGGTGATCGGCACACGCCAAGAGCTCGATGCCCATGCGGAGATGATGAAGAAGCACCCCAACATGGAGCACGACGAGGCCTATATGGCCCATGTGGATGCCGGCAAGAAGGCCGATATTGTTTGGCTCTTTAACCGACAGGGAGACTTCGAGTTCGCATGCCTCATTCCGGGCCATTACGAGGCCGGCATGCGCGGAAAGATCAAGGTGACGCTGTGAGAGGGCTATTCTTGGCAGCTGCTTTATTTATAGGGCTCATCGCCAACGCCCACGCGGAGTGGGTGGGTGGCGAGGTCCGTCGAGTTGATGCAGCAAATTCGAAACTCACCATTAAGCACGAAGAAATTAAGTCCCTGGACATGCCGCCCATGACCATGGTCTTCTACGTGAAAGATTCAAACCTGTTGAGCGGATTAAACCCGCAAGACAAAATCGAGTTTCAGGCAATCAGCGAGGGCACCAAGTACTTTATAACAGCAGTCAGGCGTTAGGAAGCCTTCAACCCCAAGGAACCGCCAAGGGCTGAAACGGCGTTGGAGAATCAAAGTAGTATTCAACAACTACGTCAAGTCGAGGTGGTCATGCTTAATATCGAGTCCTTGCTCTCTGGCTTGGAAGCAGAGGGACTTGTCTCTGAGCCCTTCCAAATCAAAAGCGACGATGCCTGGGGAGAGGATGATCGCGCCCTCATCATTATCCACGGCACCGCACTGCTACGAGACACGAGCGTGTTCTCAGCCGATGTTCACTCTACACAGACATTCGAAGATGGAGACACGATCGGGTTTGCCGAGACGATCAGCAAGCGCCCCTGGCGATCGACTTTTACTTTTAGAGACTCCATCGAAGTTATTCCTGTCGATGGAGTCGCACTTCGCCAGGCCGTCAATCGCGCGGGCTTTCTGGCCCGCGAGATAATCCGCAACGGCATCCAGCGAGTTTTTCGCACCGAGAAGAAGCCCAATGCCAACTTTGAAGAGCAGTTCATGCAGGCCTTCCGGGACCACTACAGCAAACGCAACTACCCCAAAGGTGAGCTTGTTTACTCGCCCGGTCACCTCGCCGATCGCTTCTACTTCATTCAGAGAGGCTCGGTGTCTCTCTACACAGAGAATAACGCCGAGATTGCAGAACTTGGAGAGACAGACTTTTTCGGGGAGAGAAGTCTAATCAAGGGTGTGCCTCGCGCGTCATACGCCTGCACAGAGGAGGACTGCACCCTGCTTGTGCTCGAGGCCGACCAGGTTCGAGCGGAGATCGTCGACGAGACCCTTCTCGTTCAACTCTCTATTCTTGCCGTTCTTAAGCGCATGCACCTAATGAATCAGTTGCGTTTCTCGCATATTTTTCGCGATCCCAGCGAGAGAAGCGACGCCGACCCAGACGAACCCCCGGACGAATCATCGCAAGACCAACACGAGCGTTAACACAAAGGATTCCCCATGAAACTTGCTAGGCTTCTGCTCATCACACTTCTTGGAGGTGCCTGCTTGGCTGCCTGCGGCGAGAAAGACGAGGAGAAGGCCTCGCAGAATCGGCCCGCTATCCCTGGCTACTGATACTTAAAATCGTAGTAATCGCCGGTGTCTCGTTTTGCCTGAGCCAGATCGGTTACCCGGCCATGCCCGGGCACCACGTGCTTCGAACCCAATGCCACCAAGCGCTTGAAGGCGGCTTGCGCCTTGCGAACATTCGACTGGGGAAGAACTCCCAGAATGCGATCGACATAAACAAGGTCGCCAGTAAAAGTGAGAGCCACATCTGGCAGGTGAGAGCAGACGCTGCCACCAACAACCCGAGGCCAAATTGCTTGAAGACCTGAAACATCGACACCTCTCTCATCAACACGTTCGATCTGGCCTTGAGCCAGCAAGTGTACCTCTGTGTCCCAGACCGCGATGGCCCCGCCCCGGCGCTAGCGGTTGCGCTTAACCCACTGCCGCAAGACCTCATTCATGCGGGTCTGCCAGCCAGAGCCGCTGGGTTTGTCCATCCTGTCGATAGTGCTCTCGCGAGCGAAATGGGAATACTCGCCGAGGACAACGCTGAGAACCCCGACTGAGAGAGACGGACACCAGATGGTTAATGTAAATCAATTGACGTACAATTTCTTGGACGCAATTCTTAGGGCAAACAAAATGGCTGCCAACAACGCTCTTGTCCAAACACGCATCAGCCCAGACATTCGAGACAAAGCCGCTGCGGTGCTCGAGGGGCTCGGCCTGACCGTCTCCGATGTCATGCGAATACTGCTCACTCGGATTGCCAATGAGGGAAACGTTCCGATAGAACTCACCCTCAAGCCGGCCGATTACGACGCCTGGTTTCGATCAAAGGTGCTTGAGGCCGTGAGAGACACTCAACCGCCTGTTTCACACCAGCAGGTTGAGGAGATGTTCTCCAAGAAGCGTTCCGGTGTCTCGAAGGCCCTTAACCGACGGTGAGAGTCGTATGGTCACAATACGCTATCGAAGATCGAACAAAGATTTTTGAATACCTCGTCGAGAAGAATCCAGTTGCTGCAGTTGAATGTGATGCGGAAATTGGACGACAGATTGGTTCGCTAATCGACTTTCCTGAGATTGGAAGGATTGGCCGCGTCAAAGGAACAAAAGAGCTGGTCGTTAGCGGCACGCCATTCATTGTGGTCTACCTCTTAGACGAGAGAGAAATAAGGGTTTTGCGTATTCTTCATGCGGCACAGATGTGGCCTGGGGACTAGCCTTGTCTAGGCCCGCGCCTTGTTGGGCATGAGCAGAAAGCCGCGCAATGGGGGCCTGGTCGCTTAAAGTCGCTGAATGAGCCAATCAAACGCAATAGGGTTCGACAATCCAGCCCCACGCTAACTTGCTGAGGTCAAAATAAATCAGGTTCTGGGAAGCGGGGAATCGAACTTGAGCCCTGTGTCCCTTTTCTTGCAGACCGGGAGTTTTCCGGAGACATGTTCAACAATGCTTGACAAACCGGGCAGTGCAGCCTAAGATTTTTGTATTGAATTTGGCAACAAAAAAGGGCTCACCATGCAAGTTGTTCTGAGGCGATACGGAAACAGCACCGTGGCCGTGTTGCCGCCTGCCGTGCTCAAGGATCTCGGCCTCGCGGTAGGCCAGACTATGACTCTGGACACTACAGACCGGGGCGAGATTTTATTGGCACCCAAGAAAAAATACGTGTTGGCCGATCTGATTGCCCAATGCGATCCCAAGGCGCCGCCACCGGCTGATCTGGCACTCTGGGGTGTTGCAAAGCCTGCCGGTCAAGAGGTCTGGTAATGCCCGTCTTCAACCGAGGTGATGTCGTTAGCGTTCCCCTGGACTCCGCGATGAGCCTCGAGCAAAAAGGTACACGGCCCGCGCTGGTTCTGACCTCCAAAGAATTCAACCGCCTTGGAGACGTGCTGGTCGCTCCCATTACGCAAGGCGGTGATTTCTCACGCTACGCCGGTTTTGCCGTCAGCCTAACCGGCTCGGGATGCAAGACCCAGGGAGTAGCGCTTGTGAACAAGATCCGTATGCTCGACCTGGCAGCGCGTAAGGCACGCAAGATCGAGCGCGTTCCTCAAGTGGTTCTGGACGATGCGCTGGGGCGGTTGACGGCATTATTGGAGTCATGACTTCAGGTCATGACGACGCGTTGTATCGAATGGTCTCGGCGAACCAAATAGCTGGCTCAAATCCAGTGGCGGCCCTGCAGGGTTCGGGGATTCGAATACTTCCAGGCTCGATCCGTCCCTGCGCAGGGCAGGCGACCGGCAATTGCGCGCTCGCACTGTAGTGTCTACAATGTAGACACTATTGAGGAGTCTAAACCCATGGAAACCATCATCCGCAAATGGGGCAACAGCCCTGCCCTGCGCCTACCCACTGCAGTCCTGAAAGAGGCCGGGTATCAACTCGAACAAAAGGTGGATCTGGTGGTCTCGCGCGGCCGGATCATCATCCAACCATCAAAAAAAGTTGAATACGACATTGACGCTCTGGTGAGCGGCATCCATGCCGGCAACACCCATGATGAAGTCAGCTTCGGTGGACCCGTTGGCAACGAGGCGCTTTGATGCCACGGCGTACTTATGTCCCCGAGGCCTGCGACGTAGTGTGGCTTAAATTCGATCCACAGGCGGGGCATGAACAGGCGGGGCACCGTCCTGCCCTGGTGATCAGTCCGGCCAACTACAACGGTAAAACCGGCTTGATGGTCTGT
This sequence comes from Betaproteobacteria bacterium, assembly GCA_016868255.1. Lineage (GTDB taxonomy): Bacteria > Pseudomonadota > Gammaproteobacteria > Burkholderiales > Burkholderiaceae_A > Hahnella. The sequence goes on from VGHN01000014.1 coordinate 32,276, forward strand.
TGCCCGATGTCCACCAAGATCAAGGGGCACCCATTTGAAGTGCTCACCGAGGTCGACGGTATCGAGTGCGCGGTCCTGTCCGATCAAGTGAAGTCTCTCGATTGGAAAATCCGACGCGCCAAGAAAAAGTCCACCGTCAGCACTGAAGTCATGCTGCATGTCAGGGCCAAGATGAAGGCGCTTTTGCAGATTCCATGATGAAAGCACAAGCCTTTGCGGCCGAAAGATTAGCGAAGGGACCTTCAACACGCGCTTAGCACGCCACCTAGCAAACCCCTCGCTGCTGCATGCGACGCCACTTCTGAACAATTGCGCAGAGGCCATCTAAGCCATCGGTCAGCGCGGCAGGACCTGGCTGCAGAATTAGCGGGCTTTTAATTTCGAAGAGCATTGCGTTGGCGACCGCCGGAATCTCATGCCAGCCAGGCCCCTCGGCTGCCGTACGTGCTGCCAGGCTTAGCCGATCCGCAAGACGACTGACGAGTGCATCGGCGGGCCAAATCGGCGGCGATCTCGGCCTGCAGATCGGAAAATGCAAACACCAAATCTGGCTTGAGCTCCAAAATCCGGTCAATCTTTGCCGAGGTAAATGCGCTGACCTTCGGCTTCTCGCGCCGGGCCTGTGCTGGTCGAACCGTAAAGCCCGAAATCCCCACGATCCGGTCCTGCTCGCCGAGGAGATACAGGGTC
>VGHN01000015.1 GCA_016868255.1 Betaproteobacteria bacterium
TTCCTGGTGCCTCCTCGATCCAGACTGATGTCACGTTGATGGTCAGTTCGGGCAGTGACGTCGAGACAGCCACCAGCAACGTGCCCACCCAGAGTTTGCCCCAGCCAGTCTTCTCGGCGAGTTCATCGCCATACTTGGCCAGGTTGATGCCCGCGAAGATCACACCGACCGCGCAGGCCAGAAAGACGCTTACCGCTACGCCTAGAGTTTCCATGAGAGTCCTTAATAGTTATGAGTGTATGGCCGCCGAATGGCGCACCTCCTGCGTGGACTCTATCTCAGAGGAGAGGGAACTTCAAGCGCGACTCGCCCTAAAATAATTTGCACAAATTATTGATCAAATATATTTTTCCGACGGCCCCGGCCGGTTTAATGCCCGCCAAGCTCACGCTTTAGGATCTTCCCCACTGAGGACTTGGGCAGGGACTCAAGGAAGATGATCTTCTTGGGGCACTTATAACCGGCCAGCCGGGCCCGGCAGTGCTCGAAGAGGTCGGCTTTTGAGACCTCTTTCCGTTTAACGGCGTAGAGCCAGACCGCTTCTCCGGAGTTGGGGTCGGGGTGCCCCACCACCGCACATTCTTGAATAGACGGGTGGAGTTGCACCTGCTGCTCAACCTCGGAGGGGTAAACGTTGTAGCCGCTGACCAAGATCATCTCCTTCTTTCGGTCGACGATCTTCAGGCAGCCGTCCTCCAGTATCTGGCCCAAATCGCCGGTTCGGAAAAAGCCGTCCGAGGTGAAAAACTCTCGCGATTCATCTGGCTTGCCCCAGTAGCCTTTCATGACCTGTGGGCCGCGCACGGCAATCTCGCCAATGGAGCCCTTGGGCAGCGGCTCGTGCCGGTCATCAAGGATTCGGATCTCGGTGTCTCGAAGCGGACGACCGACATGGCCCAGGTATCCCGGGGCATCTAAGGGTGTGGCACTGACCACTGGGCTGGTCTCGGAGAGGCCATAGCCTTCGAGAAGGGGCTTGCCAGTGCAGGCCTGCCAGCGCTCGGCCACCGACTGGCTTACGGCCATGCCACCACCCAAGGCCACGCGCAAGTCTGGAAACTGCACCTTCTTCCAGTTGGGTTGCGACATCAAGGCGTTGAAAAGGGTACTCACGCCAGGGAAGAGATGGATCGGCTCCTTCTGCAAGGTGGATGTAAACCCCTTGAAGTCCCTTGGGTTGGGAATAAGCAGGCCTTTGAATCCAAGCCGTGCGGACATGAAAAAACAGACTGTCAGCGCGAAGATATGAAATAGCGGGAGGGCGCAGACCATCACGAACTGGCTGCCCTGCTTTGGGGGGTCTTGTAAGGCAGGGGCGAGCAACTCGCTGGCCTGCTCGAGATTGGCAACGATATTGGAGTGGCTGAGCATGGCGGCCTTTGAGGACCCGGTGGTGCCGCCTGTGTATTGGAGCAGGGCAAGGTCGTCGGGTGACCGCTTGGGGCGACCATAGCCGAGGTGGGTCCCAATGGCCATGGCAGAGCGATAGCCCACCAAGCGTGTATCGCCATAGTTCGCCCTTGGAACTTGGCGCTTGATATGCCGCACAACGGCCGTGACGAGTCGACCCTTGGCGCCGAGTTCGTCGCCCACGGCGCTGCGAATGATGATTTGGACCTGCGTGCCGGGCAGCGCTTCGGCCAGACAACGGCCAAAGTTCTCTAAGACAATTACCGCGCGCGCGCCGCAATCCTTGAGTTGATGAGAGAGCTCTCGGCTGCTGAGAAGGGGGCTCATCTCGACAAGCACGAGTCCGGCTCGAATGACACCCGCAATTGCGATCGGATGCTGCGGCAGGTTGGGCATCATCACAGCCACTCGGTCTGGGTATTGAAGTCCGAGGCCTTGAAGGTAGGCCGCAAGATGCCGTGATTTGGCCTCCAGCGACTCGAATGAGCAATCCGCCCCCATGCATCGATTCGCGGTGGCATGGGCATGCGCACCGAAACTCGACTCGAGGAGTTCTACGAGGGTCTGATGGACAACGGGCATGGAGAGAAAGTTTGTCGTTGCGCAGGGAAATGCCGCAATTTGCAGATAGGCATCCTGTTACAGTACGTGACATGTCAAAAAAATGCTTTGAAATCACCGTTGAGACTCGGTATTTACCGGAAGATTCCAACCCGGCCCAATCCCAGTTCTGTTTCGCCTACTTTGTCACCATCAAGAACTCTGGGGAGGTGGGCGCGCAACTCGTGGCCCGCCACTGGGTGATCGAGGATGCAGCAGGCAGTCGGCAGGAAGTGCGTGGTCTTGGTGTGGTCGGCCAGCAGCCCTTTCTGAGTCCGGGCGAGGTCTTCCGATACAACAGCGGCACTCGCATCTCGAGTCCCCTTGGAAGTATGCACGGCACTTATATCTGCGTGAGCGATGACGCAGAAGTTTTCGAGGCTGCCATTCCCGCGTTCTCCCTCCGAGTCGACGCTGCGGAGCTTGGCGCAGACCTCTCTGCAATGCTCCACTGACTCTTTGCAAAGTTCGAGGTTAGTCTCGCTGCCGGCCCAGGCGATCGGGCCGGATGGTCGCGCCCACGTTGACCTCGCAGCCATCCTTAAGCTCGCCTTCCCCTTGTTCTTGCATGCGGGCCTTCAGGCGGCACTGAACCTCACCGACACTTGGTTTATTGGCCGGATCTCCGTCGACGCGCTTGCCGGTGTCGGCGGTGTCTTTTGGCTAATCCTCGGCCTCTTGCTTTTGATCACTGGAATGGGGATGGGCGTGCAGACGCTCGCCGCTCAGGCGTATGGCGCTGGCCGCTTCAAGCGAGCCGCACAGGCAGTTTGGTCGGGTTTGTGGCTCGCACTCTTCACCCTACTGCCGTTCATGGCGCTCTCTATCTGGGGGCAGGATGGCGTTGCTCTTCTCGGGTTGCCTCCAGCTGCAACACTCGCCGCACAGGACTACTGGCTTCCTCGCTTTCTCGGCGGACCAGTCGCTGTGGCCTTGACAGTGGTTCTCTCATTCTTTCTTGGAATTGGGCATGTGGCCATCGCCCTGAAAATCAATATCCTCGTGGCTTGCCTGAATGCGATCTTCAATGCCTACTTTGTGTGGGTTTTGGATCTCGGGGTGGCGGGCGTGTCCTGGGCGACGACTGCTTCGATTTCGATTGGCTTGATTGCCGCTTTGTTCCTGTTTCTCGGGCATCGCTATCGCCATCGATACTGGAGCCGCCGAGTCAGGGCTTTTGATCTCCGTCGGATTGGGTTCTTGGTGGGTTTCGGATTTCCGATTGGCCTCTCGATTGCCTTTGATGTCCTGGGTCTGGCTGCATTTCAGGCCATGCTCGCTCGGTTGGGCAGTGTGGAGGGCGCGGCCACACAGGTCGTGATGATGTTGACCTCTGTGGCCTATATGCCAGCGGTCGGTCTTGGCAAGGCAGGCACAACGCTCGTGGGGCAGTCGATTGGGGCGGGGAACCCCGATTGGGCCCGCCGCGTCGGAGGGCGTGTCATTGCCATCACGACGCTCTACATGCTCTGCGTGGGACTGGTTTTGTCCCTGGGTGCCCCACTCTGGATGTCTCTCTTTGTTCCATCGAGTGATCCCATGTCGGAGCAGGTTATCGCATTGGGAATCCAGTTGGCCTTTATCGCCGCCCTGTATCAACTCTCCGATGGCCTTCACATTGGATCTGTCTTTTGTTTGAGGGGGGCAGGCGACACCCGTGTGCCGGCCTTGCTTCTGCTGACCTTGTCCTGGGGGCTCTTCGTTCCATTGACGCATTTCATGGCTTTTGAGTCGGGTGGGGGCTGGGTGGATTGGATGCCCGGTCTTAATCTTGGTGCTGTGGGCGGTTGGTGGGCCGCGGTTATCTACATATCGCTCCTCGCACTCGTCTTGGGTGGCCGTTGGTTCATGGGCTCGTGGAAGAGATTGGGATACCAGGGGGCGGCCTAAGCGGCCTGAGCGAATGGGATTTTCTCTCATTGATCAGGCGCTCGGGCACATCCAGACCATCTGGCCGGCCATTGCGTGCCGGGTTCATACCAGCCCCGCAAGGCCAATCGAAGTTCATCGGCTGCGAATGGATACGCCGGATGGTGATTTTGTGGATTTCGATTGGCGCTGGTCAATAAAAACGGATTCACCCACGCTTGTTTTATTCCATGGGCTTGAGGGGAGTTCTGCGAGTCATTATGCGGCGGCCCTCTCTAGAGCGGCCCATCGGCTCGGCTGGAATTTCGTGGTCCCGCATTTCCGAGGCTGCTCGGGGGAAATGAATCGGTCACCCCGTGCGTACCATGCGGGCGATTACCGCGAGATCGATTGGATGCTTGCACAGGTTCGGCTCCAGTGCCCCACTTCACCCATCTTCGCCGTTGGAGTCTCTCTCGGCGGCAATGCACTCTGCTGTTGGGCGGGAGAGAAGGGCGCAGCGGCGAAGTCTCTGGTGGAGTCCCTCGCCTTTGTTTCCGCCCCGATTGATTTGTCGGCATGTGGGGACGCCATCGACCAGGGCCTCAACCGACGCATCTACGGGCGAATGTTTCTCAGAACCATGAAGCAAAAGGCCCGACTCAAATGGAAACAGTTCCCCAGGCTTTTCGACCTAGAGAAAGTAATGTCGGCCAAGACGATTCGAGCGTTTGACGATGCGTTTACCGCTCCGCTGCATGGCTTTGGAACGGTGGAGCATTATTGGCAGACCGCCTCGGCCATCCAATTTATTTCAACAATTAGGTTGCCGTGCCTATTCCTGAATGCGCGGAATGACCCTCTGGTGCCGATACTCGGAGTAGAGAAGGCAAAGCGAACCCACGAAGGAGTCGATAAGATCGAGTTCCAAACGCCAGAGTTTGGTGGGCATGTTGGGTTCGATGACCGCTTCTTCTATGCAATCTGCGATTGGTTGGCCTCGAAGAGGTGAGTTTTTTCTTGCATCCGAGCCCCGCACATCGATCAATCAATATTTCTTTAAGGGAGTTTGAGTGAGCCTCTATCAAGGACTGTTGCAGCGTGCCGCAGAAGGACGCCCTATCCGCGTGGGGCTCATTGGGGCAGGCAAGTTTGGCTCCATGTACCTCTCTCAGATTCCCAGGACCCCGGGCGTGCATTTGGTTGGAATTGCAGACGTCAATCCAGTGGCTGCTCGGGCCAATCTCACCCGCGTGGGCTGGGAGCCATCGCGTCTTGCGGCAACCTCCTTCGCCGAAGCCTTAAAGACCGGGCAGACCTTCATTACAGAACGGGTGGAGGCTCTGTTGGCCTGTCCGGAGATTGAGATTGTTGTGGAATGCACGGGGCATCCGATTGCGGCGGTGGACCACATCCTTGCCGCATTTGCCAGCGGAAAGGATGTGGTGAATGTCACCGTTGAGGCCGATGCGTTCTGCGGACCGCTGTTGGCCACTCGGGCCAAGGCGAGCGGGCGAATCTATTCACTGGCCTACGGCGATCAGCCCGCCATGATTTGTGACTTGGTTGACTGGGCCCGAACCTGCGGCTTTCCCGTTGTCGCTGCCGGTCGCGGTCACAAGTGGCTTCCGCATTTCGCGCAGTCAACGCCCGATACCGTTTGGGATAACTGGGGCCTGAGTCCTGCGCAGGCGGAACGGGGCGGGCTCAATCCAAAGATGTTCAATAGTTTTCTCGATGGATCGAAACCCTCGATTGAATCCACAGCAGTCGCGAATGCAACGGGCTTGGGAGTGCCGAGCAATGGTCTACAGTACCCGCCAGCCAGCATCGAAGACATCCCCTATGTCACCCGGCCCATCGCCGAAGGCGGATGCCTCGAGCGCAAGGGCATGGTCGAGGTTATTTCTTCGTTGGAGAGAGATGGTCGAAGCATTCCCTACGAGATTCGCATGGGCGTGTGGGTCACCGTAGAGGGCGAGACGGAATACATACGTAACTGCTTTGAGGAATACAAAGCCCATACGGATCCATCGGGCCGCTATTTCACCCTCTATAAGCGTTGGCACCTCATTGGCCTTGAGGTGGGCCAGTCTGTGGCGTCCGTCGCTCTCCGACGCGAACCCACTGGCTGCCCGATTGCATGGAATGCCGACGTCGCAGCGACCGCCAAACGAGACCTTCGCGAGGGTGAGACCCTGGATGGAGAGGGCGGCTATAAAGTTTGGGGCAAGCTCACCCCGGCCAAAGAGTCTGCGGAGAAGTCTTTCCTGCCGCTTGGTCTGGCCCACGGCATTCGGCTGGTCCGTCCTGTCCGAGCGGGTCAGGCACTCACATGGGCAGATGTGGAACGGGTTCCCTCTAACGCGCTGCGTCTTCGTGAGGAGATGGTTCGGGAGTGTGCGCCGGGCGGGTTGGGCTAGGCCACGAGTTCGTCAAGCCAGCGATTGATCGTATCGAGTCGCGCTCGGGGGTTTCGCTCCATTAGAAGTGACTGTTTCTCGCCGGCGGGAAGGGGCAGTATCTCGGCCCAACGATTGGCCACCCAACCACATTCATCGAGGCGATGGGGCCGTAAAAATGGCATCTGATCCTCCTGGACCCCTTGTCGCTGCAATTCTGCAATTAGCGCACCCAACTTAGAGCAAGCCAAAGAATCGCTCTCATCGATTGGCTCTGGGGGATCGGGCTCGAGGTCAATCACGCGGGCCATCCATAGGCCGGCGGTTGCCCGCTCACTCGACTCGATCCGAACCCGCTGTCCACCGCGGCAACGGATGTAGACCAAGCCAGGCCCGGGCTCCTGGTGCTGAAGAACCTCCACCAATGTCGCAACCTGAATAAACTTCTCGAGTTGGTTGGGTCGATTCATCTCTGAACCCTCGAGGAGGGAGACGATGGCGAATTGAAGCTCGCCTTTCATCACGCGCCGAATCATGCTGAGGTAGCGCACCTCGAAGAGCTGAAGGGCCATGAGCCCGTCCGGAAAGAGCGGGCTGCGAAGAGGGAAGAGGGCCACCTCGCGAGTCGCCTCGCGAGTGGGAGTGATGTCCTTCATGCAATGAAACGAACGGCCATGGCCCTTGATACTCTAGTGCTTGGTATCTTTTCTCGGTGAGCGATTGGGTCGCGAACCGGCTGGTGCGCGCACCCGAGCGTTCCCACCAGGGCTTGCTGAAGCATGGGGCCTGCGGCCTGGACCCCCGGCCTTCCCTTGGGGGGCGCGGCCGCGCTTGGGAGCGCCCGTGCGCTTCATTCGAACGCCTTCCGGAAGAAGCCGCGTTCCAGTCAGTCGCTCAATTTGCAGTGCCAAGCCGATCTCACTCGGCTCACAGAGGGAGACTGCAGTGCCGGCTCGTCCTGCCCGTCCGGTGCGACCAATACGATGAACGTAGGCCTCGGGAATATTGGGCAGGTCGTAGTTGAAGACGTGGCTGACTGAATCGACATCGATTCCTCGGGCCGCGACATCGGTGGCCACCAAGACCCGAACTTTGCGTTGACGAAAAGCGTTGAGCGCCCGATCGCGTTGAGGCTGGGACTTGTCACCATGAATCGAGACACTCTGATGCCCGAAACTGCGGACGAGCTTCTCGAGCTTGTCTGCGCCATGCTTTGTTCGGGTGAAAACGATTGCCTGCTCGATGGCATCGTCTGCGAGTAAATCAATGATGGTCTCTGGCTTCTTGCCAGGGTCGACCATGAGTAGGCTCTGTTCGATTTTCTCAACTGGACGGCTCTCTTGCGCGCACTCCACGTGAACCGGATCGGATAAGAAGCGATCGACGAGTCCACGAATCTCGCGGGGCATGGTGGCCGATAGAAGTATGGTCTGGCGTTTGGATGGAAGCCTTGCGAGCAGCGCCTCGATCGCGGGCAAGAAGCCGAGGTCCATCATCTGGTCGGCCTCATCAAGCACGACCATCTGGGTCTGGTCTAGGCGCACGTGCCGCGCATTGAGGTGGTCTTGGAGACGGCCTGGTGTGGCCACCAGAATGTCCACCCCAGGCGCGAGAGACTTGATCTGAGGCAGGGCCCTTGCACCACCGACCACCAGGGCGCTCGAGAGCCTAGAGAATTTGCCGTAAGTCTGAATACTCCGGTGAATCTGCTGGGCCAATTCCCGGGTGGGGGCCAGGATGAGCGCCCGGCAGCTCTTAGGCATCCGAGGCGATGGGGACTTACCATGTGTTGCGCCTTGAGGGCTGCCGGCGGCTGCGGAAATGCGATGCAGCAGGGGCAGCACAAATGCAGCGGTTTTACCCGTGCCTGTCTGGGCCAGCCCGAGAACATCACGGCCTTCTGAGGCGTGCGGAATGACCTTGGCTTGAATGGATGTGGGTTGGGCATAGCCTTCTGCGGCGACAGCGCGCAGGATTGGCTCGGCAAGACCGAGCCCGGAGAATGACGACATTGGTTTTCTTTCGTACTGGACGATGGAGCGGGCGATGGGAATCGAACCCACGTCTTGAGCTTGGGAAGCTCAGGTCCTGCCATTGAACGACGCCCGCCTTTAGACGTCCAATCTCCCGATTGTATCTTCCTCGAGGCGATCTGAGTCAGTTATTTCGACATTTCTTAGGCTTCGCTCGATGGCCCGACTGCGAACCCCGACCTCACCAAACTTCTTGCTCGCCTCTTCAAGTTTTTTCTCTGTTGCTTCAATAACTTGTGCAAACTTATTAAACTCATTTTTAACTTGCCCGAGTACCTGCCAAACCTCGGACGAGCGCTTTTCGATGGCCAGCGTTCGAAATCCCATCTGAAGACTGTTGAGGAAGGCCAACAAATTCGTCGGGCCGCAGAGCGTGATGCGACAGTCTCGCTGAATGGTGTCTGAGAGCCCCGGACGGCGAATCACCTCCGCATAGAGCCCCTCTGTGGGGAGATAGAGAATCGCGAAGTCGGTGGTGTGGGGCGGTTCAATGTACTTATCGCGAATCGACTTGGCCTCGAGCCTGATTCGTTGCTCGAGTTGCTTGGAGGCGGCCTCGGCCTCGACAGCATCCCCTCGGTCCTGCGCCTCAAGCAGACGTTGATAGTCCTCCATGGGGAACTTCGCATCGATGGGAAGCCATACGGGGTGGTCTGCGGACACGCCTGGGAAACGAATGGCGAATTCCACGCGCTCGTTGCTGTTGCGCCGGGTCGCGACATTTCTCTCGTACTGACTCGGCACTAGAATCTGTTCGATCATTGCTTGGAGTTGGACCTCGCCCCAAGTGCCTCGGGACTTCACGTTGGTCAGTACCTTCTTGAGGTCGCCCACCCCACTCGCCAGGCTCTGCATTTCTCCGAGCCCTCGATGAACCTGCTCGAGTCGATCCGATACAAGCTTGAAGGACTGTCCCAGGCGTTCCTCGAGGGTGCTCTGCAGTTTCTCATCGACCGTCTTTCTCATTTCCTCGAGCTTGGTCGCGTTGTCTTTCTGTATCGCCTCTAGGCGAGAGTCGATTCCCTGCTGACTCAATTCCAGGCTGCTTTGAATCTGCTGGGTTAATGATTGAATACGCAACTCCTGAGACTGGCTCTGGTGCTCGGCAACGGCCTTGAGCGCCACCAATTGGGTGGCAAGCCAGCCAAGCAGTGCCAGGCTTGCCAGCGCAATGCCAAGAATCGCAAGCAGAGCAAAATCCATTACCGCGGCGGCGCCTCGGCGGACTCTTCTGTCTTGGCCTGTAATAAGTCCGCGGGCGGGGCCTCTTTAGCGGAGCCCGTCTCGTCCGCCAGAGCCTCCTCGGAGGCCATGACTGGCTGCGCTGGAGCCGGGGGTGTGGCATTGGGGGACTGCGTATTTGGGTTACGCGCATTTGCAGCCGCGTGTTCGGCTTGTGCTTGTGCCTTGGCCGCCTCTTGTGCCTCGAAGGCCGCGAGCGCCTCCCGACGACCTGCGATCTCCTGGTTCATTTCTTGAAGCTTGGCCTGGGCAGCATCGCGGGGGCGAGCGAGTGGGTTCTCTGGTGGCTCCGCACTCTCTTTTGCGCGGCGAAGGGCCCGCATCTCGCGCTGGTGAAGAACGTAGAGCAACACCACAACGCCGAGGCCGATGAGTCCTTCAAGAACAATGATGGGCGTTGCTGGATTCATAAGTCGTTTTCAGTGTTGGCATCCGAATGCCCGATGCTTTGAAGCTCAAATTCTATGCCCAACCCTGTCTCGATTGTCAGTGGGGCTGACATCCGCTTGACGGCCGTCTGTTTTGGGCTCCCCCAGGGCAGAAAGATGGAGTCCCTTCAAACATATTGGGGAGTAATTGCATGGCAACTCTGCTCGATCGACGCCCAGGCGAGCGTCTGATATTCACGAAACGGCGCTCTTGGCGATCTCGGCCCGCCTTGCAGGTGCTGCAGGCCACATTTCTGGTTTCGGTCGCCGCGGTTGCTGTCTGGGTGCTTCAAGTCACCGATCTGGTGGAGGTCATGGAGGGCCTTGTTCAGACCCTTCGATCTGTTTTGGCGCACTCAAGCCACCGATTCATCGGTGGCCCCTCGGCGATTGCCGATGACCCCGCCTAGCGAATGAAGTTTTGAATCGCCTTGGAGACGCGGGCGGAGTCCTCGGACACCAGGAATCGAAGCAGCGCCACTTTGTCGTCGTAAGAGTTGGCCGTGTTGAGCAACTCCATCGAGATCTTCGGCTTCTTGGGTTTGAGGCGGGCCTTGATCTCCTCGAGCGACTCGCCATCCGCGATCTCAATGACCTCCTGAGCGGCCTGCTGCGAGGCCACCGCCTCGGCCTGGGCCTGGGCCTCGGCCAGGGCAGCGGCCTGCTGCGAGGCCACCACAGCCTCGGTCTGTGCGGTGGTGCGGGCCATTAGTTGCTTGGTGTAAAGCTTTGGATTGTTGGCGCGCTTGCTCAGTGAAATGGCACGCTGACGAACCTCTTTGGGAACAGGAGGCACCACCGAGTGCCATATAAAAAGCCCGACGCCGAGGAAAATGAGGAGCATAACGAGGAAGCCAAGAACTTCAGGGGTAAATAGAAGCTCCGGCGATTTCATGCCGATGTATGCAATGGCAATAAAAGCCACCCCAACAATCGCTGCAGAGATGACTCGGGTGTGGGGGTCCGCCGACTGGACATCGAGGTGGGTTGGGCGCTGCTTGGGAAGCTCTCTTCCATCGGTATTAATGATGGTGTAGGTCATGAAGGCCATCAGCCCAATCATCACCGCCCAGGCGGCAAGGTTCAGGGTGCCGGAGATGAGTTTCGGAAACGCCAATGAGACCGCCGTGACCAGCGCGAAGATGGGCACGATCATGGCCAGGGAGACCACGCGACGCTTAATCACTGGGGAGACTTCCATGCGGCAATGCCCTTTCAGCGAGTGTTTGGCCGCTCGAACCCGGCCCTCATGGGGTGTATCGGCCCAAAACCGACAAACTGAAGCGGAGGCTGTCCCAAGCAGGCCCCCGGCAGGGGAATCTAAATGTGAGTCCTGGACTGCTAGTTACTTCTTCTCATCCTTCTTGGCAGGGGCGCCCACCGGCTTGGGTGGAGGGCGAGGATCCATTGCGCAGGCCCACTCGGCCAGTCGGGCATCGAGCTTCCCAGGCGTGATGGGTCGCCACTCGAGGTTTTCTGCCCTGAGTGACGCGATGATCTGGCCCGCCCCATCGGTTCCTGCATAAGAGACAACGAGCATTGATCGAATCTCATTGGACTGGCAGTTGATTTCTTCTCGGGTGCGGGTGGACATGGCGCCAATAGGGGAGCGCTCAATCAGGTTGGTCAAGCGCCAAATCAGTCGGAGATCTTCGCGCTTTGTGCGTTCTCCGTCGACGCGATCGACGTCGAGAAAGTGTTTGACCCGAGGCGGCTCCTCCGCAATGAATCGGTAAGTCACTTGAGCCTCCGACGGAGCCGAGAGGCCCACGACAATGAACAGGGCCACAAGGGCAGTGATCTGAAGCTTGGGGAGGGGGAGCATTTCCCCATTCTAGCGAAGCTCAGGCCAATCCGAAACGTTTGTGGGTGAGTCGACTTGCGATGGAGAACGAAATTAGGGCGAAGCCGATCAAGGTGAGCAGCGGCAAGATGGGTGCCGATGGCCACTCATCTAGGAACAGCGGTCGCACCAGATTGACACTCGCGGTCAGTGGCAATAAATCGGCCAGAAGGCCCAGCGCGTGTGGCAACTGTTCGCGGGGAAAATAGACGCCCGAGAGAAATGTCATGGGTGTTAGAAAGAGGGTGATGTAGTAGGTGAAGAAATCGTAGCCTTTGGCCAAGGCGTTAAAGATGAGCGCAAGGCTCGCAAAGCAAATGCCAGTTAGAAATAGGAGCGGCAGGGCGGCGAGGAGCTTGACGGAATAGGAAATTCCCAGGGCGAGCATGACGAGCAAAATCGCACTCGCCGTGAAGAGGGACTTAAAGCCTGCCCAGACCAACTCAGCAAAAATAATGTCATTGAGGTTCACCGGGGCATTCATGATGCCGTCCCAAGTCTTCTGGGGAGACATGCGAGAGTAGGCGGAATAGAGCGCCTCGAAGCTTGCTGCCGTCATGGTACTTGCGCAGATCGAGCCACTCGCTAAAAACACCAGGTAACTCAACTCCTGGTCTGCAAAGCGAACAGAGCCCACCAGAGCACCCACCCCAAATCCGAAGGCCACTAAAACGAACAACGGCTCGGCAATATTCCCAATGAGGCTGGGCCAGAAGAGCTTTCGCCAGACCATGAAGTTGCGCAGGAATACCGGTAGCCAGGCCCGAGAGACAAAGAAGGGGTTGTTCACGATGCCTCTCGAATCTGTCGGCCAGTGAGTTTCAAGAAGACGTCCTCCAAGTTTGCGGGGCGATGCAGCACTCGAAGTGCTGGCATGGCCTCGAGCGCCTGAAGGAGTCGGTGCGGTTCTTGACCGTAGAAAAACACCGTCTCACCGCTCTGCTCAAGTCTGTCGGAATACTCAGTGAACTGGGGCAGGGCATCCATTAACCCCGGACCAAATACCTCCACCACGTGTGGCTCGACATGCTCGGAGATGAGCGCCCGGGGAGATCCTTGCGCAATTTTTCTCCCGTGGTCGATCACCACAATCTGATCGCAAAGCCGCTCGGCCTCATCCATAAAGTGTGTGGTGAGAAGAATCGAGGTGCCCTCCTTGCGCAGGCGATTGAGCCGCTCCCACATCAGGTGACGAGCCTGGGGGTCCAGCCCAGTGGTGGGTTCATCAAGAACCAGAAGGCGGGGGCCATTCACAAGGGCTCGGGCCAGGCTCAATCGTCGCTTCATGCCGCCCGATAGGGCATCAATTCTTGCCTTGGCCTTGTGGCGCAACGCGGCAAACTCGAGAAGGCTCGGCGTTCGCTCGATGATGGTCTTTGCCGGAATTCCGAAGTAGCGGCCGTAGGCCAGAAGGTTTTCCTCGCAATTGAAATCGGGATCCAGGGTATCGAACTGGCCCACAACGCCAAGCTGGGCGCGGATTTGGCGGCTAAAGAGCGGCTGTTTCAGGCCGAAGACAGAAATAGATCCGCTGTCGGGCTTACTCAAACCAAGCAGCATACGGATTGTGGTGGTCTTGCCTGCGCCATTGGGGCCGATGAGGCCTAGGCACTGCCCCGGCAGTATCTCGAGGTCGAGTGACTGAACCACCTGCTGGCTCCCGAGTTGCTTGCAGACAGCCGTCGCCTCAAGCAGTGGGGTCTGCGTGGACATGGATCGTGTAAATTCCGGAATAGGTTGCCTGTCGGCGGAAGAATTCAAATGAAAAAATTCATCATCATTATTGCGATTTTAGGACTACTCCTCATTGGGGCCAGCGGCTTTGCCTTCCTGCAGTGGCAGTCGGCCTCCGAACTCCAGGCCGAGGTCGATACGCTCAAAGGCGAAATTCAGTCCCAAAACCAGCAAATTGGGGGTATGTCTCGCATTGAAGAGTTGCTTGCCAAAGAAAAACAGTTTGATGCCGTGAGGGACGCGCTCTCTGGCGGTGTTGTGCTGGGTGATGTTGAGAATCTCGTGCGCAATGCCAAGGACCCGGGTGCCGAGAGAGTCCTTGGGCTGGGCGCCCTTCGAATGATGGTCAAGGGCAAGGACGACCCATCGGTGGCGGAGGCCTTCGAGAAAGCCATTCAGATGATGGATATCAAGAGCCGCCTTGTGGCGACCTGCGCAGCCCAGGCCGGCCTTGCAGCAACGGGTGCCAAGACCAGCATCATGAGCGAGTGTGCCAAATTGAAGCAGGCGGCCAAGCCTCCAGCAGAGGGGGCTCCCGCGGAGGCCGCTGCTGCAGCAACAGCGCCAGCCGCTAGCGCTCCCGCAGCGGGCACAGCGGCTCCGGCTGCTGCAACTCCAGCGACGCCAGCGCCTGCCGCACCGGCCCAGCCCGCGGTTCCTCCTAAGAAATAGACTTTACAAAGTCTCGAATGACCGAGAGGCTTGCTCGGTCGTAGGGCACGGGGTGGCCGGCCTGCGGGAAAACCGAGAACTGAACCCGGGGATTGAGCGATCGCATGCGCTCTTCCTCGGCGTCGTCAATCACATCCGACTCTCCGCCGCGAAGGATCAGGGTTGGAAGCTCAACCTGGCGAAACAGATTGCGAAAGTCGACCCCATGGAAGGTGGTCTCGTGGGGCAGATCAAGATGCCGAGGCTTCTGAACCGCACGAAGCAGGCGCGGGTCAACGCCCAGTTCCTGCGCCATCTCATTGACGTTTCCGAAGAGTCCCGCACCTTTGGTCACGCTTCCGATCCCGGTCATTAGGCCAAAAATACCGCCCCAGGGCAGCATAGAGCTGACGTCATTCAGGATGATGCTCGCAATGCCATCGGGTCGGTTCTGTGCGAGATACATTGCCAACAAACCACCCATACTCGTTCCGACCAGGTGGAGACGGGGAGGCGGGCGGTCTCGGAAGATCCCCTTGCTTGCGGCACCAGCACTGCCACGCATACGGCCTTGAATATGGGCCAGAACGATCCCCAGGTCACTGAGGTATCCGCTCATGTTGTAGTGGGACTCCTCCGCCATGGGGTCGCTGGTTCCGCGGCCGGCGTAATCAAACAGAATTATGCGGCAGTCGTCGGCGAGGGCGCTCACCAGGCCCTGAAAATGAGATTGGGTCTCGAGAAGCCCGGGGAGGCAGAGCAACACGTCTCTGGTGGACTCCGGACCAATGTCCTGGCCCCCTAGCCAACGCGAGCGTTCTGCTCCGACAACAAGAAGCCTAAAGTGCTCCTGGCGCACTTGAGAAGATGCCATGGCGTAATCTAAGCCTTGCTCTTTTCGAAGGCTTGAATGGGTTGACTCGCCGGGAATGTGATGACGTGATCGGCCTCCAAGCGAATGCCAATCGGCGCATCGAGCGGATGGTCATGGTGACTTGGCACGAGGGAAAGAACCTGTTCACCCCCCGGCAATTCAAGGGTGTAGAGAAAGTCTGCGCCCCTGAAACTCTTTCGAATCACTCTCGCCTGAAGCGGACTGTCGTCGTCGTGAATGACATCGTCTGGCCGCAACAACACCCGCACTTCTTTGTTCGAAGCGGATTCATTGCAACAGCATGGCGCCAGAGGAAGTTGACCGACCGCAGTCTCAACGCTGTGTTGGTTCTGACGGCCAGTGATCAATGCGCCCTCCCCGATGAACTTGGCAACCTCGGGGATGCAGGGCTCATGGTAGACATCGTAGGGTGAGCCCCATTGCGCAAGGTAGCCATTGAACATGACACCGAGCTGGTCGGCCATGGCAAAGGCTTCGGATTGATCATGGGTAACGAGGACAGCAGTCTGCTCGGCCTCCCGAAGAATTTCTCTGACTTCGCGGGCAAGCCTTGCGCGCAGGTTGGGGTCTAGGTTTGAGAATGGTTCATCGAGCAAGAGGAGTCGCGGTTTGGGTGCCAAGGCCCTGGCAAGAGCGACACGCTGGGCCTGCCCCCCCGAGATTTCATGGGGGAAGCGATCTTCGTAGCCCCTAAGACCCACCAATTCGACAAGCGCATCCACGCGCCGACTCTCTTCTGCTCCGGCGGACTTGGGACGGCCTGCGGTGAGGCCAAAGAGAATGTTGTCCTTGAGTGAGAGGTGGGGGAAAAGCGCATAGTCCTGAAAGACCATCCCAACACCACGTTTTTCCGGCGCCAGGTTCACCCCCGGCCCAAAGACCAACTGCTCACCAAGCCGAATTTGCCCGGTTGCGGGCGTTACAAAGCCCGCCACTGCCCGAAGAAGGCTGCTCTTTCCGCAGCCCGAGGGGCCAAGAAGACACGCAATCTCTCCGGCTGCAAGGTTTAAGCTCAGGCCCCGAACCGCAGGAAACTCGGATTTGGAATCCGGATAACGAACGGTGAGGGCATCGATCTGTAGGTCTGGTGCCATACGCATGAGTATAGTGTTGCCACATGTCTCAGCGATTGTTTTTAACCCTGGGGTCGGCTCTTTTTATTGCCATGATCGGGCTCCCACTTCTGGCCGTCTTGGCCATTGGTCTCTCCGCGATTGGAGAGCCTTCGGCACTCGATTGGCTATCCCAGACGGTTCTTCCGCTCTATCTCGTTAATAGTGTATTGCTCTGCCTTGGGAGTCTTTTGGTTGCATTTCTGCTCGGCCTTCCTCCGGCCTGGTTCGTCACCCAATACGAGTTCGCGCTTCGACGCGTAGTGGAGTGGTCGCTGATTATTCCCATGGCCATGCCGGCCTATGTCATTGCCTATGCCTACACCGATGCCTTGGATTACTCGGGTTGGTTGTCCGTGTTGGTGCGAACCGAGTGGTTGGGCATGGAGGCATCGGCAGGCAGAAGTTGGTGGCCAGAGATTCGCTCGCTTCCCGGGGCTTGCCTTGTCCTGGGGGCTGCGCTGAGCCCTTATGTCGCTCTGCTTGCGAAGTCCGCCTTCGAGGATCGGCAACTCAATCTAGCCGAGGCCGCTCGCTCGCTTGGCCTCAATAGCCTGCAAGCCTATTACCGAGTTGTGCTTCCCCTGTCCCGACCGGCATTGGTTGCCGCTGCGGCACTTGTCTTAATGGAGTGTCTCGCGGATTACGGAACAGTGGCCTTCTTTTCTGTTCAGACCCTCTCAACGGGACTCTTCAAGACGTGGTTCGGCTATGGTGATCGCAACGCTGCGGCCCTGCTCGGTCTACTCATGCTGGTCATTGCCATTGTCCTGCTTGAAGCCGAGCGACGAGGCAGGGGCTCGTCCTCCTTTGTATCCAAACCCGGAACCAGTCGGCCGCGACTTCCTCTTCAGGGTGGGGCAAGGGTCTGGGTCCCTTTTATTAGTCTTCTCGGTGGTGCATTGGGATTTGTAATTCCCGCGTTGTTGTTAATGAATTCCGCAATGACGGGAGCCGAACCCATTGAATGGGGCCGTCTCATTGCACAGTCGGCCCAGACCGCTGTCTATGGCTTCTATGGAATTGCGGTGATCGTGCCCATTGCTTTGCTGCTGGCCTACGGGCAGCGGCTCGGTGGACTGGGCTGGTCTGCGGTCGCGCTTCGCTTAGCAGCATCGGGTTATGCCGTTCCGGGTCTGGTCGTTGCAGTGGGGCTACTTGGATGGTCCATGCTGTTTACGGAATGGGCGTATGCGCTTCTCGATTGGCGCATCACACTCACCACAACAATCATTCTGTTAATCGGTGGCTATCTCACCCGATTCTTCACCGTGGGATTCTCCGCGATTGAAGTCAGTCTGGGACGCATTACCGAATCGCTTGACTGGTCTGCGCGCAGTCTTGGTTTGTCGCCCCGAGCGGTCCTGCTTCGCGTCCACCTGCCTATCATGCAACGGGGCGCATGGGTCGCGAGTCTCTTGGTCTTTGTTGATATCGTGAAGGAGTTGCCCTTGACGCTTGTCTTGCGTCCAATGAATGTCGAGACCCTTGCAACTGCAGCCCATCACTTCGCAAGCGATGAGCGACTCGCCGACGCAGCCGCTCCCTCTCTAGCGATTGCCCTGGTCGGGCTTCTTCCTCTGTTGTTTCTTGGCCCGCGGCTGCGCTGAACGACTGGAAGCACTGGAAGGGGTGGGAACGGCGACCTGCAGCGTATTGGCCAGTCGCTCCAAGAGTTCTTCCTGAACGGCATAGCGCCGAGAACCCTCGACACGATCGAGGGTATACGCCCCACTCGACTGCATCGCCCAACTCGAGGCATTGTCCCGCAGGTGCATCGCAAGTCCCTCCTCGAAAACCCTCTTCATTAAGTCTGGCTCTTCAATGGGACAGGCCAACTCGACGCGGCGAAAGAAGTTTCGATCCATCCAGTCAGCACTCGATATAAAGACTTGCTGGTCGCCGTCGTTTAAGAAACAAAAAATTCGGCTGTGCTCAAGAAAACGACCTATGGTGCTTCGCACTCGAATATTCTCGGAGAGCCCAGGGACGCCGGGCCGAAGCACGCAGATTCCTCGAACAATAAGATCGATCTGAACCCCGGCCTGGCTTGCCTCGTAGAGTGCCTCGACCACGGCCAACTCCACCAGGGAGTTCATCTTCGCGATGATCTGTGCGCGCTTGCCCAACTTTGCGTTGGCGCGCTCCCGGCGAATACCCGCGAGCACATTGGAGTGCAGAGAGAAGGGTGACTGCCAAATCTTCCTTAAGGCCTTTGCCTTGCCCAGACCGGTGAGTTGATGAAAAACCTCATGGGCATCGTGACAGATGGATCGATCGGCGGTGAACAGGCCAAAATCCTCGTAGAGCGATGCGGTCCTGGGGTGGTAGTTGCCTGTGCCAATGTGCGCATAGCGCTTGAGCTGATTCTTTTCTCGGCGGATGACAAGGCACATCTTCGCGTGGGTCTTGTTGCCGACGACGCCAAACACCACATGGGCGCCAACCTCCTCGAGCTTGGAGGCCCAGTTGATATTGGTCTCTTCGTCGAATCGGGCCATCAGCTCCACGACAACGGTGACCTCTTTGCCCGCCCTGGCTGCGAGAATCAGGGACTCCATCAGGGCAGAGGTCTGACCCGTGCGATAGACCGTCATGCTGATTGCTACGACTTGAGGATCGAGCGAGGCTTGGCGCACAAAGTCGAGCACTGCCGAGAATGACTCGTAGGGATGATGGACGAGGTGGTCACGCCGTGCGATTGCGGCAAAGATGTTTTCACTGCCCCAATTCAGTTGTGTTGGCTGAAAGGAGGGGAACTTCAATTGGGGGAGTTCAACGAGATCGGGAAGGCTCATTAGACGAACCAGGTTGACAGGCCCCGGAACGCGGTAGCAGTCCTCGTCTGTAAGGCCATATTCCCTCTGCAGAAGGCCAAGAAGATTGGCGGTGATGGTCTCGGAGACCTCGAGTCGCACGGAGTCTCCGAACTGTCGCTGTGACAACTCGCCCTTGAGGGCCTCTCGAAGGTCTGTCACCTCTTCGTCGTCGACGAACAAGTCGCTATTGCGCGTCACGCGAAACTGATAGACGCCTTTGACTGCCATACCAGGGAAAAGGTGATGAATGTTGTCCTGAACTACAGAGCTCAACATCATGAATCCATGGGGATGGCCCGAGACCTCAGGGGGAACGGGGATGAGTCGAGGGAGAATCCTTGGGGCCTGCACTACAGCGACATTGGCCTCTCGACCAAAGGCATCTCGTCCTTGCAACTCGACGATGAAGTTCAGGCTCTTGTTAAGGGTCCTGGGAAAGGGGTGAGAGGGGTCGAGGCCAATCGGTGTAAGGATTGGCATGACGTCCCGAACAAAGAACTGTCGGGCCCATTTCCGCTGGGCCGGTGTGAAGCTGGCAATCAGGTGGATTTTTACCCCTGATTTCTCGAGCTGGGGCAGGAGTTCATTGTTGAGAACCCGGTATTGCCGATCGACGATGTCATGCACCCGACGTTGCACGTCATCGAAGGTCCGCGCTGGTGTGAAGCCATCGAGGTCTGGCATGTCTCCCGCGCCCTGCCGGATCTTGGCCTTAAGGCCAGAGACCCGAATCTCAAAGAGCTCGTCGAGGTTGCTCGAAACGATGCAGACGTATCGAAGCCTCTCGAGCAGCGGAATCGCGAGGTCCTCGGAGACACTCAGCACCCTCTCATTGAAGGCGAGAAGGCTGAGCTCCCGATTGATGTAGCGGCCATTGCCAGGCTGGGGGGTGGTCGAGATGGTGCCAGCAGGCTTTGGGCGGCGTGGGCCACGCTTGGCCTGGGCTTTGGCGCCCGACGCGGCTGACCCGGAGGCTTTTACGTCTCTCTTCTTCTCCATGCGGACTAGTGTAACCACCTATAATCCGGCCATGGCTTCCGTCTTAGCTCCAAAAAACGACACTCCAGAGCTCGTCGCCGCGGTGGATCTTGGGTCCAACTCGTTTCACCTTCTTGTTGGTCGGGTTCAGCAGACACCACAAGGGCCTCAGATTTACCCTCTCGACAGCCTGAAAGACGTGGTGCGGCTGGCGGCGGGCTTGTCTGCCGATAAGCGATTGGATGCGAGCTCTCAGGCCCGGGCCATTGCGGCCCTTCAGCGCTTTGGTGAACGCCTAAGGGCGTTTGAACCCCAGCGGGTGAGGGCAGTGGCAACGAATACCTTTCGGGTCGCCAAAAATGGTGAGGCATTTCTTCAGACATGTGAGGCCGCCTTGGGGTTCCCCATTGAGGTGATTGCGGGCAAAGAGGAAGCCAGGCTCATCTACAACGGCGTGGCCCACAGCATTGCTGCGGACGGCAACCGACGGCTTGTGATCGACATTGGTGGGGGCTCCACCGAGTTCATCATCGGACGCGACTACGATCCCTTGCTGCTCGAGAGTGTGTTTGTTGGTTGTATTCGTTTCAGTCGCGAGTTTTTCCCTGATGCAGTCGTCTCACGGGCCGCATTCAAGCAGGCCGTTTTGGAGGCGCGACGAAGCATCGAAGTCATCACCACCGACTTCAAGCGAGAGGGCTGGCAGGCGGCGGTTGGTTCCAGCGGATCCGCACGCGCCATTTTTGATGTGCTCGAGGGAATGGGCGAGACCAATCGCCTCATGACACTCGACGGACTCGATCGCATCCGCAGTCAACTCCTTAAGGCAGGGGCCGTAAGGGCCGATCAACTCCCTGGCCTGAAGCCTGAGCGAGCGCCAGTATTCGCCGGCGGCCTCTCGATCATGATCGCGGCATTTGAAGAACTTGGCATTGAGTCAATGCAATTCTCTGATGGCGCCCTTCGACTGGGCGTTCTCTATGACGTGCTTGGACGATCTGGTCAGGAGGACATGAGGGCCCTGACGGTGGCGCAGTTCAAGCAGCGCTATCAGGTCGACGCCGGACAAGCCGCGCGTGTCAAAGGTCTGACCCAGGCGCTTTGGACTCAAATTGCGAGCGGTAGCCAAGAAGAGCGAGATGCAATCATGCGGCTTCTGGGCTGGAGTGCGGAACTGCTCGAGATCGGGCATTCCATCTCTCACAGTAGTTTCCATAAGCACTCCGCTTACATCGTGTCCCAGGCGGATATGCCGGGCTTCTCTCGAGACGAGCAGCGCCTTATGTCCGCATGGGTTCTTGGCCATGTGGGGAAACTGGCGAAGGTTCAGTCGACGGTTCCTGACCAGATGTCCTGGGCTGCACTTTTGTGTATTCGGCTAGCGGCGATTTTCTTTCGCAGTCGAAGCGATCGGAGTCTTCCACGGGTCGAGCTGAGCAGTCGGGCACGGGGGTTTCGCCTGGAAGTCGACCACGACTGGCTCGAGGCCTATCCGCTGACCTTGCACACGCTTGAGCAGGAGCGGGCGGAGTGGAAGCGACTCGGTTTCGAGTTGGAGTTGGTCTGAAAAGGGTCTTGTTTTGCCAAGGGGGTGCAGAGCCAGTAACATCCGCATTTCGGCAGGCGCGTAGCTCAGCTGGTTAGAGCACCACCTTGACATGGTGGGGGTCGTTGGTTCGAGTCCAATCGCGCCTACCATCAATTGACATGATCAACGTTACGCTCCCCGACCAATCCGTCCGGCACTTTCCAGCCTCCGTGACTGTGGCAGAGGTTGCGGCCTCCATTGGGCCAGGGCTTGCGAAGGCTGCCTTGGCGGGGAAGGTCAACGACCGCCTCGTTGACACCTCCTTCGAGATCAGCGAAGACGCCCGACTGGCAATCGTGACGGATAAAGACGCCGATGGCCTCGAAATCATTCGTCACTCCACCGCCCACTTGATGGCCTACGCCGCGAAGTCTCTCTTTCCGGATATGCAGGTCACCATCGGGCCGGTCGTGGAGCATGGCTTCTACTACGACTTTTCCTACAAGCGCCCCCTGACCCCGGAAGACCTCGAGGCGATTGAGGCAAAGATGAGAGAACTCGCTTCCAAAGATGAGACCGTCAAGCGCGAGGTCTGGGCGCGCGACAAGGCCGTCGAACTCTTCGAGTCGATGGGAGAGAAGTACAAGGCAGAGATCATTGCCGGTATTCCCTTGAATGAGCCGATTTCGCTCTACCGAGAGGGGGAGTTCGTCGACTTATGCCGCGGCCCCCACGTGCCGTCCACCGGTCGGCTCAAGGTGTTCAAGCTAATGAAGGTCGCCGGTGCCTACTGGCGGGGCGATCACCGAAACGAAATGCTCCAGAGGGTCTACGGAACCGCCTGGGCCAAGAAAGAGGACCTCGACGCTTATCTCCACCAGCTTGAAGAGGCCGAGAGGCGCGACCATCGCAAACTGGGCAAGGCGCTTGACCTTTTTCACATGCAAGACAACGCCCCTGGCTTGGTCTTCTGGCATCCCAAGGGTTGGACCATCTGGCAGCAGGTCGAGCAGTACCTTCGTCAGGTCTATCTGGATGCCGGTTATCAGGAAATCCGCTGCCCCCAGATTCTTGATCGCTCGCTCTGGGAGCGATCTGGCCACTGGGAGCACTACAAGGACAACATGTTCACTACCTCGTCGGAGAACCGTGACTACGCGGTCAAGCCGATGAACTGTCCCGGTCATGTTCAGGTCTTCAACTCAGACCTTCGTAGTTACCGCGACCTCCCATTGCGTTATGGGGAGTTCGGCTCCTGTCATCGAAATGAATCGTCCGGAAGCCTTCACGGCCTGCTGCGGGTCAGAGGGTTTACCCAGGACGACGGCCATATTTTCTGCACCGAAGACCAAATCCAGGACGAGGTGTTTGACTTCACCCAGCGCCTCCTCAGTGTGTACGAGGATTTCGGCTTCACCGACGTGATCTACCGACTCTCCACACGCCCGGCCCACCGGGTGGGGTCCGATGAGATTTGGGACAAGTCCGAGAAGGCCCTGAGTGACGCGCTCAACCGTGTGGGGGTCGACTGGCAACTCCTGCCGGGAGAGGGCGCTTTCTACGGCCCCAAGATTGAATACAGCCTGAAAGACTCCCTTGGACGCATCTGGCAGTGCGGAACCATCCAGGTCGATTTCAATATGCCAGCCCGACTGGGCGCCGAGTATGTGGCCGAGGACAATTCCCGTCGCCAACCGGTGATGCTCCACCGGGCGATTGTTGGTTCCCTGGAGCGATTCATCGGGATTCTTATCGAGAACCATGCAGGCGCAATGCCTGCTTGGCTCGCACCGGCGCAGGTTGCGGTGGCCTCTATTACAGAGGGGCAGGCCGACTACGCCCAGTCGGTGTTTGAGTCCCTTCGCAGCGCAGGAATTCGTGCCCAGGCAGACTTGCGGGATGACAAAATCTCTTATAAAATCCGAGAGTTAAGCCTGCAAAAGCTTCCTTTTATTGCCGTTGTGGGGCAAAAAGAGAAAGAATCTGGTCAGGTGGCGGTCAGAGCCCGTGGGGGCGAAGACCTTGGAACAATGTCGAAAGACGCCTTCGTCGGCCTCGTGCTTCAAGCAATAGAAAGCCGCCGTTGAGGCGTTTTTTTATTGATTGATGATTTTTAAGAGGCAGAATAATCGCTACTGATCGAACGCACCGCGTCAACGGAGAAATAACAGCGCCTGAAGTACGCCTGGTCGGCGTCGACAACGAGGCGATCGGAATCGTGAAGATTACCGAGGCCCTCAGGATGGCAGAGGAAGCAGATGTTGATCTGGTGGAGATCGCACCCCAGGCGTCACCGGTGGTCTGCAAACTCATGGACTTCGGCAAGTTCAAGTATCAGGAGCAAAAAAAAGCCCACGACGCGAGGCTGAAGCAGAAAGTGATTCAGGTGAAGGAGGTGAAGTTTCGCCCCGGTACGGATGAGAATGACTACCAGGTGAAACTGAAAAATCTCCTGCGATTTATTGAAGAGGGCGATAAGGCCAAGTGCACGATTCGTTTTCGAGGCCGTGAAATGGCCCACCAGGAGTTTGGAATGCGAATGCTCGAGCGCATTCGCGAGGATTTGGCAGATGCCGCGCAGGTCGAGCAGATGCCCAAGTTAGAGGGGCGCCAGATGATTATGGTGGTGGCCCCCAAGAAGAAGAAGTAACGTTTTTTTTGGCTGTATGGGTAGTTGAAGTGTTTGTTTGAGTTTGAAGAGAAAGCCGCTGAGGGTTCCCAAAGTCAGAAACTTTGTTTCTCACCCGCCGAGGCAACAAAAGGAGTTGTTATGCCGAAGATGAAGACCAAGAAGGCCGCTGCGAAGCGGTTCATGGCCAGGGGGAGTGGGTCAATTAAACGCGCCCACGCCACCAAGCGCCACATTCTCACCAAGCGCACCACCAAGAACAAGCGTCAGCTTCGCGGCACGCTCACCGTGCATCCGTCCGACGTCCAGCACGTCCGCGACATGATGCCTTACGCATAAGGGAGATCAAACATGCCTCGCGTAAAACGTGGAGTCACCGCAAGAGCTCGTCACAAGAAAATTCTTGCCCTGGCCAAGGGTTTCCGTGGCCGCCGCAACAATGTCTTTCGTGTCGCCAAGCAGGCAGTTATGCGTGCAGGTCAGTACGCATACCGCGACCGCCGCAATCGCAAGCGCGTCTTCCGCGCGCTTTGGATCACTCGAATCAATGCCGCATGCCGCGCCAACGACCTGACCTACAGCCGTTTCATGGCGGGAATCAAGAAGGCCCAGATCGATATCGATCGCAAGGTGTTGGCCGACTTGGCAGTTCATGACAAGGCTGCATTCGCAGCCATCTTGGCCAAGGCGAAGGCCGCGCTGGGCGTCTAGCTCAACGGTCGGGTCTCACGATGTCCGAGCTCGACCGTCTCGTCTCGGAGGCAAGGATTGCCTTCGAGGGCGCCCCCGACTCACCCTCCCTTGAGGATGCCAAGGCGCGCTTCCTTGGCAAGGCGGGGGCTCTCACCGAGTTGCTCAAAGGCCTTGGTGCGCTCGACCCTGAAGAGAAGCGCACCCGTGGGGCCGAGATCAACCGGGCCAAGTCTCTCATTGAAGAGTGCCTCTCGAATCGTCGAGATGCGCTTGCCCAGGCGCAGCTCAATGCCAAGCTGGCATCCGAATCCATCGATGTAACCCTTCCCGGTCGATCCCTTGGTGCAGGCAGCATCCACCCGGTGATCCAGACCTGGCGACGCATTGAGGAGATCTTTAGTTCGATTGGCTTTGAGGTGGCCGACGGCCCTGAGGTTGAGACCGACTGGATGAATTTCACCGCTCTCAACAATCCCGAGAACCACCCCGCCCGCTCCATGCAAGACACGTTCTACCTCGAAAAGACTGACTCCACGGGGCTTCCACTGCTATTGCGCACGCATACAAGTCCCATGCAGGTTCGTTATGCGAAGACCCACGCACCGCCCATTAAGGTGATTGCGCCTGGTCGCACCTATCGCGTGGACAGTGACGCAACCCATTCGCCTATGTTTCATCAAGTCGAGGGGCTTTGGCTTGGAGAGGATGTGAGTTTTGCCGACCTCAAAGGGGTCTATCACGACTTTCTCAGTCGCTTCTTCGAAGACGACCAACTTGATCTGCGCTTTCGGCCCTCATTCTTTCCCTTCACCGAACCCTCGGCCGAGATCGACATGCGTTTCTCCAGCGGGCCGCTGAAGGGCCGATGGCTCGAGATCTCCGGTGCGGGTCAGGTGCATCCCACGGTGATTCGCAACTTCGGTTTTGATCCGGAGAAGGTGATCGGCTTTGCCTTTGGCAGTGGTCTGGAGCGACTCACCATGCTTCGTTACGGCATTGGCGATCTCCGCTTGTTTTTTGAGAATGACCTACGCTTTCTGAGGCAGTTCGCATGAGGGTTCCAGAGGGCTGGCTCCGAGATTGGGTCGATACCTCACTGGGCATCGAGGAGATTGCCGAGCGCCTGACCATGGCCGGTCTTGAGGTCGAAGAGGTCGAATCGGCGGCGCCTCCCTTCACGGGTGTGGTGGTTGCCAAGATTCTCGATGCCCAAAAGCATCCGGATGCCGATCGACTTCGAGTCTGCTCCGTCTCCACCGGTGACCCCACCCAGCCGCTGCAAATTATCTGTGGTGCTCCCAATGCCCGGTCTGGGATGTTCGTGGCTTGCGCAACCGATGGCGCCGTGCTTCCCGGTGATTTCCGCATTAAGCACACCAAAATGCGAGGCGTTGTTAGCCAAGGCATGCTCTGCTCGTCGAAAGAATTGGGTATCTCAGAAGAGTCCGAGGGCATTATCGACCTGGGTGTCTTGTCAGACGACACCCTTGGACGAAATCTTCGAGAGCACTTGTCGCTAGACCAGAAGACATTGGTCATCAAGCTCACGCCCAATCGCGCCGATTGCCTATCCATTAAAGGTGTGGCCAGGGAGTTGGCCGCCTTGATTGGAAGCCCACTGAGGCAACCCGCATGGGCTTCGGCTGTGGCTGGAATCAATGACAAGATTGAGGTTCAGGTCGCGCCAGATTCGCAGAAGACGCTGTGCGGTCGATTTGCCACGCGAGTGCTGCGAGGTGTGAATGCCAAAGCACCGACACCTGCTTGGCTGCGAGAGCGCCTTGAGAAGTCCGGTCAGAGAAGTATCTCGGCCCTGGTCGACATCTCGAACTACGTTATGTTGGAGCTCGGTCAGCCAACCCACGTCTTCGATCTGGATCGACTCAAAGTCATAAACAGCAAGATCTCGGCGCGTTGGGCGCAGCAGGGTGAGTCACTTCGTCTCTTAAACGATCAGCAGGTTGTGCTCGAGAACTCAGTCGGAGTCGTGGCTGACGACGAGGGCCCCGTATCGATGGCAGGCATTATGGGAGGCCATACAACTGCCGTGTCCGACGATACTCAGAATATTCTGGTTGAGGCCGCATTCTGGTGGCCGGATGCCATCCGTGGCCGTGCACAGCGTTATCGATTTACAACCGATGCGGGGCATCGCTTCGAGCGAGGGGTAGACCCCGGCGCCACGGTTCAATGCCTCGAGCGTGTATGCCAATTGATCACTGAGATTTGCGGTGGCATTGCTGGACCGCTCAACGATCAGTCATGGGCCGCCCCCGAGCAGCCAGTCATTCATTTGCGCAGAGCACGTTGCGAGCGAGTCATCGGAAGGCCTTATTCGTCCGAACAAGTCGCAGGAGTGCTGCGTTGCCTTGGCATTGAGTTTGAGTCCAAAGAGCAGGGGAACCTTTTTGTTGTATCTCCACCTTCGCATCGATTCGACCTGCAGATTGAAGAGGATCTCATTGAGGAGGTCGCCCGCGTTGTGGGCTTCGATACGATCGAGGCCCGGCCGCCAAAGGCCGAGCTCAAGATGCAGACGCGGCCGGAGGCAACAAGATCAGCGATGGAAATCCGCGATCGACTCGTCTCGCTCGGTGTCCACGAGGTAATCACCTACGGCTTTATGGAGAAGGGCTTGGCGAGTCGCTTCGCGAGCCCAGGCCAGTTGCTTGATTTGCGCAACCCGATCGCCTCGCATTTAGATGTCATGCGGCCCACCGTGATTCCGAATCTTCTTGGCATCTTGAAAGAGAATCGCTCCCGACAAGAAGAGAGGGTTCGTCTCTTTGAGATCGGCCGTCGCTTTCGTCGGGACGAAGCCGTTAAGAACGGCGATTGGTCGGTTGCGGGTGTTGAGCAGGACCAGGTCTTGGCCGTATTGCTTTGCGGCTCAGCCCGACCAACACAGTGGGGCGCCAAATCAACCGATGCAGACTTCTTCGACCTAAAGGGGCTGGTGGAGGACCTTCTACATCCGGTGGTCGCCAGCCTGGAGCCACTGAGCGAGCCGCTGGGTTGGCTTCATCCTGGTCGGTCTGCCAACGTCTTGGTTCAGGGAGAAGTCGTGGGTCTCATGGGCGAGGTGCATCCAAAGCTTCTGCAAGACATGGACCTCGGGAGTGGCGCCACCCCTGTTGTTTGCGAGCTGACGTTGCAGCCTCTTCTCGACATCGGTCTACCGAGGGTGTCATTGCCCTCCAAGCTTCCCAGCGTTGTGCGGGATATCGCCTGGATCGTCCCTCAAGACCTCACTGCGGCACGAATGACTGCAGCAGTAAAGGCTGGACTAGCAGCCATCCCGGAGGGCCGTTGGGTGGTGTCCATGCAGCTTTTTGACCTCTACAGAGGCCCAGGCTTGGGGCAGGGCGAAAAAAGCCTTGCTTTTAGGTTTGTGCTGCAAGATACTGAAAAGACACTAGAAGTTTCTGAAATTGATGCCTGGGCAAAAAAGCTTGTTGAATTTGTCTCCGGGCAGCTTCCCGCGAGGATTCGGGGCTAACTTCTAGACTTTTAAGGTTTTTCTGGGAGTTTTTGATTGTCCGATAGCGGTCTAGCACCAAGCAGCGAGCCAAACACCCTTACCAAGGCCGAACTTGCCGAAATGCTCTACGAGCAGATTGGCTTGAACAAGCGAGAGGCCAAGGAAGTTGTGGATGCCTTTTTTGCAGAGATTAGAGAGTCACTCGAGCGGGGCGACTCCGTGAAGTTATCGGGCTTCGGAAATTTTCAACTCCGCGACAAGCCACAGCGCCCTGGGCGCAACCCCAAAACCGGCGAGGAGATCCCAATCTCTGCGAGACGTGTTGTCACTTTTCACGCCAGTCAGAAGCTCAAGGCCCACGTCCAGGACCCCAGCATTCCTCTTTCAAGCCTAGAGGATGAGGTCTAGTAGCCTTCCAACAATTCCCGCGAAGCGCTACTTCACCATCGGTGAGGTCAGTGAACTTTGCGATGTGAAGCCGCACGTGCTTCGATATTGGGAACAGGAGTTCACACAATTGCGGCCGGTGAAGCGTCGGGGCAATCGACGCTACTACCAGCACCATGAGGTGATGCTCATCCGCCGAATACGCGAGTTGCTCTACGACGAGGGCTTCACCATCACCGGCGCTCGAAGCCGCCTTGGAGTGGGAGTCTCAAGAAGCCGCTCCATTGGCGTACACGACGAGCCACCAGTAAACGCTGGGTCCGATGCCTTCGGCTCAGTCGGATTGAATGCCGCGGTTGGCAATGCTGATCTGGCAGCGTCCCAATTGCCAATTCTTGGAATAGAGGCAAAGGCACCTAAAAGACATCTATCTGAGCCCAAAGAAAGCGGTTCTTCTGCCATCGATCCGGAAACGCGGCGAGAGCTGCAGAGCATTCTTCGTCTTCTGAAAGGGCCCGGCGATCGGCGCTGAGCGCCTCGAAGGCCCATTCGAGGTATACTCCCGAGTTCCGGTCGGGGCGTAGCGCAGCCTGGTAGCGCACTTGCATGGGGTGCAAGGGGTCGGATGTTCGAATCATCTCGCCCCGACCAACACCAAACCTGTTCCCCATAATTTATGTCTTACGCGCTGGTCATCTTTCTCTCGGCTTTCCTGCTGTTCCTTGTCCAGCCGCTGATTGCGAAGCAGATTCTCCCGTGGTTTGGTGGCTCTGCCGCCGTCTGGGGAACATGCCTACTCTTTTTCCAGACCGTGTTGCTCGCGGGCTATGCCTATGCCGATGCAGTGAACCGGTGGCTCAGCATGCACCGGCAGGTTCTGCTCCATGGAGTCCTTCTCCTCATTGCCGCAGCCTTGATGCCCATCATTGCCGATCAGAGTTGGCGTCCTCTTGGAACCGAGGAGCCCATTGGTCGAATTCTGGGTTTGCTAATCGCCACCATTGGGCTGCCTTACTTTCTGCTTGCCACCACAACACCACTCATTGGCGCTTGGTATTGGCGGCGCCACCAGTCTTCTGTGCCCTATCGATTGTTTGCTCTATCGAACTTCGCATCGCTGCTGGCACTGATTGGTTTTCCCTTCTTGGTTGAGCCATTCTTCGGGAACCGAGAGACCGCTTGGATTTGGTCCGCGCTATTTGTTCTATTCGCGTTGCTCTGCTTTGCCCTCGGGCGATCCACGGCAAGTTACGCCAGCGGGCGGGTCGAGTCGGTTGCAGCCGAGCCAAACAACCCTGCAGGCACTGGTTCTGAAGCAGCAACGGTCACGCCTTCTAATGTTCTCAAGGTTGATTGGATTCGATGGATCCTTCTCTCTGCAACAGGCACCGTTATTCTATTGGCGGTTACCAGCCATCTCACCCAGAACATTTCATCGGCACCACTGCTGTGGGTGATTCCCCTGGCGATCTACCTCATCACTTTCATTATTAGCTTTGATCATCCGCGTTGGTATGTCCGAGCGGTCTATCTGCCCCTTGCGGGTCTATTGCTTCCCACTATGGCGTGGCTCTCTCAATCCTTGGACTTGATGCTGGTCACTCCAATTTACGCTTGCGGTCTGTTCGTTCTCTGCATGGTTTGTCACGGCGAGTTGGCAAGGCTCAAGCCACATCCGGCTCGGCTCACTGCCTTCTACTTGTCAATCTCGGTGGGCGGTGCACTTGGTTCGCTGCTTATGGCGGTGCTGGCACCCATCATGCTCGATGGCTACTTCGATCTTTATCTTGCGCTGGTCTTTGCCTCTCTTGTGGCACTTCTTCTTCCAGTCGGTTCCAACGCTGGGGTTCAGAGGAAGATTCGTGGCCTCATGCTTTTTGTCGTAGGAACTGTTGGTACGCTGTCGTGGGTGGGAATCGGCGACTACATGAGTGGTGTTCGATTCATGGAGCGTGATTTTTATGGTGTGGTTCGCACGCGAGACAACCCAACAGGTTCAGACTTTCGCTCATTGATCCATGGCTCGATCTCCCATGGGGGGCAGCTGCTCGATCCAAAGCTACAGATGACGGCGTCGAGTTATTTTGGCCCCACCAGTGGCTACGGAAGACTCTTTGGCAGTCTTCCCGACAGGCCAAGAACTGTGGGGGTGATTGGGCTTGGGGCAGGTGCGCTTGCGGTCTACGCGAGGCCAGGCGATCACTGGGTTTTCTACGAAATCTCGCCGGCCGTGGTTCGTGCCGCCCAGAAAGAGTTCACCTTCCTTGACAAGATGAGCGGCACCCATGAGATCGTTCTAGGCGATGGCCGGCTCTCGCTCGATCGTGAGAAGCCAAGGCAGTTTGATGTCTTGGCCATGGACGCCTTCTCGGGCGACTCCATCCCCACGCACCTGATCACCAAAGAGGCCATGGAAATTTACATGAAGCACCTCAAGCCCGATGGTGTGATTATCCTCCAGGCCACCAACCGATTTGTTGATCTGATGCCGGTTGCCCGGAACTTGGCGGATGCGCACGGGCTCTCGCTTGTTCTGGTCTCGGATTCGCCCAAGTTCGACGATGGCCCTGAGTATTGGCTCTCCATGACCGATCAAGTGATCATGACCAGGAACAAGGCCTTGTTAGAGAGTTCGCTCATTCGTTCTGGATCTCAGGAGATCCCCAAGAACCCGAACGTACCGATGTTCACCGACGACTACATCAATCTGATTAGACTCCTCAAGTAGACCATCGAGTTCGTCCCCCGACAATGCTCTTGCGGTGTGCTTGTCATCAGAAACCCATTGTTGTATCTTAGTCGTGTCTAGTTCCCTAGACACCGCCTGAAGGTGCTCGTGTAGCGCGAGTTAAACGGGAAGCTGGTGAGAATCCAGCGCTTCCCCCGAAACAGTCAGGGTGCAGTGGTTCTGCTCAGGCTTGTTGCAAAGAACAAGCCAGTCACTGGAGAAATCTGGGAAGACGAGCGGGGCCCGGCGGCCAAGCCGCCAGCGCCCGAGCCTGGATACCGGCCTCAAGCGTGAACACTGTTTGTCGCTTCGGGGTTGGAGCGGCCGGAAAGGGTATTCTTTGAACACAAGGCAAACCGTTTTGGCAGCCGCTATGGCCGCTGCATTCGGCTGCGCGCATGCGCAGAACATCCAAACCTTAGAGCCGGTGGTGGTGACAGCAAGTGGCTTCGAACAGTCGCTGGCAGATGTGATCCCGTCCATTTCCGTTATAACCCGCGAGGAGATCGATCGATCCGGTGCCCTGAGCCTGGCCGACCTCGTCATGGGCGAACCCGGTGTAGAGGTGGGGCGCAATGGCGGCCTCGGAACCACTACCTCCTTTTTTCTGAGGGGCGCGGAGAGCAAGAATGTACTCGTTTTGGTGGATGGCGTGCGCATGCGCGATGGCGTCACCCAGTCGGCACTCGCCGAGAATATTCCCCTTGGCCTCATCGAGCAGGTCGAGATCATCCGAGGCAATGTGTCGGCGATCTATGGGGACGCAGCTGTCGGTGGCGTGATTAGCATCAAGACACGCAGAGGTGACGGTAAGCCCCAAGTCTATGTTGCCTCTTCAATCGGGGAGCGAAATACACGAGATCTCGTCGCTGGCTACTCTGGTTCCACGGATGGCCTACGGTTCAGTCTCACAGCCCAGCACACGAAGACGGATGGGTTCTCAGCGATTGATACCCAAAGAGTTTCGACTGACCCACCCAGTAATGCGGATCGAGACCCTTATGAGAATAATTCTTTGGGTATCAACTTTTCCAAGACGATCGAAAACCTGGAGGTCGGCGGGGGAGTGATGGCCAGTCGAGCTTCTCTGCGGTTCGACCAGGAATTCGGACCTGTCTCAGACCCTGCCCAGGAGGCCTCAACCGACCTCATCAATGTCTATGTTCAGAAGGTGTTCTCAAAGGACTGGACCACGAGACTTGATCTGAGTCGAAACCGGATCGCGCTTCGATACAACTACGACACGACCAACCCGACCACGGTGCTCAACGATTACCGCTTGAGCAACACGCTCCGGCTAGACGCTCG
>VGHN01000016.1 GCA_016868255.1 Betaproteobacteria bacterium
TGTCTTCGCCACGACCATCAGGCCCGAGGTGTCTTTGTCGAGCCGATGGACAATGCCCGCTCTAGGAAGACATGCAGATTCAGGATGGTGGTGCAGCAGGCCATTGAGTAGTGTGCCTCCGGGGTGGCCCGCCGCTGGGTGAACAACCAGGCCTGCCGGTTTATTGATGACAAGGATGTGTGCATCTTCAAAGACTAGGTCGAGGGCAATGGGCTCGGGGGCCCACTCCTCGGACACCGGCGGCTCAATGGGCTGAACCATCACCCGGTCGTTGCTTGTGACCGTTCGTGAGGCCTTCTCGCAGACCGCTTCGTTGAGACAGACCGCACCTGCCTCGATCCAGGCCTGCAGCCTCGCCCTGGAGAGAGTCGGGATCATCAGACTCAAAAACCGATCAAGGCGCAGGCCATCATTTTCCGAGGACACTGAGAAGTGCTGGGCCTCGCTATAATCAAATGATTCCTCGTCCGACTCGACGGGACTCACCATGAGGGCGTCTTCTTGCGCAAGCACTCGTCTTTCACTTTTGGGCATTTGGATTTGGGCCGTTTTCTGAGGCCGATTGTCTCCCTTTTGTTGCCGGTCCTGTTAATCGGGGCCCTTGCTGGCTGCGCCGGCATGGCCGAGCGCGATCAGACTGCTGGGTGGACTGCAGACCGCCTCTACTCGGAAGCCAAAGAGGAAATGGATGCGGGCAACTGGGCCGCTGCCATCGGGCTGCTCCAGAAACTGGAGTCGCGTTATCCCTTCGGACGTTACGCGCAGCAGGCCCAAATTGATACCGCCTACGCCCACTGGAAAGACAATGAACTGGGGCTTGCCCTCGCCGCCGTCGATCGCTTTCTGCGCCTCTATCCGAACCACGAGTCAGTGGACTATGTGCTCTACCTCAAGGGGCTCATTAATTTTAACGATCGCGCCTCTCTGTTTACGTCCATCACTGGTGAGGACATGGCCGAGCGCGACCCGAAAGCGGCCAAAGAGGCCTTCGATGCATTCAAGGAACTGGTGACTCGCTTTCCCAACAGCAAGTACGCAGAAGATGCAGCAGCGCGAACACGCTTTCTCGTGAACATGCTGGCCCAGAATGATGTTCACGTCGCGCGCTATTACCTTCGCCGAGGCGCGTTTTTGGCCGGAGTCAATCGCGCGCAGTCGGTGGTGAAGCAGTATCAAGACGCGCCGGTTGTCGAGGAGGCCTTGGCCCAGATGGTGTTTGGCTACAACGCCCTTGGACTTGATCAGCTTCGCGACGATGCCCGCCGAGTCCTGGAAAAGAACTACCCATCGAGTGCCTATCTTCGCAAAGCCTACGACCCCAAGGTCCGCACTGTGGAGACCACGCCGAGGCAGGCTTTTACATCGGGTCTTTGGTCAAGACTCAAGTTTTGGGAAAAATAGCCCAGCGTCGGAAAGTGACCGCGTTCGCTTGAAGCTTGGCAGGCTCCTGAGCATCTGTCGCCCGTAACCGGTCTCGGCCAGCCGTTTGTCCCCCACCAGCACCAAGCCCCGGTCGCTCTCCGAGCGAATCAGTCTGCCCACGCCTTGCTTGAGGGACAGTGTGGCAGACGGCAGTTGAATCTCACGAAATGCGTCCCGCCCCATTGCCTTTGATCGCTGTATGCGAGCCTCCAGAATGGGGTCATCGGGAGAGGCAAAGGGCAGCTTGTCGATGAGAACCATTGAGAGCGCTTCTCCAGGCACATCGACGCCCTCCCAGAAACTCTGAGCACCAATTAGAACGGACTTGCCGTCTCTTCGGAATTGTTCGAGCAAGGCATCTCGGGGGATGGTCCCTTGTACTAGAAGCGGCCTGCCCTGGCGGATGCAGATGGGGCCCATTGATCGGGCCGCCTGCTCGACCGCGCGGTGGCTCGTGCAGAGGATAAAGATTCCGCCCGGCACCGATTCAATCAGTGACTGAATGTCGGGCTCGGCGAGAATCTGCTCGATGAGGTTGTGTGACTTCGGATCCGGGAGTTGCTCGGGCACGCAGAGCAGGCCTTGTGTCTCATAGTCAAATGGGCTGTGAAACCGCTCGGTTCTCGCCGAGGCAAGGCCAATTCGATCGGTAAAGTAGGAGAAATCCTCAGCGACACAGAGGGTCGCCGAAACAAAGACCCAGCTCTGATTGCTTCGCTGGCATATCCGCGCCGACAATAGCGCCCCTACCTCGATGGGGGCCCAGTGCATGCTACATCCATTTCTGCCGTGCTCGAGCCAATAGACGCCTGGCAGACCTTGGTGCTCCGCGGGCAGGTCGTCATCATCGAGGGAGATGGATTCGGGCTCGAGTTTCGCCAAGCGGTTGGTGAGGTCTGCCGCCCGATCCCCCAGGCGCGCCAACTCTGGGTGGCGCTCGGCCTGGCCTTCAAAGGCGATTCGAATGGCGTCGAGCCGCTCGCTGAGCAGGCTGACTGAAGTGCTTAGTTCGTCTCGTTGGGTCGGGCTCAGATCCGACCACCTCTTTCGACCCACCGATGGATTGGCGGGACCGGATCCCGCGACTGCAGCACGAAGTTGCATTGTGGCCGCCTCGAGATGGCCGGCCAGACCAGCCCAATCGGCGCTGCCCTGGGCGTGCGCCAGACCGGCAGCCAATAACTCCCTGGCGAAAACCGAGAGCATCTGGGTGGAGAGGCCCAGACCAAAGAATTGGGTCGCAATGTCTGGCAAGGCGTGGGCCTCATCGACGATCAGCACCTCACATTCGGGAAGCAAGTCGCCCTCGCCCACCTCCCGAAGTGCGAAGTCAGCACAAAGAAGGTGGTGGTTAACGACGAGCAGTTCGGCCTTGGCAGCGCGCTCGCGTGCCTTCACCACCGGACATTCCGCCCAATTCGGACACTTCGAGCCCAAGCAATTCTCTGTTGTGGAGGTCACCATGGGCCAGATCGATGCGCCCTCGGCCACGGTTGTGCAGGCCGATACATCCCCCTCGGGATCGATCTTTGAGAAGCGTAAAACCTCCTTAAGCGACTGCAACTCCGATGGATTGAGGCCTCGAGAGTCCGCACCGAGCTTCTCAAGCCGATATGGACAGAGATAATTCGCTCGGCCCTTGAGTCTCGCGACAGACAGCGGAACGCCGAGAAGACGAAGTAGCCGTGGGAGGTCTCGATTGAAGAGTTGGTCCTGAAGAGACTTGGTTGCAGTGGAAACCAGCACGCGTTTGCCGCTTAGGATGGCGGGAACCAAGTAAGCGAATGTCTTTCCGATGCCTGTGCCGGCCTCCGCGATGAGCTGCCCTGGCTCGAGAATGGCCTCGGTAATGGCCTGGGCCAGCGCGAGTTGCTGTCCGCGCGGCTGAAAGCCAGGGATCTCCTTGGATGCGGAATCCACACCGCCCAAGAAATCGGCCACGCGCCTGTCAAGCTGTTCCGAATCTGCAACTGCTGCAGCGGTCATCTAGGCGGGTTCGCTGGGGGTCAGCTGTTGGGTGAGGGTCCGAATCTGATCTTTGATCGCGAGTTTTCGCTTTTTCAGACGACGAATGGCAAGGTCGTCACGGGCAACGGATGAATCGAGCGTATCGATCAGGTGATCCAGCTCCCGGTGCTCGGACTCGAGCTCAAGGATATGCATCTGGAGGGTTCGAATGTCTTGGAGGGGCACTAGGACCGCCCGGCCTTGATCTCCGCTGCTCGCTGCTCGCGATCGCGGCGGCGAGCCTCGGCCTCGGTGCGTCGGATGACCAGGCGCTGCTCTTCAATCTTTAGGTCGATCTCTCGCTCCTCGGTGAAATACGACTGCCGAACCTCCTCAAGGCATGCAGCAGAAACAAACCGCTTGAGGCAGGCCTTCTCGGTGAGGTGGGCTTTGCGTTGAAGGGCCAGCCGATCGACCTCAAGCGCTTGAATACTGCTGTTGGCTTGATCAATCGCCGACTGCTCAGAGGCGGTGACTCCAGCCGCCCGCGCGCCAGAGAGGCAAAGAACAGCCGAGGCCAATAGAGAAACAGGGATAGAGGACCGCTTCATCTGGACATTATGGCATCAGGCAATCCGCTCGATGGTCTCTCGGCGCTGCGATTGAAGGTAGTTGGTCGATCGCATATCAACAAGGCGGCTCGCGGTTCGGGAGAACTCCTGTGCAAACTGACCAGCGGTATAGAGCCGATCCGGCTCCGCCGCGGCACTGACTGCGAGACGACAGCCGTGGTCGTAGAGGATGTCGATCAGCCAGGTGAATCGGCGCGCCTCGGAGGCCATTGAAGAGGGCATGATGGGAATGTCTGAGACGATGAAAGAAGTGAACTGCGATGCCAGTTCGAGGTAATCCGTTTGCGCACGGGGTCCGCAGCAGAGAGATTCAAAAGTAAACCAGGCAACGGGTCCAGCGGTTCGCACTGCGGGAATGCTTCGTCCCTGGATCTCCAGCAGGGGGCGCTCAACGGAATCGCCCTCCGCCCACTCTTTAAAGGCTCTGGCGAGCTGACGTTCAGCAGAGCGACCGAGTGGGGAAGAGTAAAGCTCGAGATGTTCATTCAGATCGCCAGTCTCAATAGAAGCCTCCTGAAGTCGCCTGAGATCATCACCGCCCAACTCCACCTGAGCGAGCCGATCCTCAATCAATTCAATGGCTGGAAGGAGGCGATCACGGTGCAGGCCATCGGGGTAGAGACCATTCGGGGGGTAATTCGATGTCATTACGAACCCGACCCGGGCCTCGACAAGGGCAGCCAAAAGTCGCTCGAGGATCATCGCGTCGGCGATGTCCGAGACATGAAACTCGTCGAAACAAATGAGTCGGTAGCGGCGTGCCACCCGCAAGGCCACCTCATGCAGGGGGTTCTCAACGGCCTTGAGCTCGTTCATCTCACGGTGGGTGGCCCGCATAAACTCGTGGAAATGGATCCGCAGCTTGCGCTCGAGAGGCACCACTGCGAAAAAGCAATCCATTAAAAAGCTCTTGCCGACGCCCACGCCTCCCCACATGTAGACGCCTCTCGGCAGGGGCGGATGGATCAGCATTTTTGAGAGTGGGCCACCGCGGCGCTGCTTGTAATGCCGCCACTCATCATTGCACCGATCGAGCTCTGCAAGAGCAGACAGGTGCGCTGGTAGAGGCTTGTAGCCTCTACGCTGGATCTCTTGTTGGTAGTGGTCGGAGACCCTCAAATGGACTCCTGTCCCAATTACATATTCAATGCACGCTTGTCAGTGGCCAGCGCGGCCTCCCTCATCACTTCCGAGAGTGAAGGATGGGGATGACAGATGCGGGCAATATCCTCGGCGGATGCCTTGAACTCCATGGCCACTGCGGCCTCCGCGATGAGGTCCGAGGCGCCCGAAGACACGATATGAACTCCAAGAATCTCGTCTGAGGCAGCATCGGCAAGGATCTTTACAAAGCCTTCGGACTCGCCCATTCCGAGCGCCCGGCCATTGGCCGCAAAAGGAAAGACACCGGCCTTGTAGGAGCGGCCCTCTGCCTTGAGCTGCTGCTCGGTCTCACCCACCCATGCGATCTCGGGGGATGTATAGATGACCCAGGGGATGCAGTTGTAGTCAATGTGTGGCTTTTGCCCGGCAATAATTTCGGCCACCATGACGCCCTCGTCTTCGCCCTTGTGGGCGAGCATCGGGCCGCGCACCACATCGCCAATTGCAAAGACGTTCGACAGCTTGGTTCGACAATGGTCGTCAACGGGTATAAAGCCGCGCTCATCGGTGGCGAGGCCTATGCTCTCCAGGCCCAGGTTATCGGTGTTCGGCACGCGGCCGACCGACACAATCAATCGATCGCAGGCGAGGGTCTCACTTGAACCACTCGCCGTGCTGTAGTGAACCTCGACACCCTTGGCCGATTTCTTCACCTCTCCAATCTTTACACCCATCTGAATCTTGAGCCCCTGTCCGGTAAAGAGTTTGAAAGCATCTTTACTTACTGACTCATCACAGGCTGCAAGGAAATCGGGGGCGGCCTCCAGTATTGAGACATCGGCGCCGAGTCGCCGCCAGACGGACCCCAACTCGAGCCCGATGACACCAGCGCCGATGACTCCAAGGCGCTTCGGCACTGCCTTAAGACTCAGCGCGCCCTCGTTGTCACAGATGATTTCGTTATCGACCGGAACCCCAGGCAGATGGCGGGCTTTGGAGCCCGTGGCAATGATGAGATTCTTTGCCTCAACAACTTCCTCGCCGACCTGGACTCGAATGAGATTGTTGTTCTGGCCCTGGATGGTGGCCTGTCCCTTTAGCCAGGTGATCTTGTTCTTGCGAAAAAGAAACTCGATTCCCTTGGTCATCTTGCCGACAATCTCATCTTTTCGGCTGGTCATGCGGCCTACATCGACGGAGACATCCTTGACGGAGATGCCATGCTCTGCAACATGGTGATTGATCTTGTCGAATTCTTCACTCGAAGCAAGCAAAGCCTTCGAGGGGATGCAACCCACGTTCAGGCAAGTACCGCCCAACACGTTGTCCCCCTTGGGATTCACCCATTTCTCGGCGCAGGCCGTGGTGAATCCAAGTTGAGCAGCGCGAATGGCCGCGATGTAGCCGGCCGGTCCCGCGCCAATGACAAGAACATCCACACTTTTTGCCATGGCAACGCTTCCTCAAATCTCTAAGAGCAGACGGCTTGGATCTTCCAGCGCCTCTTTCATTGTGACCAGACCGAGCACAGCCTCGCGGCCATCGATGATTCGGTGGTCGTACGACATGGCCAGGTAGTTGATCGGTCGAATCACGACCTGACCATTCTCAACCACAGGCCGATCCTTCGTGGAGTGAATACCAAGAATGGCCGACTGGGGAGGATTGATAATTGGCGTGGAGAGCATCGAACCAAAAATGCCGCCGTTTGATATTGAGAAGGTTCCACCGGTGAGTTCTTCGATGGTGATTTTTCCATCGCGTGCGCGATTGCCAAAGTCCGAAATGGTCTTTTCGATCTCGGCGAATGTCAGTTGGTCGGCGTTTCGAATAATTGGCACGACCAGGCCGCGGGGCGAACCCACTGCAATACCAATGTCGAAGTATCCGTGGTAGACGATGTCCGTGCCGTCGACCGACGCATTCAGAATGGGGTAGCGCTTCAAGGCAGCGACAGCAGCCTTTACGAAGAAGGACATGAATCCCAGTTTGACTCCATGCTCTTTCTCAAAGCGATCTTGGTACTGCTTGCGCAGGGCCATGACCGGGGCCATATTGACTTCATTGAAGGTCGTGAGGATGGCGTTGGTTGACTGCGATTGCACCAGCCGCTCTGCCACTCTGGCACGCAGTCGACTCATTGGTACCCGCTGCTCTGGCCGTCCCTCAAGCATCGCTTCGGCGCCTAGATTAGGTACAACAGCGGGTAGGCTGGGGGCGGCCGGTGTAGCCGATGGCGTCGATGGGCGGGGGGCCGATGGCGCACTCGCCGCGGCAATGACATCGCCTTTGGTAATGCGGCCCTCTCGGCCGCTTCCTGCGCTGGGCGTTATTCCCGTCTCGGCCATCATCTTGGCCGCAGCAGGCATTGCAATCCCCGACGAACCCGCGGCTGCGGACCCGGCTGGGGTGGCTGCTGGTGCCGGCGCTGGGGCAGATGCCGCAGCAGGTGCAGCTGCAGGCGGTGATGCACTGGCCTTGCCCTCGCTGTCGATCTTCGCGATGACCTCACCACTGGTCACGCTTGCACCGTCGGCCTTGACGATCTCGGCGATTACACCTGCAGAGGGCGCAGGCACCTCCAGGACCACTTTGTCTGTCTCGATTTCAATCAAGATCTCATCGACTTTGACTGCCTCGCCTGGTTTCTTCTTCCACTGCAAAAGCGTTGCTTCGGATACAGATTCAGAAAGCTGCGGAACTTTCACTACATGCATTGACATGGATCAGACTCTCTAAGATTTTGGGAAATTTGTATGTCGAGCGTTACGTGGGGCCTGCCTCAGACCATTTGTGGGTTCTTGATCTTCGCGAATGCTGCCTCTAGCAACGCCTTCTGCGAAGCCACATGCTTCTCTAAATAGCCAGAGGCGGGAGAAGCGGATGCAGGCCGCCCCGCGTACCCAAGCTTGGTTCCCTCGGGCAGGTGGTCTCTG
This sequence comes from Betaproteobacteria bacterium, assembly GCA_016868255.1. Taxonomy (GTDB): domain Bacteria; phylum Pseudomonadota; class Gammaproteobacteria; order Burkholderiales; family Burkholderiaceae_A; genus Hahnella. Next base: position 8,042 of record VGHN01000016.1, read on the forward strand.
AAGTTCTGTTGGATTTGGAACCAGAAGCCTTGATTCTGTGGCTCGTCCTGAACCCAGATGACCTCGTTGGCCGACGGGTACCTGCGCATTTCCGCACCGAAGGCCTTGTGGGGAAAGGGATAGATTTGCTCGACCCGCATGATCGCGATGTCGTCACGAGAACGCTCCGCCCGCTGGTTGACGAGGTCGTAATAGACCTTGCCCGAGCAGACCAGCACTCGCTTGACCTTCTTCGGATCGATGTCGGCAGACTGCTCACCAATCACCGTCTGGAAACGCCCCTTGGTGAAGAGTTCGATTGGCGAGGCAGCGTCTTTGTTCCTCAGCAATGACTTGGGGGTGAAGACGATGAGCGGCTTGCGGAATGGCCGAATCATCTGACGGCGCAGAACATGGAATATCTGGGCCGCCGTGGTGGGCTGCACCAACTGCATGTTGGTATCCGCGCAGAGCTGTAAGAAGCGCTCGGGCCGAGCAGACGAGTGCTCTGGGCCCTGCCCTTCGTAACCATGAGGCAGGAACATGGTCAGCCCACTCTGACGGCCCCACTTCACCTCTCCCGAGGAGACGAATTGGTCGATAAGAACCTGAGCTCCGTTTACAAAGTCACCGAACTGCCCCTCCCAGATCACGAGGGTGTCGGGAGAGGCGGCTGAGTATCCGTACTCGAAGCCAAGAACAGCCTCTTCGGAGAGCACCGAATCAATGACGGTGAACTTGGCCTGCTCCGGCGACACGTTCTCGAGCGGAATATAGGTTCCCGTGTCGGACTGCGTGCGGTTCTGATCATGCAGCACGGCATGGCGATGGGTAAAGGTTCCGCGGCCACAGTCTTGACCGCTGAGACGAACTGGAAAGCCGCTCGCTACAAGGCTCGCAAATGCCAAGTGCTCGCCCATGCCCCAGTCGAGGTTCATTTTCCCCTCGCCCATTGCGCGGCGGTCTTGAACCACTTTGGCCACCAGCGGGTGAAGGGTGAAACCTTCGGGAACAGTGGTGATGCGGTCGGCCAAACGGGCCAGTTCCGGAGCAGGCAAGGCGGTGTCGGCCTCGTCTGTCCACTTTTTATCCAGGTAGGCGGCCCAATCCACTGCGAATCGGCTTCGGTAGTTGGTTAGAACGGGCTCCCGGGTCTGACGGCCCCCGTCCATCGCCTCTCGATAGGCCCGCACCATCTCGTCGCCCTCGCCCTCTGCGAGAACGCCTTGAGCAAGCAGCTTGTCCGCATAGAGCTGGCGAGTCCCTGGGTGCTGGGCAATCCTGCGATACATGAGGGGCTGCGTCATGGCGGGGGTGTCTTGCTCGTTGTGGCCGAGCTTTCGGAAGCAGACAATGTCGATAACGACATCCTTGTGGAACTGCTTGCGATAGTCCATCGCAATCTTGGTGACCAGAATGACGGCCTCCGGATCGTCTCCATTCACATGGAACACCGGTGCCTCGATCATCTTCACCACATCCGAGCAATAGAGGGTCGACCGCGTGTCACGGGGATCGGAGGTGGTAAAGCCAATCTGGTTATTGATAACAATATGAATGGTTCCGCCGGTGCTGTAGCCGCGTGTCTGCGCGAGGTTGAGCGTCTCCATCACGACACCCTGGCCAGCAAAAGCCGCATCGCCATGAACCAGAATGGGCAGAATCTTCGAGCCGGTGTCGTCTCCGCGTCGATCCTGTCGCGCTCGCACCGAGCCCTCGACAACGGGATTGACAATCTCGAGGTGAGAAGGATTAAAAGCCAGCGAGAGATGAACGGGACCCCCCGGGGTGGAGACGTCGCTCGAGAATCCCTGGTGGTACTTCACATCGCCCGCCGGGAGGTCGTCGGCATGTTTGCCCTCAAACTCAGCAAAGAGGTCCTTGGGCATCTTTCCAAAGGTATTCACAAGCAGGTTGAGCCGACCCCGGTGGGCCATTCCAATCACAATCTCTTCCACACCGGACTCGCCTGCAAGCTGGATCACTTCATCCATACACGCAATAAAGCTCTCGCCTCCCTCTAGGGAGAAACGCTTCTGACCGACGTACTTGGTATGGAGGTAACGCTCAAGCCCCTCGGCCGCGGTGAGGTTTCCAAGTAATTTCTTCTTGGACTGGGGACTTAGATTCGGGTTGGTTCGAGAGGACTCTAGACGCTCCTGGATCCATCGCTTCTCGACCGGATCCATGACATACATGAACTCGGCACCAATCTTTCCGCAATAGGTCTCTCGAAGGGCGGCGAGAATCTCCCTGAGGGACATCTGCTCTTGACCAAAGAAGAGGTTGTCCGCGCGGAAGGGCGTGTCGAGATCTGCCTCTGTGAAGTCGTAGAAGGCGGGCTCGAGTTCAGGAATGCTCGGCCGCTCTCTGAGCTTTAAAGGATCGAGGTCGGCCCACTGATTGCCCAGGTTTCGATAGGCGGCAATAATGGACTGGACATGCAACTGCTTGCGAGCGACGGAAAGATCGCGCTCAGCAACCCGAGGGAGAAACTGGTTGTGCTTGGCACGTTGTGCGAACGAGGCAATAACGGGCGCATGCGCCTGGTCTCGAGCATCGGGCGCGCCGTCGGCGGCAGGCACATTCTGGAGCTGATCAAAATAGTGACGCCAGTTGTCGGGAACGGCCCCGGGGTTGTCTAGATAGCTCTCATAGAGCTCTTCTACATAGGGGGCGTTGCTACCAAAGAGGTAGGAGTTGAGCTGTTGGCTCTTCATCATACTGGCTCACCTTTCTTGGCCGACGGCCTGAAACGATGTGGGGAAACCCCAATCCGAACTTGGCTACACCTCCTTCGGAATGGCGCGATTATGCACGACTGCGTTTGCCATGAACAGCCCTTTCTGGGTGCCCTGTGTAAAGCTGGCGAGGACGGCCAATCTTGTATTCCGGATCGGTAATCATCTCTTTCCACTGGGCGACCCATCCAATGGTTCTCGCCAAGGCGAAGATGCAGGTGAACATCGAGGTGGGAATGCCCAGGGCCCGCTGGACGATGCCTGAGTAAAAGTCCACATTTGGGTAGAGCTTGCGCTGAACGAAGTAGTCGTCTTCAAGGGCGATCTTCTCGAGGGCCATTGCAAGCTTGAAGATGGGGTCGTTGCCGAGGCCGAGTTCGTCCAAGACTTCGCGACAGGTCTCTTGCATGAGCTTGGCGCGTGGGTCGAAGTTCTTGTAGACGCGGTGGCCAAAACCCATCAGACGCGCACCGGAGTTCTTGTCCTTCACGCGCTCCATGAACTCGCCGACCTTGGCCAATCCTCCCTCGGCCTGAATCTGCTCGAGCATCTCGAGACAGGCTTGATTCGCACCACCGTGGGCTGGGCCCCAGAGGCATGCCACGCCGGCAGCAATTGCCGAAAATGGACTGGTTCCCGATGACCCGCAGAGCCGAACGGTTGATGTGGATGCGTTCTGCTCGTGGTCGGCATGGAGGGTAAAGATTCGATCCATTGCGCGCACCAAGACGGGGTTCGGTGTGTACTCTTCGCATGGAGTGGCAAACATCATATGCATGAAGTTTGATGCGTAGTCGAGGCTGTTCTTGGGGTAAATATAGGGCTGGCCAATGGAGTACTTGTAGGACATTGCAACCATGGTGGGCATCTTCGCAATAAGCCGCACGAATGAAATGTCTTGCTGCTCGGGCGAGTTAATGTCGAGGCTGTCTGGGTAGAACGCCGCCATGGAACCAACAAGGCTGGTGAGAATGGCCATGGGGTGTGAGTCTCGACGGAAGCCGCGCATTGCAAACTGCATCTGCTCATGAACCATGGTGTGGTGAATCACGAGCTGCTCGAACTCCTTGAACTCTGACTCGGGTGGGAGCTCACCGTAATAGAGCAGGTAGCAGACCTCCAAGAAGCTGCAATTAACTGCCAGTTGCTCAATCGGATAACCACGATAAAGCAACTGGCCTTTGTCGCCGTCGATGTAGGTAATGGTGGAATCGCAGGACGCGGTCGACAGGAATCCAGTGTCGTAGGTGAACTTTCCTGTCTGGGCGTAGAGTTTTCGAATGTCGATGACATCGGGCCCAGTCGTTCCTTTGAGCATCGGAAACTCGACGCTCGGGGTGCCGTCGGTGAATGATAGGATGGCTTTGTGGTCTGTTGTCATACGATTTCCTTCAAAAATAAATTCTGGTTCTACCCGTTGTCAGTCATCATTTGATGATCAAAATCTGAGCTTGGGATTCATAGATCTAGACGCACCGTAGCTTCTCTAGAACACGTTGCGCTGCAATGACATTCATTTCGCCCGAGAGCTCCTTGCGACCCAGAACAAGCTCAAGCAGATCGTTATCGCCAAGCTCAAGAAGCACCGCAAGCCCGTCGTGGTCTTCTTCTGTGAGTCTCCCAGACCATTTCTCGAAAAAGCGGGTGAGTAGTAAGTCGTTCTCGAGGAGTCCTCGCCGCGTGCGCCACTGAAGGCGGCGCACTCGGTCCTCGGGGGCAAGACGATTCCCTTCATCGGTGCGGCTGAAGGGATCTGCCTCTAAGGTCATCCGAGGGGTCAGACGGCCCGGCGGACCATGAGCTCTTTGATTTTTCCGATGGCCTTGGTGGGGTTGAGTCCCTTGGGGCAGACATCGACGCAATTCATGATGGTGTGGCAGCGGAAGAGTCGATAAGGATCTTCCAAATTATCGAGACGCTCGCTGGTGGCTTGGTCTCGGCTGTCGGCAATAAAACGGTAGGCCTGCAAGAGGCCAGCGGGACCAACAAACTTGTCGGGGTTCCACCAAAAAGACGGGCAACTCGTTGAGCAACACGCACAAAGGATGCACTCATAAAGACCATCGAGTTCTTCGCGGGCCTCGGGCGATTGGAGTCGCTCCTTTTCAGGTGGCGGCGTGTCATTGATGAGGAAGGGCTTGATCGAGTGGTACTGATTAAAGAAATTGGTCATGTCCACGATGAGATCTCGGACCACGGGCAACCCAGGCAAGGGGCGCAGCACAATGGGCTCCCTCAAGTCACGAAGGTTCGTGATGCAGGCCAGCCCATTTTTGCCATTGATGTTCATTGCGTCAGACCCACAGACGCCCTCTCGGCAGGACCGCCGAAACGATAAAGAATCGTCTGCGTCAGACTTAATACGCATCAGCGCATCAAGGAGCATCTTGTCAGTGCTCTGCAATTCCACGGTGAGGTCCTGCATATAGGGCTTCTCATCCCGGTCCGGATCGTAGCGGTAGATAGAGAAGCGGATGCTTCGTGTCGTCATGGTCTTACCTGAATTGAAGTTAGTAGGTTCGCTTCTTGGGCTGGAAGGTCTCGACGGTCAGTGGCTTTAAGTTCACGGGCTTGTAATCGAGACGGTTGCCTTCGGAGTACCAGAGCGTGTGGCGCATCCATTCGGTGTCGTTGCGCTCTGCATAATCTCGATGGGCGTGGGCGCCTCGGCTCTCCTTGCGGGCCTGGGCCGAGACAATCGTGGCCTTTGCCGTTTCAATCAGATTGTCGAGTTCCAAGGCTTCCACGCGCGCGGTGTTAAAGACCTTGGACTTGTCGTCGATCTGCACCCTGGCAGCCTGCGCTGCGATCTCCATTACCTTCGCGACTCCCTGCGAGAGCAACTCGGAAGTTCTGAAAACACCGCAATAGTTTTGCATGGTGGCCCGCAATGAATTGGCAACGGGCTGCACGCGCTCCCCGCCTGTTGACGATTCCAATCGCGCCAGGCGCGCAAGGGTTGCATCGGCCGACTTGCCATTGAAGGCCCGGTGCGACTGATCTGGGAGCTTCTGAGCAACAATGTGGTTCCCCGCTGCACGACCGAACACGACCAGGTCCAGTAGAGAGTTGGTTCCCAGTCGGTTTGCGCCGTGAACCGACACACAGGCGCATTCCCCAATGGCATACAGACCCGGAACAATCGTGTTCGGATTGCCACCTTTGGGAACCACCACTTGCCCATAGACGTTGGTTGGAATGCCTCCCATTTGATAGTGAATAGTTGGCACAACAGGGATGGGCTCTTTAATTGGATCGACGTTGGCGAACTTGATCGCGATTTCTCGGATCGAGGGCAACTTCTTGAGAATCTTGTCTGCCCCAAGGTGATCGAGCTTGAGAAGCACGTAATCTTTATTCGGGCCACAGCCTCGGCCCTCCTTGATCTCTTGATCCATGGACCTTGAGACGAAATCACGGGGTGCAAGGTCCTTGAGTGTTGGCGCGTAACGCTCCATAAAGCGTTCACCATTGGAGTTAAGGAGTATTCCGCCCTCACCTCGAACCCCCTCTGTAATGAGTACGCCCGCACCAGCAACGCCGGTCGGGTGGAACTGCCAAAACTCCATGTCTTCGAGCGGGATACCAGCGCGAGCAGCCATCCCCATTCCATCGCCCGTATTGATGAAGGCGTTGGTGGATGCCGCCCATATTCTCCCGGCGCCACCGGTAGCGAAGACGGTGGTCTTGGCCTCCAGTGCCAGAAGCTCTCCGGTTTCCATCTCGAGCGCAATGACACCGATGCATTCGCCCTCATCGTTCATGAGAAGGTCGAGCGCCATCCATTCAACGAAGAATTGCGTTCGAGCACGAACATTTCGTTGGTATAGGGTGTGAAGCAACGCGTGTCCCGTTCGATCGGCTGCTGCGCAGGCGCGTTGGACTGGCTTTTCTCCGAGATTGGCGGTGTGGCCGCCAAAGGGTCGCTGGTAAATGGTGCCGTCTGGATTTCGGTCGAACGGCATTCCAAAATGCTCGAGCTCGTAGACCACATGCGGTGCCTCTTTGCACATGAACTCGATGGCGTCTTGGTCCCCGAGATAGTCCGACCCCTTGATGGTGTCGAACATGTGCCAGTACCAGTTGTCCTCGCTCATGTTTCCGAGCGAAGCACCAATGCCACCCTGCGCGGCAACCGTGTGCGAGCGTGTGGGGAAGACCTTAGACAACACTGCTACGTTGAGACCCGCCTCTGCGAGTTGCAAGGAACAACGCATGCCGGAGCCACCGGCTCCGATGATCACCGCATCAAAACGCCGACGCGGAACGAATGAAACTTGATTGGAGAGAGTATTCGCCACCTAGACCCTCCAGAGAATATCAATGGCCCAGGCCAGGCAAGCAAGGAGCCAAACAATTGTAAAAATCTGCAGACCGAGCCGAACGGCGACGGGCTTTACGTAGTCCATCCAGATGTCTCGTACACCGACCCAGGCGTGATAAGTGAAGGCAACAAAGGCCACAAGGGTGAAGACCTTTATCCAGGTCTGCGCAAATAGACCTGCCCAGCCGTAATAACTTGGCTCGTCGGCCATGAACGCGGCCGTGACCAAGGTGACCGAATAGACCGACAAGACAATGGCCGTGACCCGCTGGGAGAGCCAGTCGCGCATGCCGTAGTGCGCGCCGACCACCAGCCGTTTGGGCCCAAAGTTGGTTGCTGATGACATTAAATGACCTCGAAAATTGAAAGCCAAGCAAGCGCCGAGACCAGAAGGCTCGCCGCCATGAAGCCCTTCGCGATGGTTGGGCTTGCCTCTTTGCTTATTCCGATATGGACATCGTTAATAAGATGGCGAATCCCACCGAAGAAATGGTGGATGAAGGCCCAGGCCAGACCACAGTAGACGATCTTCACAAGCCAATGACTCGAGAGCTCGGTGAGTTGCGCATAACTGAGCTCAGACGTCAGGCTCATATCGAACACCCAAACAATCAGGGGCAAGGTGAGAAACATTCCCGCTCCACTGATTCTGTGGAGGATGGACATCACCCCTGCCAGAGGAAGGCGGTACTGAACAATCTGTGAGACATGGATGTTGCGAAACTCGGGCCGCCGCTTGGAAGCAAGTTCGGGCATGCGAAACCTCGAAAAAATTGAAGTGTTGAGATTATATGACTCATGCTTTGACACCGGCTAGGGGCAACCCTAAACTTCAATCACTTTCAAATTACCTTTTAAGCACGAAGCCTGTGCCGTCTCTCTTTGAGGAGTATTTGTCTATGTCAAACAAGCCCCCCGTCCGAGTCGCCGTTACTGGCGCAGCTGGTCAAATCGGCTACAGCCTGCTATTTCGCATCGCCAGCGGCGCAATGCTGGGGCCGGATCAGCCGGTCATTCTGCAGCTCTTGGAAATATCCGACGAAAAAGCTCAGAAAGCCCTCTCGGGTGTGATGATGGAACTAGACGACTGTGCTTTCCCTTTACTCGCTGGAATGTCGGCCCACAGTGAAGCGAGGTCGGCCTTCAAGGACATTGATGTTGCTTTGCTCGTTGGAGCACGTCCCCGTGGCCCTGGCATGGAGCGAAAGGACTTGCTCTCTGCAAACGCGCAAATCTTCACTGCCCAAGGCAAGGCGCTCAACGAAGCTGCCTCGCGCAAGGTTCGGGTCTTGGTGGTGGGCAACCCCGCCAATACCAATGCCTACATCGCAATGAAATCCGCACCTGACCTGCCCGCGAAGAATTTCACTGCCATGCTGCGTCTCGACCACAACCGGGCGGCTTCGCAAATTGCTTCCAAAACAGGCATGGCGGTCTCGTCTCTTGAGAAGCTCTGCGTTTGGGGAAATCACTCCCCCACTATGTACCCAGACTATCGCTTTGCCTCGATCGGTGGGAAGGGCGTCAAGGGCCTCATTAACGACGAAGAATGGAACCGCAATACCTTCCTTCCGACCGTCGGCAAACGCGGTGCCGCCATCATTGAGGCGCGTGGACTCTCATCGGCGGCCTCCGCGGCCAACGCGGCCATCGACCATATGCGCGATTGGGTATTGGGCACCAACGGTCAGTGGGTCACCATGGGCATTCCCTCCGATGGCAGTTACGGCATCCCCAAGGAAGTCATCTATGGCTATCCCGTCACTTGCGCCAGCGGCCAGTACCAGATTGTTCAGGGCCTCGAGATCGACGCATTCTCGCGTGAGCGCATGGACTTCACACTCAAGGAGTTGATGGAGGAGCAAGACGGCGTCAAGCATCTGCTCGGCTGAGCGACGCCGTGGCGGCGATTCATCCCGCTGAGGTGCTCGAGGAGACAGGTGCATTTAATGCGCCTATCTGGTCTCCGTGCGAGCACTACGCGGGCGATCGTCGCAAGCTTGAGAAAGCCGTTGGTTTGCCAGGGGCCAATCGCGGTCTCTTCGATCTCACACTCGACCTAGAAGATGGCGCAGAGGTTGGCTCTGAACTTGCGAATGCACGCGACTTAATCGAGGGGCTCAATTCAAACCTCGCTTCGGTATCCTCTTTTGCAGGGCGTGTGGGGTTTCGCGTCCATCCGCCCGACCATCAATGCTTTGTTGAAGATCTTCGACTGATCGCCAATCAATCGAAACGTCAAATTGACTACCTAGTGATTCCGAAGGTGTGCGGAGCCGAGTCGGCCTCGGAGGCCATTCGGGCCACACAGCGAACGTACTCGCTGGCTCGGAAGCCGATACCAGCCATTCAATTTTTTATTGAAACCCACGAGGCCTTGTCAGACGTTGCCGCGATTGCACGATTTCCGCAGGTTGCATTTCTAACCTTTGGGCAGATGGACCTCACAAGCGCGCACCGTGGGGCCATTCCCGCCAGCGCCATGCATAGTCCGGGTCAGTTTACGAATCCCCTGCTTCGGCGGGCCAAGCTTGAGTTATCGGCAGCTTGTCATGCGGCAGGAAAGATTCCGACTCACAACCCAACACTCGACTACAACGACATCGATCAGACAGCGGCCGATGCAATCCAAGCGCGTGAGTTTGGCTTCCTACGAATGATGAGTATTCACCCTTCTCAGATCGCACCAATTCTGGACGCCTTCTCGCCACAATACGACGAGCTGAGCGAGGCCACTGAAATTCTTTTGAAGGCCCAGCACAAGAATTGGGGACCCATTGCGTACGAGGGCAAGTTACACGACCGTGCAAGTTATCGGTTTTATTGGGATCGACTCCGTCTTGCAAAGCGCATGGATCGGGTTCTTCCCCAGGCGGCAGAAATCTTTTTTAAGTTGAATTAAATTTTTTTTTAGGAGTTATTGATATGTCGCACAATCTTCACAACACATTGCAGTCGTATCAGACCAGTTCCGGAAAGTCCTCCAAGTTCTACAGCCTTCCGGCCCTCGAATCGGCTGGCGTGGGCGCCGTATCGCGTCTGCCGGTTTCGATTCGCATTGTGCTTGAGTCTGTCTTGCGCAACTGTGACGGAAAGAAAGTGACCCAAGCCCACGTCGAGCAGCTCGCCAAGTGGAAGCCAACCGATGCGAGAGTCGATGAGATTCCATTTGTTCTCGCCCGTGTGGTTTTGCAGGACTTCACTGGCGTGCCTCTGCTCGCAGACCTTGCAGCGATGCGCAATGTGGCCAATGACCTCGGCAAGAACCCCAAGCGAATCGAACCCCTTGTGCCGGTCGACCTAGTGGTCGACCACTCGGTGATGATTGACCACTTTGGCTCAGAGAAGGCGCTTGATCTCAATATGAAGCTTGAGTTCGAGCGCAACGAAGAGCGCTATCAATTCATGAAGTGGGGAATGCAGGCCTTTGACACCTTCAAGGTGGTGCCCCCAGGAATCGGAATCGTTCACCAGGTGAACCTAGAGTACCTGGCCCGCGGTGTGCATCAGAAGAAAGGCGTGAGTTATCCAGACACGCTTGTGGGAACCGACAGCCACACCACAATGATCAATGGCATTGGGGTGGTAGGCTGGGGCGTTGGCGGTATTGAGGCCGAGGCCGCCATGCTCGGTCAACCGCTCTACTTCCTCACACCCGATGTGGTCGGCGTGAACCTCAAAGGCCGCCTCCCCGAGGGCACTACGGCCACAGATCTGGTGCTGACCATTACCGAGATGCTTCGGAAAGAAAAGGTGGTTGGTAAGTTTGTTGAGTTCTTTGGCGAGGGTACTGCCTCGCTCGCCCTGCCCGATCGCGCAACCATTGCCAACATGGCACCGGAATACGGCGCCACCATGGGCTTCTTTCCGGTGGATGAGGTCACGGTTGACTTCATGCGGGCCACCGGTCGCACCAAAGACGAGGTCGAGGCATTCGAAGCCTACTTTAAGGCCCAAGGACTCTTTGGCATTCCCAAGGCCGGACAAATTGACTACACAAAGGAGCTCGAGCTCGATCTAAGCAGCATTCGCTCATCGCTCGCGGGCCCCAAGCGTCCTCAAGATCGTATCGAACTGACTGGCATGAGCAAGACATTTGCAGAACTCTTCGCCAAGCCGATTGCAGACAATGGCTTTGCGAAGCCAGCGGCCGAGCTGACCAAACGCTACCCTGCCGGCAAGGCCGATCTCGGTCACGGCGATGTCCTTATTGCAGCCATTACCTCTTGCACGAACACATCGAATCCAGGCGTTTTGCTTGCCGCGGGCTTGCTTGCAAAGAAGGCAGTCGAGGCCGGCCTAACAGTCAATCCTCGTGTGAAGACCTCGCTGGCTCCCGGAAGCCGGGTTGTCACCGAGTACCTCACTCGTGCAGGGCTGCTTCCCTATCTTGAGAAGCTGGGCTTCAACGTGGCTGCCTATGGCTGCACCACATGCATTGGCAATGCGGGTGATCTATCGCCCGAGTTCAATGAGAGCATCGTGAACAACGACTTGGTCTGTGCGGCCGTTCTCTCGGGCAATCGCAACTTTGAGGCCCGTATTCATCCGAACCTGCGCGCCAATTACCTCGCTTCTCCACCACTGGTAGTGGCCTACGCAATTGCTGGCAGCGTGCAGAAAGACCTGGGCAAGGAGCCGCTGGGCAAAGGGAGCAAGGGAGATGTCTTCCTCAAGGACATCTGGCCGACCAGCCAAGAGGTGGCCGCTGTCATCGGCTATGCACGCGACCCCGAGACCTTCCAGCGTTTGTACGGCGATCTCACCAAAGATCACCACCTCTGGAACAACATCAAAGGGACCACTGGGCAGATCTATGACTGGCCCACCTCGACTTACATCGCCAAGCCACCATTCTTCGACGGCTTCTCCATGACCCCGAGTGCAACAACGAGTATCAAGGGTGCGAGACCGCTGGCCATTCTCGGTGACTCTGTGACGACCGATCACATTTCGCCCGCTGGATCCATCAAGGAGGCCTCGCCCGGTGGAAAGTATCTGATCGATAACAAGGTAACAAAGGCCGATTTCAACAGCTACGGCTCACGCCGAGGCAATCACGAGGTGATGATGCGGGGCACCTTCGCCAACGTCCGCATTAAGAACCTCATGCTGCCCGCCAAAGCCGATGGAAGTCGCGAAGAAGGTGGCCTCACGATCATGCAACCCGCTGGCACACGCGCATTTATCTACGACGCTGCCATGGAGTACAAAAAGCAAGGCATCCCCACTGTTGTAATTGGTGGCGAAGAGTACGGCACGGGGTCGTCGCGGGATTGGGCCGCAAAGGGCACCCAGTTGTTGGGTGTGCGAGCTGTCATCGCTCGGTCCTATGAACGCATCCACCGCTCCAACCTGGTGGGAATGGGTGTCTTGCCTCTGCAGTTTAAAGGCAACGATTCTGCCCAGACCTTGGGCCTCGACGGAACAGAGGTATTCGACATTGAGATTCCAAAGAATCTCTCTCCGCAGCAAGACCTCACCGTTCAAATTCAGCGCAAGGACGGAAGCAAGGCGAGCATTGAGGTCTTGTGCCGCATTGACACGCCCATTGAGGTAGATTACTTCCAACACGGTGGCATCCTGCCGTACGTGTTGCGAGAGCTCATGGCGGCCTAAAGGACACTTGCTTTAATGAAAACATCACCATCATCTCGCAGAGGTCGGGCATCCCGAGAGGCCGATCGGCTGGTCGATTTAGCCGAGGGCCTTGCCCAGTCCGGCAGTCGGGCCGAGGATCGGTTCTGGGAGAACCGCCTCGATGCCGAGATCGATGGCCTGATCACCAATGGCGACGAAGGGTCCCTGAACGCCGCACTGGATCGATTGGCGGATCGCGAGTCACGTGCCTACGAGGAACTTGCCGATGCCATCGAGGGTCGTGTGGAGCACACGGTGGTGAAGTCCTCCGACGGTGTTCGAGATGTTCTTCTGATTGCTGCACCGGTATTGGCCTGGTCGCGAATGCCGGTGCCAACACGGGCTCTGGGTGCCGCAATGGTTCAGTCCTTCCGAAAAATGCTGATTGAGAATGTCTTCTCCGAGAATACCGATCTTGCAATTGCCGATTATTTTTTCTCTCCCGATCAGCTTCCAGAGACTTTTGGAGAGACTGCTGAACTTCGGCTGGCACTAACGGCGCAGCTCTCGGATGGCCGACTCCCAGTCGATACAGGCTCACTCAACGAGACTGCGCAGTTTCTTGCCGATCAGCGCTATCTCATTGGCGTGGTCTCTGCGCCGGTTGGAAGTCCGCTCTTTCGTTGGCAAGATGGCCTGGTCTCGCGCGATGAGGTCATGGCCGCATGGCGGCAGGCCAGTCAGGCGGCGTTTGGCCAGCTGCTTCCCGCCTGCGGCTTCGAGCCCATGCTGCCAAGGGCCTATTACGTGGCCTGTCGCGATGCCGACCGCGCAGCCCGTCCCTTCTCAATCACCGCATCGGTGGCATTCCTAAGCACCACCCTCGGCATCTCACCCAGCCACCTCTCCGCAGTGGTCGCCGGTTGTTATAACCGCACGCTCGAGGAGTATCGAGTTGGCTTTCAGGTCGCCGAGCAAGACGATGTAATTCACGGTGTGGTCTGGCCGCTACTCGGAGCGGAAGATGAGATGAGCGATGTAGTTGAGGAGATTGAGGCTGTTCTGCGAGAGGCAGGTATTCAGCAGATAGAGATTCTTCGCCAGCGCATGCCAATGGAGTATTGCGAGGACTGCGGCGCTCCCATGTACCCCAACACAGAGGGTGAGATGGTGCACGCGGAGTTGCCCGAGACCAGTGAGTCGGCCGGGCAGCATCTGCACTAAATGGCAAGCGTCTCTGGCTACTTCCGAGCATGACGAATGCTGATTTTAGTGGTCACGGGGCACTCCCCCAAGCGATTCGGAAGTCAGTGTGCTGAGAAGGTCCGATAGCCTCTAGAAGTCCTGTTTGATTCTCAACTCGATTGCACGCCCATCAGCAGGAGCGACACTTCCAAAAGAGGCGAAATCAAAGTACTGCTTGTCAGTCAGATTCCGCACCCAGAAGGCCAATTGCAGCTTTGTCGACGGCCACGTGTGTGTGTAGCCCGCGTCTAAGGTAAGCCGAGATGGAATTCGGAACCCAGTGTTGCCGAAATCGTCACTCTGAACCATGTTGCCGCGATGATTCGCAAGAAGCCTGTATACGCTGCCATCTCGCTTCAGTGAGGCAGATCCCTTCACCACGAGTTTTGGCACCATCGGGACACGTTTGCCCGCATTTGTGCCTGAATCGACCGTGGACTGAATTGAATCTGCCGAGAGAGACCATGACAAACTCGGTGAGGGCCTCCCTCCGACGCTAGCAAAGACGATGAGCCTCGTGGTATCAAAAAGGTTCGTGTTGCAACTGGCGGAGCCCGCTCCAGAGCAGGCTGATTTAAAGCCAATTTCATCCTTGATCTTCAAAAATCGACCTGCCAACTCGGTCCTTATCCCGTCAAAAGACTGACTCAGCGCGACCTGAGCCTCATCCGATTTCATTGGCTTAATCCCCGGGTTGATATCGGTTGGAGCAAAAGTTGTCGGATGAAAAGTGTAGAGCTGGTCTGTATTCGGAAACGAAAAAGACGACTGAATGCTGTAGCGAAGTACCGAGGCTGCAATTGGCGAGAGACCCCCGGTCGACCAGCTCACCAGGTTCTCGCGACTCGCTTGAGAGCCCGATGCAGTTGTTCGCGTGAACGTGTTTTTCATTGATTGTTGTCGAACCCCGAGGTTCACCAGGCTCTCGCCCACTGGTGTTTCAGAGTTCAGGTAAAGCGCGCTCGATTGCTGCGCAACCTTTAGGAGGTTGGAGCGCGTTGACCCGATGGCCGCATCAAAAAAATCAAGGCCTGCCAGGACTCGACTATCTCGTAGCCTTGTGCTCAGCGAGAAGTCTCCCGAATGGCGTTTTTTGTTGAGAGCAAATGATGAAAAAGACGTCACAACGTCACTCTTGCTCTCATCGTAGGAGACGCGGCCTCTGATTTTGGCTTCCTCGGGTATGTTGCTCTCTAGCCAGAGGTTCACGCTGGATCCGTCCCTTTTTGCAGTCGTGCTGCCCGCAGGCGCTGCCCGCGGGTTACGTTGAAACGTTGCCAATGGGATGGAGTCGGGGCTGAGTGTGTTCTCCTCGAAGGAGCGAAAATCCGCGCCAAGGACGCCGAGCGCGGTGGGTTGACTGACTCCCACGTTCAGGCTGCGAATTTTTTGATCAACACTGGCCCGATAACCATCGGATTCTGCACCCTGTGCGGAGAGTTGAAACAAGGTGTCA
>VGHN01000017.1 GCA_016868255.1 Betaproteobacteria bacterium
CCAATATCAATATGCGCGACCCCGTGCTCTACCGAATTCGGCATGCCGACCACCACCGCACGGGCAGCCAATGGTGCATCTACCCCCTCTACGACTACGCGCACCCCCTCTCGGATGCCATTGAGGGCATTAGTCACTCGATCTGTACGCTTGAGTTCGAGGACCACCGACCGCTCTATGACTGGCTGGTTGAGCGCGTGGCCGAGGCGGGCTTTTTTCAGAAGAGCACGCTGCCCCATCAATACGAATTCTCACGACTCAACCTCACCTACCTGGTGCTCTCCAAACGCAAATTGGTGGAACTCATCGTGACGGGCTGTGTGAAGGGGTGGGACGACCCGCGCATGCCAACACTCGTGGCGGCACGCCGGCGTGGTTACACCGCCGAGGGATTTCGTCGCTTTGTCGAGCAAGTGGGGGTCTCCAAGTCCGACGGCTGGATTGATCTCTCGGTTCTTGAAGGCTGCATGCGCGATCACCTCAATGAAATTGCGCCGCGCCGCGTGGCTGTGCTGGACCCATTAAAGCTTGTGATTGAAAACGTGGACGACTCGGCCACCATCGATTGCGAAGCCCCCAACCATCCCCAGAACCCCGAGATGGGCAGCCGAACCATGCCCTTCTCGCGCGAACTCTGGATCGAGCGCGAAGACTTCATGGAGGTGCCTTCCAAAGGCTTTTTTCGTTTCTCACCGGGGGCAAAGGTTCGGCTTCGTTATGCCTTTGTCGCCGAGTGCACGGGCTTTAAGAAAAACGACCAGGGCGAGATCACCGAGGTCCACGCACGCATCTTCGAAGACTCCAAGAGCGGCACGCCCACGGCCGATCAGTACAAGGTCAAGGGCAATCTGCATTGGGTCTCGGCCAAGCATGCGCCAATGGCTCCTGTTCGACTCTACGACCGGTTGTTTGCGCATCCGAATCCCGGGGCCCGACGAGAGGGCGATCCAGAAAATCTCGTGCGAGATTTCAAGGACGACTTGCACCCCGATTCACTCAAAGAGATTACCGCGGCACTCGAGCCTGCCCTGGCCAATGCCCAGGCCGAAGACCGCTTTCAATTCGAGCGCCATGGGTACTTCGTGGCCGATCGCTATGACACCCAAGCAGGTCGGCCTGTATTCAACCGCACCGTGGGCTTGCGAGACAGTTGGTCCCAGCAGAATTCCCCGAAAGGAACCCAATGAAACGAATTGAGCATCAGGCGGGCAGTGGCCCCGAATGCCTGAAGGTTGTCGAGGACCAGTCGCCTGTTCCTGCCGAGGGCGAGGTGCTGATCAAGGTGGCCTATGCCGGCGTGAACCGCCCCGATGTATTGCAACGAGCAGGCCTCTATCCACCGCCGCCCGATGCATGCCCCCATCTCGGACTCGAAGTCAGTGGGACCATCACGGCGGTTGGCCAAGGGGTCTCCAAGACGCGCATCGGCGAGGCCGTCTGTGCCCTGACGCCCGGTGGCGGCTATGCCGAAGAGGTGGTGGCCCCCGCCGGCCACTGCCTGCCCGTGCCCAAGGGCATCAGCCTCAAACAAGCGGCCTGCCTGCCCGAGACCTTCATGACCGTCTGGGCCAACCTGATTGAACGCGGCCAATTGCGAGCCGGTCAGAGTGTGCTCATTCACGGCGGTTCAAGCGGCATTGGCACCACCGCCATCCAAATCGCCAAGTGGGCTGGGGCCTCCAGAATCTTCACCACGGTGGGATCCAAAGACAAGGCCGCTGCCTGCGAGGGCCTTGGTGCCGACCGCCCCATCCTATACAAAGAGGAAGACTTCCAGAAGGTCATCAAAGACGAAACCAAGGGCCAGGGTGTGCATCTGGTGCTTGATATGGTGGGTGGAGACTACATCGCCAAACACCTTCGTTGCCTGGCCACCGAAGGCCGCATGGTCTCGATTGCCTTTCTCAATGGGGCCGATGTCAAACTCGACTGGACCCTGCTCATGATCAAGCGACTGACATTCACTGGCTCCACGCTTCGCGCCCGCTCCGACGAAGAGAAGACTCGCATCGCCCAGACCATGCAAGCCGCGCTCTGGCCAGAGTTGGAGAAGGGGCGGCTGCTGCCACTCATCCACTCCGAATTCCCCCTGGCCGAGGCGGCCAAGGCCCATGCCTTAATGGAGTCTTCCAACCACGTGGGCAAAATCGTAATGAGTGTTCAGCCATGACCCGACTCAAACTCCATATCGTCACCAGCACCGATGCCACCGTCCTGCAGCGACTGGTTCGCCTACTCACGGCCAAAGGCATCGCATTGGAATGCGGGGCCAACTTCGTCAAGTTCCCAAGGGGCGAGCCGGCCCCCGATGCCGCAGCCGCCGAACTCAAGGAGGCAGGATTTCGCGTCCTCACCTCGATGGACAGCTTTGCACCCGAGACCGATGCCAACTGGACAGAGCGGGTTCAAGAAGCCCTTGCTCGCGAGCGAGAAGCCCGTGCCCATCACTGCTGCGACGACCCCACTCACGACCATTCCCAACGCGGTCATTCCAATCACGACCACACCCATCATGATCATTCCCACGACCATGACCACTCGCATGGTCACGGCCATGGCCACGATCACAAGCACGACCACTAAAGCCATGGCATGACCATCGCCATTCGTGGTGCCCGCCAGAACAACCTCAAGAAGCTAGACCTCGATCTCCCCCTGGGGGAGATCGTCGTGGTCACTGGCGTCTCTGGCTCGGGCAAGTCGTCCCTCGTCTTCGACACCATCTACGCCGAGGGTCAGCGACGCTACATCGAGACCTTCTCGGCCTATGCGCGGCAGTTCCTCGATCGCATGGACAAGCCCATGGTCGACTCCATCGATGGGGTACCGCCGGCCATTGCCATCGACCAGACCAATCCGGTTCGCACCTCGCGCTCCACGGTCGGCACGATGACCGAGCTCACCGACCACCTCAAACTCCTCTATGCCCGCGCGGCCCGGCTCATCTGCCCCCAATGCAAGGCGCCCGTGCAGCGAGACTCCATCGATGGCATCGTCAAACTGCTGCTGGCCCATCCCGAGGGCCAACGCATGGCCATCTGCTTCGATCGCCAGGCGCCCGAATCCCTCGAGGACGAGGCACTGGCCCAATGGCTCTCGGCCCTGGGCTTCACCAAGATTCACTCACGCAGAGGCGAGTTGCTCACAGTGATTGCCGACCGATTGGTGATCACCCCCGACCTCGAACGCGCCCGTCTGGCAGAGGCAGTGGAGACTGCACTTCGTTATGGCGAGGGACGATGCAAGGTGGTGCTGCTCTCTAAGGACAACGCCGCGCCCGAGCAGACTCTTCAGTTTTCAACGGGCCTCAACTGCCCCGGCTGCAGCACCAGTTTTCGCGAGCCTCGACCGGCGCTCTTCTCATTTAACTCACCCGTCGGGGCCTGCGAGACCTGCAAAGGATTCGGCCGTGTCATCGGCATCGACCCCGGACTCGTGGTTCCCGACGAAGGCCTCTCACTCGAACAAGGGGCCATCAAGCCATGGCAGACCAAGTCTTACCAAGACTGCCAGAGCGAACTGCTCATGCACGCCAAGCGCCAGGGCGTGGCCACCGACATTGCCTGGAGAGACCTCCCCGCCGAGCACCGACAGTGGGTCTTCGACGGCGATGAGAACTGGAAGGGCAATTGGACCAAGCAGTGGTATGGCGTGGATCGATTCTTTGAATACCTCGAAGGCAAGGCCTACAAGATGCATGTGCGTGTCCTGCTCTCGCGCTATCGCTCTTACAACCTCTGCCCGAGTTGCAACGGCGCTCGACTCAAACCCGAGGCCCTCGACTGGCAACTCATGGGCAAGACACTCCCCGAAGTCATGGCCCTCTCGATTGATCAAGCCTGGGACTGGCTGCATGGGCTCGACACAAGCGAGCTCGATGCCTCAAGTAAAAAAGCGCTTGAGCTCATTGCGCAGGAGATGCGTGCGAGGCTTGGCTTTTGCCGTGCCGTGGGCCTTGGCTACCTCACTCTCGATCGACAGTCTCGAACCCTATCCGGCGGTGAGGTCCAACGCATCAACCTCACCACTGCCTTGGGCACCTCGCTGGTCAACACACTCTTTGTTCTCGATGAGCCGTCGATCGGTCTGCACCCACGGGATCTGCAACGCCTCATCGGTGTCATTCAGGAACTCAAGCGCGCAGGCAACAGTTTGTTGATCGTCGAGCACGACCCAGAAGTCATGCAAGCAGCCGATCGAATCATTGACATCGGGCCTGGGCCGGGCGAGCGCGGCGGCAACATTCAGTTCAATGGCAGCTTTGCCCAACTGACACAATCACAGACACTCACCAGCCAATACCTGCGTGGTGAGAGGACCATCTCCGCAGAAGCGCCTGCCAGCGCCGACTCAATTCGCGCGGCCCACCGACTCATCATTCGCGGGGCACGGGCGAACAATCTCAAGAACATCGATGTAGAGATTCCCCTCAAGCACCTGGTCTGCCTCACCGGCGTCTCGGGCTCGGGGAAGTCCACCCTTGTGCAAGACCTCCTCTACCCTGCCCTCTGCAAACACTTTGGCAAGGCCACCGATACCCCAGGCGAGCACGACCGCATTGAAGGGGCCGCCCTCCTCTCCGAAGTCTTGCTCGTCGACCAATCCCCAATCGGAAAGACCACCCGCTCGAATCCTGCCGTCTATGTCGGTGCCTTCGATGCCATCCGCAAGCGCTATGCCGAGAGTCCGCTCTCGGTGCAGCGGGGCTACACCAGTGGCCAGTTCAGTTTCAACGCTGGCACCGGCCGCTGTCCCAGTTGCGCAGGCAGCGGCTACGAGCAGGTGGAGATGCAGTTTCTCTCGGATGTCTACTTAACGTGCCCCGACTGCCAGGGCCGCCGATTCCGAAATGAAACCTTAGAAGTGCTTGTTCGCGGGAAGTCGATTGCCGATGCCCTGGAGATGACCGTCTCGGAGGCCTTGGCATTTTTTGCAGACGACCGCGAGATCCACAGAAGACTTCAACCCCTGATCGATGTCGGCCTCGATTACCTTCGACTCGGTCAGCCCGTTCCCACGCTCTCGGGCGGCGAGGCCCAACGTCTAAAAATTGCAGGCCATCTTGCCGACGCCCAAGAGAAGGCGAGCAAGGCCAAGCAGGGCATGCTCCTGCTCTTTGACGAGCCCACCACTGGCCTGCATTTCGACGACATCGCAAAGTTAATCCGTTCCCTGCGCGCCCTGGTCAAGGCAGGTCACTCATTGCTTGTTATCGAACACAACCTCGATCTCATTGCGGCATCGGATTGGCTCATCGACCTGGGCCCCGAAGCGGGACCCCTCGGCGGTGAGTTGGTGGCCCAAGGCCGCCCAGCGGATGTGGCCATGATCAGCCACTCCCACACCGGCATGGCCCTGGCCCGACACCAAGGCGCGGGGGCCTGGGCCACGCAGCCCATGGGTGTGCAAGACAGCGTGGCACTGCAACCAGGCATCGCCGGGGAACCAAGCATTGCTGCAACATCAACCACTGGTGCAGCGGGTGCCATTCACATTCAACACGCCCGCGAACACAACCTCAAAGATGTCTCGGTCCAGATACCCCGCGACCAACTCACGGTCATCTCAGGCGTCTCCGGTTCGGGCAAATCCACCCTGGCCTTTGACATTCTCTTCTCCGAGGGCCAACGGCGTTACCTCGAGTCACTCAATGCCTATGCGCGTCAGTTTGTTCAACCCAGCAGCCGGCCAGATGTCGATGCCATCTCGGGCATTCCTCCCACCGTGGCCATTGAACAGCGAACCAGCCGAGGCGGTCGTAAAAGCACGGTGGGCACCCTCACCGAAATCCATCACTTCCTTCGGTTGCTCTACGTAAAGATTGGCGTGCAGCAGTGCCCCAACTGCGCAACACCCATCGCCCCCCAGACCCCCGAGGCCATCGTGGCGAGCATTCTTCGCGACTACCAGGGCCAGGTCGTGGGGCTGCTCAGCCCCCTGGTCATTCAGCGCAAGGGCATCTACCAAGACCTCGCGCACTGGGCAGCATCTCGCGGCCACAGCCACTTACGAGTCGATGGGGAATTCCTCGAGACCAATCGCTTCCCACGCCTGGATCGCTATCGTGAGCACACCATTGAGCTTCCCATTGGCGATCTCCTGGTCGAGCCGGGCACTGAGGCCCGCCTTCGCGAACTGGTGGATCAGTCACTGGACTTGGGCCAGGGAACCCTTACTGTCTTGGCCCCGCTGCGAAATGCCGGCCCTTCGCTGCGAATAGAAGCACCCCCAAAGGCCCGGCTTCTCTCCACCAAACGCAGTTGCCCCAGCTGCAACACCAGCCTGCCCGAGCCCGAGCCACGCCTCTTCTCCTACAACACGCGGCTGGGATGGTGCCCCAGCTGCACAGGCACGGGCCTCTTCTCGGCCGACCTCAAGGAAGACGAGACCGGCGAGGAAGACCGCTTTCTTGAATCGCCCTCTGCCGATGACGAAGACCAGCAGGCCCCGCTCGAATGCCCCGAGTGCGAAGGTGCCCGACTCAATCCAATCGCGCGATCCATTCGCATCAATCACCAGGGCATCCACGAGGTCAGCCGCCTGCCCATTGCCCAGCTCTCGGACTGGTTGGGCCAACTCCTGGCCCAACTCTCCGAGCGCGAGCGCATCATCTGCGAGCGACTCATTCAAGAGATCGACTCGCGTGCGAGTTTCCTGCGCTCGGTGGGACTCGGCTACCTCTCACTCGATCGGGGCGCACCAAGCCTCTCGGGAGGAGAGGCCCAACGCATTCGCCTTGCAGCCCAACTCGGCTCAAATCTTCAAGGGGTCTGTTACATCCTTGATGAGCCATCGATTGGCCTGCATCCACAAGACAACCAGGCCCTATTGGGCCTGCTGCGACGCCTGCAGCAGAAGGGTAATACCGTGGTGGTGGTCGAGCACGATGAGGAGACCATTGGAATTGCCGATCACATCATCGACATGGGTCCCGCCGCCGGTCGCCTGGGGGGGCACGTGGTGGCCCAAGGCAATCGCCAAGCAATTCTCGAATGCCCCGACTCCATCACCGGCCGCTACCTTCGCACGCCAATTGCCCACAACGGCTCCAATCAACGAGAGGCTGCAGCCGAGTCCATCGCCATTCGCAAGGCAGACCTCCATAACTTGCAAGGAATCAATGTTGAGTTGCCGCTGCGGCGTCTGAGTGTGGTCACTGGTGTCTCTGGCTCCGGAAAGTCCACTCTGGTCAGAGAGGTGCTGCGGGCCAATCTGGGCCGGGTCGTGCACCAGATGCGCAGCAAAGGGGGCCGTGCCAAAAAGATTGAATGGAATGGCTGCGAGTCCATCGAGGGCTGGGAATCGATTGAGCGGGTTCTTGAAGTCGACCAGACCCCAATCGGCAAGACCCCCCGCTCCACTCCGGCCACTTACATTGGATTCTGGGACGACATTCGCAAACTCTTTGCAGACTCCGAAGACGCCCGCAGAAGGGGATGGGCCGCCAACCGCTTTAGCTTCAACACCGGCGCAGGCCGCTGTGAGCGATGCGAGGGCCAGGGCTGGCAGACCATGGAGATGAATTTCCTGCCCAATGTCCGAGTCCTCTGCGACAGCTGCGCGGGTGCGCGATTCAATTCCGAAACGCGGCAAATTCATTGGCGGGGCAAGACCATCTCCGAGGTGCTCGCTATGTCGGTCGACGAGGCCCTGGAGTTCTTCGAGCCCATTGCCTCGGTGCGACGACCCCTGGAACTGATGCGCGATGTCGGCCTGGGCTACCTGACGCTCGGCCAGCCCAGTCCCACCTTATCGGGCGGCGAATCGCAACGAATCAAATTGGTCACCGAGCTTGCAAAGTCGCGATCCCCTGCGCACACCCTTTACGTGCTCGATGAGCCCACTGTGGGGCTCCACATGGCCGATGTCGAGCGGCTTATTCATGCACTGCACCGACTCATTGAGGCGGGCCACACCGTAGTGGTCATCGAGCACCAAGTCGATGTCTGGGCCGAGGCGGACTGGATTGTGGATCTGGGCCCCGAAGGCGGCGCAGCCGGCGGGCGCGTTCTCATCGCGGCCACACCCAAAGAAGTGGCCAAACAAAATACCCCCACAGGCCGCGCACTCAAGCAGCTATTGGCGCGTCAGAAATCCCCACCCCGGTAGAATCGCGCCTCATGACTTTTCAATGCACCCTAGAGCCCTCGGGCAAATCATTCCCTGTCGAGCCCAACGAGACCATTCTCGAGGCCGCACTTCGCGCAAACATCGTGCTGCCTTATGGCTGCAAGGATGGCGCCTGTGGCTCATGCAAGGCCTCCATCACCACGGGCAGCGTGGACTATGGCGACTATCAAAAGAAGGCCTTGTCGGACGCGGAAAAATCCCACGGCCAACTCCTGCTTTGCAAGTCCCGGGCACTCGAAGATCTTTACATCACCGCCCGCGTGGTCGCGGCCGATGGCATGCTGCCGGCTCGCAAGCTGCCCTGTCGCGTAGCGAGCATCCACAAGGCGGCCCCCGATGTGGCCATTGTGAAGTTACAGCTTCCGGCCACCGAGAACTTCCAATTTTTGGCCGGTCAGTACATTGACATTCTTCTGAAAGATGGCAAACGCAGAAGCTATTCCATGGCCAATCCGCCACATGAGAATCAACAGGTCGAGCTCCACATTCGACACACCCCGGGCGGCGCCTTCACCGATGCCCTCTTTGGCACTGGCACCCCCTCGATCAATGCGGTGAAGGAGAAGGACATCCTTCGCTTTGAAGGACCGCAAGGCACATTCTTTCTTCGCGAAGACAGCAGCCGGCCCATTGTCTTTCTTGCAAGTGGCACCGGATTCGCCCCCATCAAGGCGGTAATTGAGCATGCCCACCACAAGGGCATCCAACGCCCCATGACCCTTTATTGGGGTGGTCGCCGCCCTGCCGATCTCTACGCCCTGGATCTCATTGAGCGGTGGGAGACCACGAACAGCCAGTTCAAGTTCATTCCCGTGGTGAGCGACGCATTGCCCGAAGACCACTGGTCAGGCCGAACCGGCTTCGTTCATCAGGCCGTCATGCAAGACTTCCCCGACCTCTCACAGCACAGCGTCTATGCCTGCGGTGCGCCGATTGTGGTGCAGTCCGCCCAGCGCGACTTCGTCTCGAACTGCGCGCTTCCTCAAGAAGAGTTTTTTGCAGACGCATTCACCACCGCAGCGGATCTGGCCAAGAAGACGTAAAGACCGCTAATGCTCGAGCCCATTCAAGCCCGAGCCCGTTGATGCCCGAGCTCGCTGCTCAAGCCCGCTCAAGCATAGGTGAAGGCCTGCTCGAGTCCGCGGATTAAAGCGCGCGGCGCTGGGCCATCTGCAAAACCGAGAGCGCAAGTAGCATGGCAATCAGACTTGGGGTGATGGCAACCGCCGCCGCGGGCCAGTCGCCCAGAATGGTGAGGTGGGAGAAGAGATTGTTGAGCAGATGGAATGCCAGGCCAACACCGATGCCCGCAAAAACCTTCAGGCCAAGATAACCCGATCGGGTCTGCACATAGGCGATTGGCAGCGCCAAAAGCAGCATGGCCATGACGCCAATCGGGTAACTCATCTTCTTCCATAGCACGAGCTCATACCGACTCGTTTTCTGTTTCCCCGCCTTTAGGTAATCCACATAGCGCCAGAGTTGATGCGCCGCCATCTGCTCGGGCCGCACCAGCAAGGCATCGAGCGTTTCCGGGGAGACCCCCGACTGAAACTCCAACAAGGGCAGGGTCGTGGAGCGTGCCGAACCATCCTCGAATGTGTCGACGAGGCGCACGCCCTTGAGCTTCCAGGCCGTGGCCAACTGGCCCTCGGCAGTGGTCAGCGAGGCGAACTCAGCCGTATCGGCTTCAATGTAACGAGACATTCGCCGGCTGCCATCGAATTCATAAATACGAACCGAACGCACCGATTGCTTGGGCATCGATTGGCCCAGATTGATGTAACGCTCGGACACCCGCGCATCGGCCACCACCAGGTTGTCTTTGAGCCAGTAGCCCGATCGCAAGGCCTGCCCAGAGGCCGCGGACCCAATCGGTGCTCGGGCCTGACTGGCACGGGCATCCGACCACGGCATCACCAACTCCGAGAGAATCAAGACAGCGGCTGCAAGGGGCAGCGAGGCAATGAACACCCCCAACACTGCATCCACTGGTCGGTAACCCGATGCCCTGGCCACAGTGAATTCCGATGAAGACGCGAGATCCGCCATGGCCCAGAGTCCGCCGATGAGTGCACTCAGAGGAGTGAGTTCATAGCAGACAGACGGAATCCGAAAGAAGACATAGGTCAGCGCATCCTCGAGCCGATAACCCGATCGGCCGAGTTGGCCCACCTCGGCCACCAGATCAAAAAACGAGAACATACCCACGAAGCCCAGCAACACCAAAACAAATCGGGTGTAGACCGATTCAAAAAGATAGCGATCAAAGAGCCTCAATCGGGATCCTTCGCTCGACTGGAGCGCCGTCCAAACCCTATGCCTCGGGCATGAAGCGAGTAAGACAAAATCTCCCAGGGCATTCTTCTGACTCGGGCTCGCATCCACATCAACAACACATGGAAGAGCATCACACTAAGCGGCAGGGGCCACCAGCCCCACCAGAAGGCCAGTTGCTCACTGGAGATCCAGGCCTTGGTCACCGAGAGCAGGTTGTTGGAGAGCACAACAATGAGCAATGCAAACAAGAGGGGATACCAACGCGCTGTCCTCTGCCCCACATAGGCCAGGGGAATGGCCAGAAATGCCAAGGCCAGGGCCAGCAAGGGAGCGCCCAGTCGAAACGCCAATTCACCCTCATGATGCGGCAACGGTGAAGCAAGAAGGGTCACCGTAGAGACCGACCGCAGGCCACGGTTGTCCGGCCCACCAATGGAGGCCTGGAGGTCTGAGCGGACCTCGTAAGACTCAAACCGCATGGTCTGAAGGCCCTGATGAAACCGATCGGGCTGGGCGGTGAAATCCGTTCGCGTGCCATCGCTGACTCGAATCCAGGAGCGGCCTTGGTCATCGGCGATGATCTCGCCGGAGCGGCCATTGAGAACGGTGGTTCGGTTCTCTTGCCCATTCGATACCGAGAAGACCTTGCCAAGCTTCACCGATGACTCATCGAGCATTTCAACAAAAAAGACCCTCTGCCCCGAGGCAGATTCACGAAACTGGCCCGGTGAGACCCGCTGCACGTCGGATCGATTCTGGAATGACTCGGTCACGTCGTCCATCTGGCCCCGGGCCCATGGAGAGAGCACCAGGGCACAAAAGGCCGACATCAAAACAAAAGGCCAGACGAACTGGGCGACCGGCCGCGCCAGGCCCCAGAGGCTCACGCCACTGGAGAGCCAGACCACCATCTCCGACTCACGCCACCAACGTCCCAGCACGATCAGAATGGTTAAGAAAGCGGTCAGACTCACCACCAGAGTCAATGAACTCACGCTAGAAAGGGCGATGAGTGGCACCACTAGCGTGGGGTCCGAGCGGCCTGTGGAGGCCTGATCAAGGATCCGGATGAGGGTTGTGCTCAACACAATCGTGAGAAGCGTGGCGAAGGTCGCCCAGGCGGTGGCGCGCAATTCTCGGACCAGGGCTGAATGAAATATCACGGGCTTTTATAATGTCGGTTTCGAACCATTCGCAAGTAGGCATTCTGTCATGACCGCCACCAGCATCTCCAAAGAGATTCGTGAAGTGAAAGATCCCGGGGAAACCCGCGAGGCCATTGAGTTCCTTGCCAGCAACAAGCCCGTCGACCGGGCCTCGGCCGACACG
Source organism: Betaproteobacteria bacterium (assembly GCA_016868255.1). Lineage (GTDB taxonomy): Bacteria > Pseudomonadota > Gammaproteobacteria > Burkholderiales > Burkholderiaceae_A > Hahnella. The sequence continues at coordinate 11,740 of VGHN01000017.1, forward strand.
GTCTGGGTGGGCCTCTATTCAACGGCAAGCGGCGTCGAGCTCACCAACCCCGCCCGAGTCATCGACAAGGTCTCCAACGGTGCGCTCACCCGTCTGCTGAAGGCCGGCGACTTCGAGGCCAAGTCCGGCACAACGTTCTTGCTGCGCGACCTCGACGGCCTGCCCTCGAGCCGTGTGCTGCTCGTCGGTCTTGGGAAAAAAGACAGCTTCAATGAAAAGACCTATGCCGAGGCCGTGAAGGCCGCCACCCGGGCCATGGTGCCTTTGAAAGGCGTCAAGCGCGTGGCCTCCTTCTTGAGCGAACTTCCCGTCGGAACCCGAGACGGTGCCTGGCGTGTGCAGACCCATGTCACGGCCTGCCGCGAGGCCCTCTATCGCTTCGATCGCTTCAAGACCCGCTCGGGCCAATCGGGCGATGAGTCGGCCAAACCGGCGCCCGCCAAGGCGGGCTCCAAAGCCGCCGCCGGCAAGGCCGATCAAATCGCCCTCAGAGGCGTTGAGATGCTCCTGCCAGGCGACCTTCGTCCTACCGATGCGCCCAAGATCATTGCCGATGCCCAGGCACTGGCCAACGGCATGGAACTCACCAAAGACCTCGGCAACCTGCCCCCCAACATCTGTACCCCCACCTTCCTGGCCAACACCGCCAAAAGCGTGGCCCGCCAGTACCGCATGAAGATTGACGTGCTCGATCGAGCCGCCATGGAGAAGTTCGGCATGAACGCCCTGCTCGCCGTCGCGCAGGGTTCCGTCCAGCCGCCCCAATTCATCGTCATGCACCACAGTGGGGGCGCCGCAAAAGACGCGCCCATTGTGTTGGTTGGCAAGGGCATCACCTTTGATACCGGTGGCATTTCGCTCAAGCCGCCCGCCGAAATGGACGAAATGAAATACGACATGTCCGGTGCCTCATCGGTGATTGGCGTGATGCGTGCCATTGGCGAAATGGGCCTCAAGCGCAATGTCATTGGGGTGGTGCCCACATGCGAGAACATGCCCAGCGGCTCGGCCACTCGACCCGGTGACATCGTCACCACCATGTCGGGCCAGACCGTTGAAATTCTTAATACCGACGCCGAGGGACGGCTCATCCTCTGCGACGCGCTGAGCTACGTCGACAAACAATTCAAGCCCGCAGCCGTGGTTGATATTGCCACCCTCACCGGTGCCTGCGTGATCGCCCTGGGCCATGTGAACTCGGGGCTCTTCACCAGCGATGATGAACTGGCCACCAAGCTCATTGAAGCAGGCAAGTCGAGTCTCGATACCGCCTGGCGCATGCCCCTGGAAGAAGACTACCAAGAGCAGATCAAGAGCCCCTTTGCCGACATGGCCAACATTGGCGGTCGGGCCGCGGGCAGCGTCACGGCAGCCTGCTTCTTGTGGCGCTTCGCAAAGAACTATCGCTGGGCCCACCTCGATGTCGCTGGCACCGCCTGGCGAAGCGGACAAAACAAAGGTGCAACCGGCCGGCCGGTGGGACTGCTCGTTGAGTTCCTGAAGAACGGCCTGGCGTGACCAGTGTTGACTTTCACTTCAACACCCCCGATCGCTTAAGCCATGCATGCAGGCTCGTGCGCAAGGCCTTGCGCACGGCTGCCATCTCGGAAGAGAAGCCGCTGCTCGTCTTCTGTGGGGACCCGGATCGGCTCGCCTTGTTCGACGAGCGGCTCTATGAATTCTCCGACGAAGACTTTATTCCCCATGTCGAGTTCGATCACCCGCTCGCAGAGGAATCACCGGTTCTGCTCTGCGCGAGTCAGTGGACACCAGAGAAGCCGCGCACGGCCTTTATGCTTCTGAATCTCGACGACGAGGTCCCCGAGTTCTTCAGTCGATTCGACCGGGTCTTCGAAGTGGTGGGGCCCGACGAAGATGACAAACTCAAGGCCCGAAAGCGCTTCTCCTTCTACCGCGACCGGGGCTACAACATCAACCGATACGACCTCCAGAATGCCGACGCTCGATAAATCATTCGACCCAGCAGCCATTGAATCGAGCTGGGGGCCCGACTGGGAGCAACGCGGCCTATTTAAGGCGGGCATGGCCCAGAAGAAAGAGTCCTTCTGCATCCAGCTGCCCCCTCCGAATGTCACGGGCACGCTTCACATGGGGCATGCCTTCAATCAAACCCTCATGGACAGCCTCACTCGATGGCATCGCATGCGGGGCGACAACACCCTCTGGCTACCGGGCACCGACCATGCGGGCATCGCCACACAGATTGTTGTGGAGAGACAGCTCGATGCACAGAAGACCTCTCGACACGACCTCGGGCGCACCGCCTTCCTTGAGCGTGTCTGGCAATGGAAAGAGGAGTCGGGCTCCACCATTACCCGCCAGATGCGGCGACTGGGGGCGAGCTGCGACTGGTCGCTCGAATACTTCACCATGAGCCCGAGTTGCTCGGCCGTGGTTCGCGAAGTCTTTATTAGTCTCTATCGGCAGGGCCTCATCTACCGCGGCAAGCGCCTGGTCAACTGGGATCCGCAACTACTCACCGCCGTCTCAGACCTTGAAGTAGTCAGCGAGGAAGAAGACGGCCATCTCTGGGAATTGCGCTACCCCCTGGCCAATGGAAAAGGCAGTCTCGTGGTGGCCACCACCCGACCCGAGACCATGTTGGGTGACCAGGCCGTGGCCGTGCATCCCGAGGACGAGCGCTACAAGCACTTGGTGGGTGAAAAAATTCTGCTCCCACTGGTGGGACGAGAAATCCCCATCATTGCCGATGACTACGTCGACCCGAGTTTTGGCACGGGCTGCGTAAAGATCACGCCAGCCCACGACTTTAATGACTACGCCATGGGCCAACGCCATGGGCTGCCGCTACTGAATATCTTCACGCCCCAGGCGGCCATCAACGAGAACGGGCCCGCGGCTTACCAAGGGCTCGATCGCTACGAGGCTCGCAAGCGCATCCTGGCCGACCTCGAGTCCCTGGGCAACCTGGTCTCGGTCAAACCCCACAAACTCATGGTGCCGCGGGGCGATCGCACCCAGGCGGTCATCGAGCCCCTGCTCACCGACCAATGGTTCGTGGCCATGAGTGCCCCCGCGCCAGAGGACACGAACACCCCGGGCCGCTCGATTGCGCAGCGCGCCCTAGAAGTCGTTGACCATGGCGAGGTCCGCTTCTTCCCCGAGAACTGGACCAACACGTATCGCCACTGGTTCGAGAACATTCAAGACTGGTGCATCTCTCGCCAACTCTGGTGGGGACACCAGATTCCAGCCTGGTACAAGGCCAATGCCCAAGGCGAGCCCATCGAAGACGGTGTGGTCTTTGTGGCCACCAACGAGGCCGATGCCAAGGCCCAGGCCCAGGCCGCCGGTTGGGCAGGGGGCTTGGTGCAAGACCCCGATGTGCTCGACACCTGGTTCTCCTCCGCCCTGGTTCCCTTCTCGACCCTTGTCGAGCCCGGCCAGGAATGGGATGCAAACCAAGGCCGCGAGAAGGGCCTGCGCTTCGGTGGTCCGCGCCTGCAGAGGGACCTCGCGCAGTTCCTGCCCTCGAGCGTGCTGGTCACAGGCTTTGACATCATCTTCTTCTGGGTGGCACGGATGATCATGATGAGCACCCATTTCACTGGCCAGGTGCCGTTCCGAGATGTCTACGTGCATGCCTTGGTTCGAGACAGTGAAGGCCAGAAGATGAGCAAGAGCAAGGGCAACACGCTGGACCCCATCGACATCATCGATGGCATCTCGCTCGAGGCACTGATTGCCAAACGCACCACGGGCCTGATGAATCCCAAGCAGGCCGCACAGATCGAGAAAAAGACCCGCAACGAGTTTCCGTCGGGCATTGCAGCCCATGGCACCGATGCACTTCGCTTCACCTTTGCGAGCCTGGCCACGCCGGGGCGCAACATCAACTTCGACCTCTCGCGATGCGAGGGCTACCGAAACTTCTGCAACAAGCTCTGGAATGCCAGCCGCTTTGTTCTAATGAATACCGAAGACAAAGACTGCGGCCTGGGAATCTGCGCAGGCGACTGCGGGCCGGATGGCCCACTCTATTTCAGCCCCGCCGACCGCTGGATCGTCTCTCGACTGCAGCGTGTCGAAGCAAACGTCCACGAGCACTTCGAACAATACCGCTTCGACCTCGCCGCCAAAGAGATCTACGAATTTGTATGGAATGACTTCTGCGATTGGTATGTGGAACTCACCAAGATTGCCCTCAACGGCGATCGAGAAAACATGCAGCGTGCCGCGCGCCGCACACTGCTGCGTGTCCTCGAGACCATTCTTCGGCTGGCCCACCCCGTCATTCCATTTATCACCGAGGCCCTCTGGCAAGTCATTGCACCACTTGCAGGCCGATCCGATCGGCTCGCCCAGGGCGAGCAAGACAGCATCGCCACCGCGCCCTACCCGCAATCAGAACCCAAGAAAATCGATGCCATCGCAGAGGGCTTCTTTGCGCAGTTGCAAGAATTGGTCGGTGCGGTCCGCTCACTTCGCAGCGAGATGGGTCTCTCGCCCTCCGAGCGCGTGCCCCTGCAAATCAGCGTCGAAGACATTGCATCGGCCAACCCCTCCACGGGCATGGACCTGCGAATCCAAGACGACCAGCGCCAATTCCTGCAGCAGGCCATTGCATCGCTCGGAAAAATCAGTGAAGTCCGCTGGGTGAATAAGCTCGAGCGGCCCGCGTCGGGTGCCCAGGCCCCGGTTCAAATCGTCGGTAGCCTCAAGCTCATGCTCGAGGTCACCATCGACCCCGAGGCCGAGCGACAGCGACTCGACAAGGAAATTGCAAAGATGGAGGCGGAGATTGGCAAGGCCCAGGCCAAGCTCTCGAATGCCTCATTTGTTGACCGCGCACCGCCCGCAGTTGTTGAGCAGGAAAAGACGCGACTCAAAGGATTTGAAGAGACGCTGGTTCGGCTCAGAGACCAGCGCGCCCAGATCAACGCACCTGGATCTTAAAAGTAAACACGCCATCGGCCTCGAGTCGTTCCTCGAGGCGGTGGCCGGTGTTCTGACAGAAGTAATCGAAGTCATCCCAGGCCCCGCGATCGGTGGCATGGACCACCAACATTTGGCCCGAGGCCATCTCAGACAAGGCCTTCTTGGCCCGAAGAATGGGCAATGGGCAGCTCAGGCCTTTGACATCGAGTTCAATGTCCACAGCTGCTAGCCACCCAGGGTTGCCTGCACATGGCCCCGCAGGCTCTCCATGGCCTTGGGCAAATCGGCGGGCTGTGTGCCGCCGCCCTGGGCCATGTCGGGTCGACCACCCCCCTTGCCCCCCACACGGCTCGCCACATGATTCACGAGATCGCCGGCCTTGATCTTTGCAGTGAGATCAGAGGTGACCCCCGCAATGATCGAGACCTTCTCGCCCTCGACACTGGCCAACACAATGGCCGCCGATTGCAGCTTGGACTTCAATGAATCGAGAAGACTGCGCAACTCGGCCGAGGCCACTCCCTCAACCGTGGTGGCCAGAAACTTTGCGCCACCCACAGACACCGCCTGCGAGGCCAGGTCATCGCCCGCGGAGGCGGCCAGCTTGGCCTTGAGTCGAGAGAGTTCCTTCTCGAGTTGCCGACTGCTCTCCAACAACTGACTCAGTCGCGAGCCCAGCTCTGCTGGCGCGGTCTTCATTAAGCCAGCGGCCTCGTGGAGTTGCTGCTCCAGAGACTGCATAAACGACAAGGCCCGGTCCCCCGTAATCGCCTCGACCCGGCGAATGCCCGCAGCAACGCCCGATTCCGAAACAATCTTGAAAATTCCAATGTCCCCGGTGCGCGCCACATGCGTGCCACCGCAAAGCTCGCGCGACGAGCCAATGTCGAGCACGCGCACCACATCGCCGTACTTCTCTCCGAAGAGGGCCACGGCGCCACCGGCCACCGCATCATCAAAGCCCATCACCTGCGCCTGGGTGGGCGTGTTGCGGAGAACCTCTTCATTCACCATGGCTTCGATCCGCTCAATCTCCTGCGCAGTGAGCGGCTGGTTGTGGGCGAAATCAAAGCGGGTCTTGTCGGCATCGACCAGAGAACCCTTCTGCTGAACATGGGCCCCCAGAACCTCACGAAGGGCCTTGTGCATGATGTGCGTAACCGAATGGTGCCGAGCCGTTCGTGCTCGGCGCACCAGATCCACTTCCGCAACAAGGTTCTGTCCAATGCGAAGGGGACCTTTGATCACACGGCCATGGTGCCCAAACACCTCGGCTGAAATCTTCTGAGTGTCTTCAATTTGAACGAGCAGACCCTCGGCCTTCAACTGGCCGGCATCGCCCACCTGCCCACCCGACTCGGCATAAAACGGCGTGGTCTCCAAGACCACCACCACCTCATCGCCAACCCCCGCGGCCTCCACGGCCGAGCCACCGACATAGAGGCCCGTGACGCGGGCCGACTGACTCAGCGACTCATAGCCCACAAACGCAGTGGGAACACCGTTGTACTCCAGACCCCCAGCGGACTTGAACTTGCTCGCCGCCCGGGCCTGGTCCCGCTGGCGATCCATGGCCTGCTCAAAGCCTGCTTCATCCACCGCCACCTCTCGCTCACGGCAGACGTCTGCAGTGAGATCGAGCGGAAAGCCAAAGGTGTCGTAGAGCATGAAAGCCGTCTGGCCATCGAGCATGCCGCCCTTGGGCAGGTCGGCCAGCGCCGTCGACAAGATCGCCATGCCCTTCTCCAGGGTCTCACCAAAGCGCTCCTCTTCTTGGCGAAGCGTATCGGCCACGCGCGTTGCTGCCTGTGCAAGCTCGGGGTAGGCGCCACCCATCTGATCGACCAAATCCTTGACCAATCGAAAGAAGAAGGGCTGGGTCTGCCCCAGTTTGTGGCCATGCCGAAGCGCTCGTCGAACAATCCGGCGCAGCACATAGCCACGGCCCTCGTTGCCCGGAATCACGCCATCGACAATGAGAAAACTGCAGGCCCGAATATGGTCGGCAATGACACGCAAGGAAGGGTTGCTCAGGTCCTTGCAACCCGTCTCGCGGGCCGCATCGGCCACTAGATTTGCAAAGAGGTCGATCTCATAATTGCTGTGAACCCCCTGGAGCACCGCTGCAATCCGCTCGAGTCCCATGCCCGTGTCCACACAAGGCTTGGGCAGTGGGGTAAGAACACCCTTCTCGTCACGGTCGTACTGCATGAAGACCAAATTCCAAATTTCAATGTAGCGATCTCCATCGCCCTCTGGCGAGCCAGGTGGGCCGCCCCAGACAGCTGGGCCGTGGTCATAGAAGATTTCGCTGCATGGACCGCAGGGCCCGGTGTCGGCCATCTGCCAGAAGTTATCGCTGGCGTAGCGGGCACCTTTGTTGTCGCCAATCCGAACAATGCGCTCAACCGGGACACCGATTTCCTTCTCCCAAATTCCATAGGCCTCGTCATCGTCCTGATAGACCGTGACCCAGAGCCGCTCCTTGGGCAGGCCATAGACATCGGTGAGCAGGGTCCAGGCATAACGAATGGCATCTTGTTTGAAGTAATCACCAAAAGAGAAGTTGCCCAGCATCTCGAAGAAGGTGTGGTGCCGGGCCGTGTAGCCCACGTTCTCTAAGTCGTTGTGCTTGCCGCCGGCACGAACACTTCGCTGTGAGCTCGTTGCCCGGCTGTATGCACGCTTTTCTCGGCCCAAGAAGACATCCTTGAACTGGACCATTCCGCTGTTGGTAAAGAGAAGCGTGGGATCGTTGGCAGGTACCAGTGCACTCGAGGGCACCACGGCATGGCCATTCTGGGCAAAGAAGTCCAGAAAACGCTGACGAATCTCCGTCACGCTCATCGACTTTGGTTTCGCAGTCTTGTCCGCAGCCATATTCAGTGGGCCCGATACCGCTGGGCGTCTCTCCAGGTGATTTGTCGTGGACCGACGATTTTAATGGAAAGGCCAAGGGAAAATCCCGGCAAGCCTTCTGGCAGCGGCCTCACGCATAATAGGGGCCTTCCCCACCGCAGAGGATGGCCAGAATGACCCTCTACAACAAGCGAGACCTCCTCTCGTCCCTGATGTTTCTTGGCTTTGGCCTTCTGTTTCTGATCTATGCCCAGGACTACAACATGGGCACCACCCGCCGGATGGGGCCCGCCTTCTTCCCAACCATGCTTGCCGTTCTGCAGATCGGACTCGGGCTGCTCATTGGCATCTTGGCCTTTGTCCCAGCCAACACCGACGAGGAACCGATCCACTCGACAGACTGGCGTGGCCTGGGCCTCATTGTGGGCAGTGTCTTTTTGTTCGCTCAACTGCTTCCCTTTGCGGGGTTTGTTGTCGCAGCGCCCGTCCTCCTGCTCCTCGCCTCGCTCGCAAGTCCCGAGTCCAGTTGGAAGGAACGAATTGCGATGGCCATTATTCTTACCGTGGGCTGCATTCTCGTCTTTCGAATCGGGCTCGAGATGACCTTCCCCATCTGGCCCCCCAGCCTGAGCTGAGAAAGGACACCCAACACCATGGACTTGCTCAGCAATCTCGCCATCGGGGTCGAGACCGCCTTCACCCTCAACAACCTCGCCTGGTGCTTTGCCGGTGTCTTGCTCGGAACCCTAATTGGCGTTCTGCCAGGTATTGGGCCTCTGGCCACCATCGCCATCTTGCTGCCCATCACCTATAAAATGGGCGACCCATCAACGGCGCTCATCATGCTCGCGGGCATTTACTACGGCTCCCAGTACGGTGGTTCCACCACCGCAATTCTGGTGAACCTGCCCGGTGAGTCGGCCTCGGTCGTCACCACCCTCGACGGCTACCAGATGGCCCGCAAAGGCAAGGCAGGCCTCGCACTCGCCACGGCCGCCCTGGGCTCGTTCTTCGCCGGCACCGTGGCCACCTTTCTTATTGCCGCCTTCGCCCCACCCCTGGCAGAACTGGCCTTCAAGTTCGGCCCCGCCGAGTACTTCTCTCTCATGGTGATGGGCCTCATTGCAGCGGTTGTCCTGGCCCACGGCTCCTTTGTGAAGGCGCTGGCTATGGTGGTGCTGGGGTTGCTGCTTGGTCTTATGGGCACCGATGTGAACTCTGGCGTGGCCCGCTTCACCTTTGGGGTGCCTGAACTCATCGATGGCATCGAGTTCGCAGTGATCGCCATGGGCCTATTCGGCTTCTCAGAGATCATCTACAACCTCAAGGCCCAAGAGGCCCGAGACCTGCTCAAAGAAAAAGTCACCGACCTCGTTCCCTCGAGGCAAGACGTTCGCCGCGCTGCCCCCGCGGTGGTTCGAGGCACCATGCTGGGCTCCTTCCTCGGCATTCTTCCTGGCGGCGGAGGCATTCTCAGTTCTTTTGCCTCGTATGCCATCGAGAAGAAGATCTCCAAGCACCCAGAAGAATTCGGCAAAGGGGCCATCGAGGGCGTGGCCGGACCGGAGTCGGCCAACAACGCCGGTGCGCAGACCTCTTTCATTCCAGTCCTCACACTGGGCATCCCCACCACCCCGGTCATGGCCCTGATGGTGGCGGCCATGATGATTCACGATGTGCAGCCGGGCCCCCAAGTCATGACAGCCAATCCCAGCCTCTTTTGGGGACTCATCGTCTCGATGTGGGTTGGAAACTTCTTTCTGGTGATTCTCAACCTGCCCCTCATTGGCATCTGGATCAAACTCCTGCAGGTGCCTTATCGGCTGCTGTATCCGGCCATCCTCATCTTCTGCTGCATCGGGGCCTACAGCATCAACAACAGCGTCTGGGAAGTCTTGATGATCATTCCCTTTGCGATCCTCGGCTACTACTTCAAGAAGTGGAAATGCGAGCCCGCCCCACTTCTGTTGGGATTCATCTTGGGCGAGATGATGGAGGAGTACCTGCGTCGGGCACTCACTCTATCGCGAGGCGACTGGTGGGTGCTGCTCGATCGGCCCCTGTCGGCCACCTTGCTGGGAATTGCAGCGGTCCTCATTATCCTGATGCTCTTGCCCTCCATTCGCAAGAAGCGTGAAGAGGCCTTCGAGGGCGAGCAGGACTAGGCGGTCATTCGAAACGCTGTAGAAAAGAATGGCCGTCTTCACCAACCTAGAGTCGAGGAATGTCTCTGCCCTGCTCGCTGAATTCAATATTGGAGCGCTGCGCCACTTCGAGGGAATCTCCGCAGGAATTGAGAACACCAATTACTTCGTTGACACCGACCAAGGCCGCTACGTTCTCACCGTATTCGAGAAGCTCACCGCCAAGGAGTTGCCGTTTTATTTGGGCCTAATGGAGCACCTGGCCCACAAGGGCTTTGACTGCCCGGCCCCCCATCGGAGTCGATCGAACGCCCTATTTACCCACTTTCAGGGGAAACCACTGGCCTTTGTTCGGCGCCTCAAAGGCCGCGACCTCAAGACGCCCAACGCTGTGCATTGCGAGGCGGTTGGCCAAGGCCTGGCCAGAATGCACCTCGCCGGCAGAGACTTTGCCATCGCGCTTGAGAACCCCAGGGGCCTCAAATGGTGGTCTGCCACAGCGCCACATGTTGTGCCGCACCTCAATGAGTCGCAGCGGCTCTTGCTTGAATCGGAACTCCAAGAACAAATTGAATTCGCCGCCCAGGGGCCCATGGCCCAACTCCCCACCGGGCCCATTCACGCCGACCTCTTTCGCGACAATGTCCTCTTTGACTCCATCGACTCGCCAGTGATCATTGGTGGATTCATTGATTTCTACTTTGGCTGCAACGGGGCCTGGGCCTATGACCTCGCCATCACCATCAACGACTGGTGCATTGAAGACAACGCAGAGAAATCAATCGACCCCGAGCGGCTCC
>VGHN01000018.1 GCA_016868255.1 Betaproteobacteria bacterium
TGCCCTGCGACCGCTTCATGACCTGGCCCACGAGTGCGTTGAGCGCCTTGTCCTTGCCGGCCCGAAACTCTTCGACCATCTTGGGCTGGCTCGCAAGCACCTCTTCAATAAGCGACTCAATCAAGCCCGTGTCCTGAATCTGCTGAAGGCCCTTGGCCTCGATCGCCTGATCGGCGTTGGCAAATGCTCCTGCCCATAAATCAGCAAAAACCTCACGGGCAATCTTGTTCGATAGCGTTCCATCCTGGACACGGAGCAGAAGACCAACAAGCTGCTCGGGCGACACCTTGCTGTGAGAAATTTCCAGCCCTTCTCGATTGAGATGGTTGGCAAGCTCGCCCATCATCCAGTTCACTAGGGCCTTGCCGAGTTCGGAATCAACCACCACCAAGACCTTCCGCTCCTGCAGAACCGAGAGGCACTTGGCAAAGTAATCGGCGTGGGCACGAGACTGCACAAGCATCGATGCATCGTAGGCACTCAGCCCCAGAGACACGGTCCACTGATCACGACGCTGCTCAGGCAATTGCGGCATCGAGGCCCGCACAGACTCCACCCATTGCCCATCAATGCATAGCGGCGGCAGGTCGGGGTCCGGGAAGTATCGGTAGTCTTGGGCATCTTCCTTGCTGCGCATTGAACGTGTCTCATCGCGATCCGGGTCGAAGAGCCGCGTCTCCTGGACCACACGGCCACCGTCTTCAATCAGTTCGATCTGGCGGGCCACCTCCACCTCAATGGCCCGCTCGAGAAACCGAAAGGAATTGAGATTTTTTATCTCACAACGCGTACCGAGCACTGTCTCTCCAACTCGGCGAACCGACACGTTCGCGTCGACTCGAAACGAGCCCTCTTGAAGGTTGCCATCGCAGATGCCAATCCAGGTCACCAGGCTGTGAAGCGTGCGGGCATAGGCCACCGCCTCCTGGGCCGATCGCATCACTGGCTCGGTCACAATCTCGAGAAGCGGCGTGCCGGCGCGATTGAGGTCGATGCCAGAGCAATTCGCGGGCAGGCCATCGAGTGCCTCATGCACGGACTTGCCCGCATCCTCCTCGAGGTGTGCCCGAGTGAGCTCAATGACCCGCTGACTGCCGTCTGCAAGGGCCACGGCAAGGCGCCCTCCCTGGACCACCGGAATTTCGTACTGACTGATTTGATAGGACTTGGGCAGGTCTGGGTAGAAGTAATGCTTGCGAGCAAACACGGAGCGAGGCGCGATTTGAGCCCCGATGGCCAGACCAAAACGTATTGCCGCCTCAACCGCGGCGCGGTTCATCACGGGCAAGACCCCCGGCAAGGCCATATCCACCGGATGGGCCTGGCGGTTGGGCTCCTGACCGAAACGCGTTGCAGCACCCGAAAAAATTTTGGAGGCCGTCTGCAGTTGCACATGGGTCTCTAAGCCAATGACCACCTCCCAACTCATATTGCCACTCCTCTCTTTTCTGTCTGCGCTGGGGCCTGCTGCTTGTGCCAGTCGGTCTGCTGCTGGAAGGCGTGGGCCATCGCAAGCAGGCGTGCCTCTTCAAAACGCGGCGCAATGATCTGGAGACCCACGGGCAGCCTCAAGGAATCCTCGATCTGAAACCCGCAGGGGACCGACATGGCCGGCAGGCCCGCCAGGCTTGCACCCAGGGTATAGATGTCGGCCAAGTACTCGGCCAAGGGGTCCATCTGAGAGCGGCCCTCGATTGGCCAGGCCACGGTGGGCGAGACCGGTCCAACAATAAAGTCGCAAGACTCGAATACCGAATCAAAATCCATCGCAATCAGTCTGCGAACCCGCTGGGCTTGCAGATAGTAGGCATCGAAGTAGCCATGCGAGAGAACGAAGGCACCCACCAGGATGCGTCGCTTCACTTCCGGGCCAAAGCCCTCTGACCGACTGCGCTCATAGAGATCGAGCAGGTCTCTGGGTTGCTGGGCGCGGTGGCCGTAACGAATGCCGTCGTAGCGCGCGAGGTTGCTTGAGGCCTCGGCCGGAGCAATCACATAATAGGCGGGAATCGAGAGGGCCGTTCGCGGCAGGCTGCAGTCAACCACGACCGCACCCATGGCCTCGAGCGTTTTCAAAGCCGAGTCAATCGGTTGTGCGACTCCGGGCGAGAGCCCCTCGGCAAAGAACTCTTTTGGCCGGCCCACCCGAAGGCCCTTGAGGGGAAGCGCCTCGTCGTGTTTTTGAGCGGGCACCAGAGATGCGCCGAAGTATCGAGTGAAATCTTCCTCGGGCCGATCCAGGCTCGTCGCATCTTTCTGATCGAAGCCGGCCATGGCATTGAGCATCATGGCGCAATCATCGGCAGAGCCCGCCATTGGGCCAGCCTGGTCGAGGCTCGATGCGTAGGCCACCATTCCCCATCGCGAGATGCGCCCGTAGGTGGGCTTGAGGCCCGTAATGCCGCAGAGCGAGGCCGGCTGACGAACCGAGCCACCGGTGTCCGTGCCCGTGGCCGCCACAACCCAACCCGCTGCCACTGCAGCGGCGGACCCCCCGGAGGAGCCACCCGGCACACGTGTGGGGGACCAGGGGTTGCGCGAGGGTTTGTAGGCACTGTGTTGATTGGCTGAACCCATTGCGAACTCATCGCAGTTGGCCTTGCCCAAGCAGACCATCCCAGCCTGGTCCAGCCGACGGACCACCTCGGCATCGAAAGGGCTCCGATAGCCCTCTAGCATCCTGGAGCCCGCCGTGGTCGGCCATGCACGGGTCACGAAGACATCCTTGTGCAAGATCGGTACGCCAAGCAGCGGCGAGGCATCCCCCTGGTCTATGCGAAGCTGAGCGGCGCGCGCCTGCTCAAGGCTGGCCTCTCGGTCCATCGCGAGGACTGCGCCCAAGGGATCATCGCCAATTTCTTTAAAAGCCGTCTCGACCAACTCGGTGGCAGAGACCTCGCGCCGGGCGAGCGCATTCCGAAGAGTCCGAATACCCTGTCTCATCAGGCCCATCGAACTAGTCCAAGACCTTCGGAACCAGAAAGAATCCCGCGGCACGTTCCCCAGCATTGGCCATCAGAACCTCGCGATCTTCCAATTGAACTGGCTCATCCTCTCTGAGTCGCAGGGCCTGGTCGTGGGGGTGCGCCATGGGTTCGATGCCCTCGACGGGAGCCTGCTGGAGTTGTCCCACCCAATCGATAATCGAGGAAATGGACTCGCGCAGGGATTCAGACTCCTGCGGTGAGAGCGAGAGCCGCGATAGTTTTGCAAGCTTGATCAGCTCGTCCTGGCTTAAAGACAAGATAAATCCTCGAAATGTGGATAATTACTCCTTTAATTATCTCCGTTCTCCAACCCATCTTCTGGACTCACCCATGTTTGGCTCTCTGCGCGGATTTTTTTCTCAGGACTTGGCGATCGATCTTGGTACCGCCAACACCCTGATTTATTCAAGGGGCAAGGGCATTGTCCTCAACGAACCCTCGGTGGTTGCCATTCGCTACGAGGGTGGCCCGGGGGGCAAGAAGACAATTGAGGCAGTGGGCACCAAGGCCAAGCAAATGCTCGGCAAGGTCCCTGGAAGCATCGAGGCGGTACGGCCCATGAAAGACGGCGTCATCGCGGACTTCACGGTGACCGAGCAGATGCTCAAGATGTTCATCAAGATGGTTCATCCCAAAAAGCTCTTCTCGCCGAGTCCTCGGGTCATCATCTGCGTGCCCTGTGGATCCACACAGGTGGAGCGCCGCGCCATTCGCGAGTCCGGTCTCTCTGCGGGCGCAAGCCAGGTCTACCTCATTGAAGAGCCCATGGCTGCGGCCATTGGCGCCGGGCTTCCCATCTCCGAGCCTCGCGGATCGATGGTGGTGGACATCGGTGGTGGTACCAGTGAAATCGGTGTGGTCTCGCTCGGTGGCCTCGTCTATTCGAGTTCAATCCGCGTTGGGGGCGACAAGTTCGACGAAGCCATTGTTAATTACATCCGCCGCAACTACGGAATGCTGATTGGCGACCAGACCGCCGAGTCGATCAAGAAGGAAATTGGCTCGGCTTTCCCTGGTAGCACCGCCAGCGAGATGGAGGTGCGGGGTCGCAATCTGAGTGAGGGTATCCCCCGCAGCTTCATGGTGTCGAGCAATGAGATTCTCGAAGCCCTGACAGACCCCATCAGCCAGATTGTTGTGGCCATCAAGAACGCACTCGAGAACACGCCGCCGGAACTCGCGGCCGATATCGCCGAGCGCGGGATTGTCATTACCGGTGGCGGTGCGCTTCTGCACGACCTCGATCGGCTTTTCGCCGAAGAGACTGGCCTGCCTGTTTATGTGGCCGAGGATCCGTTGGCCTGTGTGGTTCGTGGGTGTGGAGAGGCCATTGAGCGCATCGATGAATTGAGCGCTGTGCTCTCGACCGAATAGTCTCAACACCCGACCGGACCGCTTGGCCCTCTCGCATAACTCTCCCGCACTCTTCCACCAGGGCCTGCCCGCCAGGCTAAGACTTGTTGTCGCTGCCGTCTCGGCCACGCTGCTCATGCAGCTGGACTACCACGCCAGCATGACCCAGCCGCTTCGGCAGGGAATCAACACCGTCCTCTATCCCTTCACCGAGCTGATGATGATGCCCAGAGACATCCTCATTGCACTGGGCGAGAGTCTTCGCTCGGGCCAGAGTCTTCGGGAAGAAATCACAAAAACCCGAGAGCAGGAGATTGCCCGCTCCGAGACCCTTCTGGCCATGGATAAGCTGCGCAGTGAGAACGACAATTTGCGAGGACTTCTCGCACTGCAGAAGTCGCTCCCCGGTGCCACCCTTGCTGCAGAGGTCCGGGCGGCCCGGCCTGCGCCAGTTCACGATGTGGTGGTGATCGATCGCGGCAGTGAAAGCGGGATAAAGGCGGGTGATCCTGTAATCAACAGCGCAGGCGTCATCGGTCAAGTCAGCCGCGTCTTTCCGCTGACCTCTGAAGTTCGACTGCTCTCCGATAAGCAGCTCTCGGTGCCCGTCTTCTTGCCCCGTCTTGGCGTTCGCGGTCTGACCCGAGGAATCACCGGGGAGGACGCCTTCGAGCTGCGCCATGTCAATCTCGCGGCGAGTATTCAGATCGGTGATGTGATTCAGACCTCCGGGCTCGATGGCCTCTATCCCCCTGGCTTGCCCATCGGTATCGTCACCTCGATTTCCGAGAGTGGGTTGTCGCCCTTCCCAGTGGTCACTGGCAAACCCGTGGCCTCGGTCGCCGTCACCCGGCAGGTGCTTGTTCTGCAGAGCAGGGGGGCCAAGCAGTGATGACCCTGCGGGAGACCCTCGCAAGGGAGCCGAGCAGGCGCCTACTGGTCTACAGTTTTCTCGTTGCACTGCTCTTTAACCTCTGGCCCTGGCCGCATCAGTTTCCAGCCCCAGACCTCGTCGCTGTTCTCCTCGTCTTCTGGTCGGTTCAGACACCACGCCGCATGGGCATGACCGTGGCCTGGCTGCTTGGCCTTGTAATGGACGCGCACCAGGGGGTTCTTCTTGGTGAACACGCGCTGATTTACTGCCTGCTGACCTACGGCGCCATCGCCCTGCACCGACGGATGACTGGCTTCGGTCCAGCGGGCCAGGCGCTTCATGTGGCGGGTCTCTTCTTGGTCGTTCTGATTGTTGGCGGCGTAGTGAACTGGTTTGCCGACAGCACGCCACTGACC
Source organism: Betaproteobacteria bacterium (assembly GCA_016868255.1). GTDB lineage: Bacteria > Pseudomonadota > Gammaproteobacteria > Burkholderiales > Burkholderiaceae_A > Hahnella. The sequence goes on from VGHN01000018.1 coordinate 5,631, forward strand.
CTCTGGATACTCGTGGAGACCATTGTCAATGCCCTGGGCTGGCTCCTGGTTCATCGACTGCTGCTCACCATTCTGAAACGCAGGCCTGCCTCCAGGCCCGCGAGGCCTGCCAAGATCGTGAGCTGACCCATGGTCACCGAGACCCGACTCACCGCAGATTTTCGCAAGCGCGTGACGGTGGCAGCGCTTTTGGTGGTGGTCGCCATGGGCGTGCTCTTGCTTCGCTTTGGCTCCTTGCAAGTCTGGCAGCACCAGGACTACGCCGTTAAGGCCGAGAACAATCGTGTGGCCCTGCTGCCCATTCAGGCACCCCGAGGGTTGATCCTCGATCGACAAGGCACCATTCTGGCTCGCAACGATGCGGGCTTCTCTGTTGAGCTCGAGCCCGGTATTAAGCATGGCATCGATGAGATGCTCGAGAAGCTCACACCGCTTCTCAACCTCACACCGGCCGACATCAAGCGCTTCAAACGGGACCTCGCCAGCGCCCGCAAGTTCGATCCCATTGCCATAAAGACCAAGCTCACCGACGAGCAGGTGGCGCGAATTGCGGTTCGCCTCGGCGAGTTGCCAGGCATTCGAATTGAGCGCCGACCCATTCGCTCCTATCCCTATGGTCTCTCTTCCTCTCATCTCATTGGTCACATTGGGCGCGTCTCAAAGTTCGATCAGGAGCGCCTCGAGAGGGAGGGGGGCAGTGAGATCTACAGCGGGGTCAGCCATATCGGAAAACTCGGCATCGAGAAGAGCTACGAGCCCTTACTCAAGGGCGAGATTGGCTTTCAGCAGATTGAGATCGCCTCGAGTGGGCGGATTATTCGGGAGCTCGGCGTTCGTCCCGCCGTGGCCGGCAGGAATATCCAGCTCTCAGTTGACTTCGGTCTTCAACAGATGATCGAGGCGGCCTATGGCCAGCGACGGGGTGCCCTGGTGGCGATGGACCCCCGCAGTGGGGAGATCTTGGCGTTCGTCTCGATGCCGAATTTCGATCCGAATGCCTTTGTCGATGGTGTCGACCCCGACCTCTGGGACAGTCTCAACACCTCCTTGGACAAGCCCATGCTCAACCGGGCGCTGCGAGGCATCTACCCTCCAGGCTCGACCTACAAGCCTTTCATGGCGCTGGCCGCACTGGCCTCGGGCGAACGAAAGCCCGACGACACCATCAATGACCCTGGCTATTTCATGCTGGGCACACATAAGTTTCGGGACAGCAAGCCCGAGGGGCATGGCCGCGTCGATATGAAGAAATCGATCTCGGTCTCCAGTGACACCTACTACTACAAGCTGGCCATGGACATGGGGGTCGACACCATCCACAAGTTCATCAGCCCTTTTGGATTTGGCCAGAAAACCGGCATTGATATGGATGGCGAAATGCCCGGCATTCTTCCATCGTCGGATTGGAAGATGAAGCGTTTCGGCACCGCGTGGCTGACCGGTGAGACGCCCTCGATCGGAATCGGCCAGGGCTACAACGCGTTCACCATGCTTCAGCTTGCTCGAGCAACGGCCGCGATTGCCAATGGGGGCAAGCTCCTCAAGCCTCGCCTGGTTCGGTCCATCGAGGACGGCACGGGTGCAATGAACCCACTTCCTCCAGTCATTGACGAGACACTGACCCTCCAGCCGGAATGGGTCGAGCTGGTCACCAATGCAATGGTGGAGGTCAACCTCACAGGCACGGGCGCGCGGGTCATGGCGGGCGTTCCCTACAAGGTGGCTGGCAAGACTGGAACCGCCCAGGTGTTTAGCCTTAAACAAGACGAGAAGTATGTAGCGAGCCGAGTGGCAGAACGCTTGAGGGACCACTCGCTCTACATCGCCTTTGCCCCCGCAGACGACCCGAAGGTGGCGCTGGCGGTGGTGGTTGAAAACGGTGGCTTTGGCGCTGCGGCCGCTGCCCCCATTGCGCGCAAGGTCTTGGATTACCTTCTGGCGCCACCCAAGCCCGCAATTAAGGCGCAGGCCGCTGACAAGGAGCCCTCGTGAATAGCCTTGAGAAGCGCAAGGCCCAGACCGGCTGGCGGGCGGTTGTTTTCTGGCTCAAGCAACGCTTCTATCGGCTCGACCAGCCGCTTTTCTGGACCGCCATGGGCATCTTTTTCATTAGTGTCCTGGCGGTCTACAGTGCAGCCCACGACGACCCCGATCGATTTGTTGGCCACATGCGCAATTTATTCCTCGCGCTGGCCTTGATGCTCGTGCTCGCCCAGATTCCTGCAATGCAATTTCAAAAGGCGGCTGTGCCCCTCTATAGTCTCGGTCTTCTGCTTCTTCTTGCTGTTGAGTTTTTCGGCGAGACCGCCAAGGGTGCGACGCGGTGGCTCGATATTGGAATCACCCGAATTCAACCCTCTGAGCTGATGAAGATTGCCATGCCGCTGATGCTGGCCTCTCTAATCCACCAACGAGAGGGTCTGAGAGGCTGGCGAGATTGGGTCGTACCCGTCTTACTCTTGCTCGTGCCGGTCATACTCATCATCAAGCAGCCCGATCTGGGAACGGCCATTCTGGTCTTCGCATCTGGAATTTTTGTCTTGTACCTCAGTGGCATTCCCTGGCGGCTGGTGCTGTTGGTTCTTGGCACCCTCTTTGTTGGCGTGGTTCTCTTGGTCAGTTTTGGCGATGCCGCCTGCGGTCCCGGTATCGACTGGCCAGGTCTAAGGGAGTACCAACGCCAACGGGTCTGCACACTGCTCGACCCGATGCGCGACCCGCTTGGAAAGGGCTTCCATATTCTTCAGTCGGTGATTGCAGTGGGCTCCGGAGGCATCTTCGGCAAAGGCTGGCTTCAAGGCACCCAGACCCAATTGGAGTTCATCCCCGAGCGGGCCACAGACTTCGTCTTTGCGGGCTACGCAGAGGAGTTCGGCTTCATCGGCTCTGCGATTCTGCTCGCACTCTTCCTTGGGCTGGTGCTCCGAGGCCTATGGATATCACTGGGCGCTCCGACACTCTTTGGCCGCCTGCTCTCTGCAGCCCTTGCCCTGATCATCTTCACCTATGCCTTTGTCAACCTGGGCATGGTCACCGGCATCCTCCCCGTCGTCGGTATCCCGCTGCCCTTTATCTCGTATGGCGGCACAGCGATGGTCACACTGGGCGTGGGGATGGGGCTCTTGTTCAGTGTGGCCCGCGATCGGTCCCGCGTCACGCAAGGTTTCACACTCCACCCATAGGACGGATCGGTCTTGGCCAGTCCAATGAGCCCCGCCCTGGCCATCGCTCGCGTGATGCTCGAGGGCTTCGACCGCCACTATGGCCTTTTCCGTTACAACGCGCAGCAGGCCAAGACCTGTTTTGAGTCAGGTGCATTCCAGAGCATTCGCCGATTGGCCAGCGAGAGAATTGCGTTCTACGACCAACGCATCGAGGAGGCCAGCCGTCAGCTCCAGGCGCTGTTTGCCGACGAATTGGCGGCTGAGGGTGTCTGGCCGGAAGTCAAGCGTGCCTATATTGGCCTGCTCGCCGACCATCGCCAACCCGAATTGGCAGAGACCTTCTTCAACTCGGTGACCACCAAGATTCTTCGTCGCAATTACTTCGACAACGAGGTCCTCTTTGTGCGCCCCTCCCAGGCCACCGACTACCTCGACTCCGACCCACCCTCCTACCGGGCCTACTACCCCAATGAGACTGGGCTGCGCCACTGCCTGACTCAGGTGCTTGTGGATATTGGTCTGGCCTGTCCATGGGAGGACAGCCACCGAGACCTTCGGCGGGTGGTTCGCAGCGCCATTGCCCAGCTAGAGCGGCCATTCAATGCCAAGCAAGACCTACAGATTCATGTCTTGCGAAGCCTCTTTTATCGCAACAAAGGCGCCTACCTGATTGGCCGGGTGATCAATGACGGCGAACCCATTGGCTTTGCTGTGCCCATTCTGAGAGGCGAGGATGGTCTGTTGCGAATCGACACCTTCCTCATGCGAGTCGAGCAGATCTCTACTCTGTTTTCTTTTGCACGGGCCTACTTCATGGTCGACATGGAGGTTCCATCGGCCTACGTTCAATTTCTAAAGAGCATTCTTCCCAACAAGCCTGCGGCCGAGATCTACACCATGCTCGGCCTACAGAAGCAGGGCAAAACACTTTTTTACCGAGATTTATTGCACCACCTCAAGCACTCTCAAGACCGCTTCAAACTTGCTGACGGCATCAAGGGCTTGGTGATGTTGGTCTTCACGCTTCCCTCGTTGCCTTATGTCTTTAAGATCATCAAAGACCAGCGGGCAAAAGAAGTCAGCCGCGAACACATCATGTCTCGCTATCAGTTGGTGAAGTTTCACGATCGGGCGGGTCGCATGGCCGACGTCTGGGAGTACTCGAATGTCGATTTCCCCAAGGCCCGATTCGAGGAGAGCCTGCTCCAGGAGATTCGCGAATTTGCGCCAATCATGCTTGAAGAGGATGGCGAACGGGTGGTGATTCGGCATCTCTACATCGAGCGACGAATGGTGCCGCTCAATATTTATCTCGAGCACGCAACCGATCAGCAGCTCGAACGTGCCGTCATCGAGTACGGAAATGCCATTCGTCAGCTGCTGGCTGCAAACATTTTCCCGGGCGACATGCTCTACAAGAATTTCGGCATGACCCGACAGGGTCGGGTGGTCTTCTATGACTACGATGAGATTCAATACCTCACCGAGTGCCGGTTCCGCGAGATTCCACCCCCCCGAACCCCCGAGGACGAGATGTCCTCGGAGCCCTGGTACACCGTGGGGCCCAACGATGTCTTCCCCGAGGAGTTCGAGCGCTTTCTGCTTGGGGTTCCTCGGCTTCGGGCGGCGTTCATGCGTCACCACGCCGAACTACTCGATGCGGCCTTCTGGCAGGCACAGCAAAATCGGATTCAACAGGGCCTACTCGATGATGTTTTCCCCTACCCCAACGAGATTCGGTTTTCCTCAGACGGCCCCCGATGTTGAGCTTTGACTATGTAGTGGTGGGGGCAGGAAGTGCGGGGTGTCTGCTTGCCAATCGACTCTCGGCCGACCCTTCCAAGACGGTGCTTCTGATCGAGGCGGGAGGAAAGGACGACTGGGTCTGGATCAAGATTCCAGTGGGCTACCTCTTCACCATTGCCAACCCAAGAACCGATTGGTGCTTCAAGACCCAGAGCGATCCGGGCCTTGCCGGTCGCTCCATTCACTATGCCCGAGGCCGGGTGATTGGCGGCTGCTCGTCGATCAACGCAATGATTTACATGCGTGGCCAGACGAGCGACTACGACCGATGGGCCGAGGCCATCGGCGACGAGAGGTGGAGATGGGGAACCGCCGAGTCCGGCCAGACCCTCTCAACCTATATCAAGCTCGAGGATTACTTCGCTGGTGGCGACGATTGGCATGGCTCGGGTGGCGAGATGCGAGTGGAGCGACCGCGGGTGCGATGGCCGATTCTTGATGCATGGCGGGCTGCTGCAGCACAGGCAGGCATTGCCTCCGTCGAGGAATTCAATCGGGGTGACAACTCGGGCTGCGCCTACTTTCACGTCACCCAGAGAAGAGGGCGCCGATGGTCGATGGCCGATGCCTTCTTGCATCCCATCGCCAAGCGACCCAACCTGACGGTCTGGACCCATGCACACGCCATCAAGCTGCTCTTTGAGGCGAATCGAAATCTGGCAAATACGCCCGCCTCTGCGGCCTGGTCGCAGGCAAGCCAGCGCGCCAGTGGCCTGCGTCTCCTAAAAGACAACCAGCTCATTGATATCTTTGCAAAAAAGGAGCTCATTCTCTCGGCTGGGTCCATCGGGTCGGTTCAGCTCCTCGAAGCCTCTGGAGTGGGGTCGGCCCGAATGCTCGCTGGCCTGCAGATTCCAGTCGTGCTCGATCAGCCCGCAATTGGCGAGAATCTCCAAGACCACTTACAGATTCGAACGGTCTACAAAATTAAGGGCGCCAAGACCGTCAACAGCCTCTACAAGAATCCACTGACCCGACTGGGCATGGGGCTTGAATACGCTCTCTTTCGAACCGGCCCCTTGACCATGCCGCCATCCACACTGGGGGCCTTTGCCAAGAGCCAACCATCACTTGCCAGCCCCGACCTAGAGTGGCATGTCCAGCCACTCTCCTTGCCGAAGTTCGGCGAACCCCTGCACCCCTTCGATGCCATTACCCCCTCGGTCTGTAACCTTCGCCCGAGTTCGCGCGGCAGTGTCCACATCCAACACCCCGAGACCCTTGCTGCTCCCAAGATTCAATGCAATTACCTCTCAACCGAAGACGATATCAACGCGAGTGTTCGGGGGCTTGAGATGACCCGCGCAATCATGCGAGGCCATGCGCTCGCCAGGTTCGATCCAGAAGAATTTCTTCCCGGCCCCTCGGTGCGAACCACTGAAGAGCTTGCCCAAGCGGCACGAGAACTCGGAACCACCATCTTTCACCCCGTGGGGACCTGTGCCATGGGCACCGTGCTCGATTCCGACTGTCGCCTGCGAGGAATCGCTGGTCTTCGAGTGGTCGATGCCTCGGCCATGCCCCTGATCACCTCTGGCAATACCAATGCACCGGTCATGCTCATCGCCCAACGGGCGGCCGAATCGATTGTTCGCGATAATTCAGCTCTATGAATCCACATCATCAGCATCAGCACTTCAAGCAGCCCCTCACCCATCTTCGCGATTTCAATAACGGCATCTACAGCCTCGACTCGGGCTACCTGCGCACCGAGCTCGATGCCATTCATTTCGTGATCGACGGCGGACGGGTTGCCGTCATCGACACTTCAACGGCCAATTCAGTGCCCCGAATTCTCGAGACTCTCGGTGGCCTGGGTCTTGGCACCGATCAGGTCGACTACATCGTTCTAACCCACATTCACCTCGACCACGCCGGTGGGGCGGGGGCCTTGCTCAATCACTGTCCCAATGCACGGCTGACCGTGCATCCAAGGGGCGTGAAGCACATGGTCGACCCGAGCGCTCTCTGGGAGTCGGTCTGCTCCGTCTATGGCGAAGAGATGGCCCTGCGCGAATACGGCAGGCTCTCTCCTGTTGATCCCGATCGCATTCTGTCGATCGGCGAGGGTGCGCAGATCACCCTGGGCTCTCGAACCCTGAGTTTCTGGGATGCACCCGGACACGCCCGGCACCATGTCTTTATTCATGATTCGCAGTCCAATGGTGTCTTCACCGGAGATACCTTCGGCATCTCCTATCGGGAGCTCGACACGCCCAAGGGCTGCTTTATTTTCGTTACTTGCCCACCCACCCAGTTCGAGCCCGACCCGCTGCGCAAGTCCATCCGCCGAGTCATGGATGCCAAACCCAGTGCGGTCTACCTCACCCACTACTCCCAAGTCACCGATGTGGCTGGCTGCGGTGCGCGGTTGCTCTCACAGGTTGATGACTATGTGGCCCTGGCCATGGCACACAAAGACGCCGGGGAAGGTCGGGCCAAACGAATTCAGAGCGACCTCATGGCGATGCTCAAAGAACAAGCCCGTTCGATGGGCGTGGGCATTGAAGATTCGGAGCTCGAAGAGGTGCTCGCCCTCGATGTTCGGCTCAATGCCGATGGCCTCAATTACTGGCTCAACCGCCTATAATCGCTGGCTTGACTCCCACAGCCGCACTCCAAGCCACACCCAATCAAACGCATCGGATGCCCCGTTCCGAGGGGCGTGCACAGCTGCCGAAATCGCCTCGTTTTGAATTGATTGAACAGGCCCTCGCGCAGCGAATCCTAATCATTGACGGTGCCATGGGCACCATGATTCAGCAGTACAAACTGAGCGAATCGGATTACCGGGGCCAAACGGGTTCTCAGGCCATGCCGCTCAATGAATCCCTTGCGGCGGTTCTTGATCAAGCACTCAAGAGCGGCATTGAAGTCAAGGGCAACAACGAGCTTCTCAGCCTCACCCAGCCCGGCATCATTCAGTCGATTCACGAGCAGTACCTCGAGGCCGGGGCCGACATCATCGAGACCAACACCTTTGGTGCCACTCGGGTGGCCCAGGAGGACTACCGCCTGGCCGAGATGGCCCTGGAGATGAACCAAGCCTCGGCACGATTGGCCTGCGCGGCACGAGACAAATACAGCAGCACTGACAAACCTCGATTCGTCGCCGGCGCCATCGGGCCCACGCCGCGAACGGCCTCCATCTCGCCGGATGTGAATGATCCTGGCGCTCGCAACATCAGTTTCGATGAACTTGTGCTGAGCTATCGCGAGCAGGCCGATGCGCTCATTGATGCTGACGTGGACCTGCTCCTTATCGAGACCATCTTCGATACCCTCAATGCCAAGGCCGCCATATTCGCCCTCGAAGAGGTCTTCGAGGCCCGAGGCATGCGCTGGCCGGTGATGATCTCCGGCACAGTCACCGACGCCTCGGGTCGGATTTTGTCCGGGCAGACTGTCGAGGCATTCTGGAATAGCGTTCGCCACGCCAAGCCCCTTACGATCGGCCTGAATTGCGCCCTGGGTGCTGCCCTAATGCGGCCCTATGTCGAGGAGCTCTCTAAGCTCAGTGATGTACCCATCTGCGTCTACCCAAATGCCGGCCTGCCCAATCCCATGGCCGCCACGGGCTTTGATGAGACACCACCCACCACTTCGGGCTTCCTCAAAAATTTTGCGCAGTATGGCTGGGTCAATGTGGTTGGTGGCTGCTGTGGCACCACACCCGAGCACATTGCCGCCATCGCCAAGGCGGTCTGCGAGCATCGGCCGCGTCCCATCCCCGCAGCACCCACCAAGACACGGCTCTCGGGTCTCGAGCCTTTCAACATCGACGAACAATCCTTCTTCGTTAATGTGGGGGAGCGCACCAATGTCACGGGCTCGCGTCAATTTGCCCGACTGATTCTCAATGGCGAGTTCGATAAGGCTGTGGAGGTCGCCCGGCAGCAGGTAGAGAACGGTGCGCAGATGATCGATGTGAACATGGACGAGGCCATGCTCGATTCGAAGGCCGCCATGACACGGTTCCTCAACCTCATCGCCTCGGAGCCGGACATCTCGAAGGTGCCGATCATGATCGACTCCTCTAAATGGGAGGTGATCGAGGCGGGGCTCAAGTGCGTTCAAGGAAAGGCGGTGGTCAACTCCATCTCTCTCAAAGAGGGAGAAGAGGCGTTTCTTCGCCAGGCCCGTCTATGCAAGCACTACGGTGCGGCCGCGGTGGTCATGGCCTTTGACGAGCAAGGCCAGGCCGACACCCTAGAGCGGCGCAAGGCCATCTGCCAAAGGGCCTACCGGCTGCTGACCGAATCAGTGGGCTTTCCTGCCGAAGACATTATTTTTGATCCCAATATCTTTGCCATTGCCACTGGTATTGAAGAACACAATCGCTATGCCATCGATTTCATTGAGGCGACACGTTGGATTCGAGAAAGCCTGCCCCACGCAAAAATCTCCGGGGGTGTCTCGAATGTGAGCTTTTCCTTCCGAGGCAATGATGCCGCCCGCGAGGCCATACACACCGTCTTCCTCTACCATGCCGTGCGCGCTGGCATGACCATGGGCATCGTCAATGCGGGTCAACTCGGTGTCTACGAAGACATGGACCCAGCGCTTCGAGAGCATGTGGAAGACATAGTCTTTGATCGCAGGCCCGATGCCACGGAGCGAATGATCGAGTTCGCGGCTCGCCTCAAGAACGACGGTCAGAGAGAAGAAGAGAAGCTTGCCTGGCGTGAACTGCCTGCCGTGAAGCGCATCGAACATGCTCTGGTTCATGGGCTTACTGAATTCATTGTGGAAGACACCGAGGCAGTGCGCCTTGAGATCGATGCGCGCAATGGCAGGCCCATCGAAGTCATTGAAGGCCCTCTCATGTCAGGCATGAATGTGGTGGGTGATTTGTTCGCCGAGGGCAAGATGTTCCTGCCCCAGGTGGTGAAATCCGCTCGCGTGATGAAGGCCGCCGTGGCCCACCTTGTGCCATTTATTGAGGCGGAGCAGGCCGCCAGTGGCCAGGTCCAGGCCAAGGGGAAGATGATTCTTGCCACGGTCAAAGGCGATGTGCACGACATCGGCAAGAACATCGTTTCTGTGGTGCTCCAATGCAATAACTTCGACATTGTGAATATGGGGGTGATGATCCCCGCGCAGCAGATTATTGCGGCAGCAAAGGAACACAATGCCGACCTCATCGGCCTCTCGGGCCTAATTACCCCAAGCCTCGAGGAGATGGCGCAGGTGGCGCGCGAGATGGAGCGCGACGACTGGTGTCGCACCAAGCAAATCCCCCTGCTCATTGGTGGGGCCACCACCTCGCGCGTGCACACGGCGGTGAAGATTGCACCCCATTACTCTGGCCCGGTGATTTGGGTGCCCGATGCCTCGCGCTCGGTGCCTGTGGCCCAGTCGCTCACGGGCGATGAATCAGCCAAGAAGACCTATTTGGCCAACCACTCGGTCGATTATCAGAAGCTACGTGAGCGGCATGCCAACAAGGTCAACACGAAGATGCTCGACCTTGCCAAGGCCAGGGCCAATGCACCGACCATTTCATTTCATGCCGATGCCCCCACGCCCATTGCGCTCGGCCGTCGGCAACTTCGCAGCTACCCCCTCGAGGAACTCGTGGGAACCATCGACTGGACGCCTTTTTTCCAGACCTGGGACCTGGCCGGGCCCTACCCGGCCATCCTCGAGGACGCCGTGGTGGGTAAGCAGGCGCAGCAGGTATTCGCCGATGGCCAGGCCATGCTCAAGCGACTCATCGAGGGCCGCAAGCTCACCGCCAACGGGGTTTTCGCATTGCTTCCTGCGCGTCGCACCGGTCCCGAGGACCTCACGATCTTCAGCGATGAAGGCCTCTCAACGCCGGTTCTCTGCTGGCACGGCCTTCGTCAACAGACCGAGAAGCCGAGCGGCGAATTCAACAAGTCTCTTGCGGACTATGTGGCGCCCGTTGAAGCGGGTTGTCGGGACTACCTGGGCTGTTTTGCAGTCTGTATTCAAGGTGCCGATGCATTGGCCGCCGACTACGAGGCCAAAGGCGACGACTACAACGCCATTCTGGTCAAGGCATTGGCCGATCGACTTGCGGAGTCATTTGCCGAGCGGCTGCACCAGCGTGTGCGAGTCGAGTTCTGGGGATATGCAGCGGGCGAGTCACTCTCAAACGCGGAGCTCATTGCCGAGAGTTATCAAGGCATTCGCCCCGCTCCGGGCTACCCGGCCTGCCCCGATCACAGCGTGAAGTCAGAGATGTTCGAGGTGCTTGCAGCCCAGGAGGTGGGCCTCTCCCTCACGGAGAACCTTGCGATGATGCCGGCCTCGGCGGTGAGTGGTTTTTATCTCTGGCGTGAAGAGGCCCAGTACTTCAACCTGGGGCCGATTGGCGAAGACCAACTTCAAGACTATGCGCAGCGGGCGGGTGTGGATGCCAGCGAGGCGCGCCGACGACTCTCGCCACTGCTGTCTTAAGCCTGCTCCCAGACAATCGGTTCGGCCTGCTCCTGTGCTCGTTTCATCATCTCGAGCACTGGCACCAGTCGCCGCGACAATCCCACGCCAATCTGACTCGCCAGCTGTTGCTGAGTGAGGGAATCGCCCTGTGCGGCATCCATCAGATCTTCAATGGCACGCTCGGCCTTGGCCTCCCTCTCTTTGGAGGCAGCCATGGCCTGCTGAGAACGTTCGATCAGATCGGGGAGTCGGTCCACAATCCAAATACCCGGGACCCGGTAGTCTTCACCAAGGGCCGCGAAGACATCTTTGGCAACAGACTCGGTCATGATGAATGACGCAGCGGCCTTGCTCATGAAACGAATCACTCCGATACACTCCTTTGGCTTTACTCAGCCCATTATGAGATCTCTATTTTTGTTTGTCTTTGTATTGGTGTTTGGGCTGGCCGGCTGCAGCCCCACCTATGATTGGCGAGAGGTTCGCGACGCTGAAGTGGGATGGAGCATTCTCTTTCCCGGCAAGCCCATGGTGGTCACCCGCACCGTGGCCTTGCAGCCGTCTCCAGAGTTAACACCAGGGCGCGCGACCACCGAGATCTCGCTGACCATGCATGCCAGTCGCATCAAGGATGTGAGTTTTGCCCTTGGGCTGGTAAAGCTCGAAGGCAAGACACCCGCTGAGCGTGAGGCCGTCCGAAGGGCACTCGAAGCCTCTCGAGTGAAGAACATCCGCGGAAGGATCGACTCCATCGATCCAAAGGCCTTGGGCTCTCCGCTCAGCGCACGTGGCACCCTTCAACTCAAGGCCGATGGAGACCCCGTCCCCGCCCGATTACTCATGCGTTCGGTGGTTCGCAATGGCTGGGTCATCGAGGCAATTGTGGTTGGCCCCAGCCATGGCTTCCCACAGGATGAGGCCCAGCAGTTTCTCGATAGTCTTCGTGTCGGCACCCCTTAGCAGGCGCCTGCGTTGATCCACTAATGGTCCACTGATGCCGCAGACCATCTGGCAGTCGGTCTGGCCCTTCGGGACCGCCTATGCCCTCTCCTATGGGCTTCGCACCATCAATGGTGTGCTCGCGCCCGAACTCACCACGGCCTTCTCACTCTCGGCTGCGGATCTCGGTCTTCTCAGCAGTGCCTATCTGCTCACCTTCGCGCTGATGCAACTGCCCGTGGGCCTGCTCCTCGATCGCTATGGCCCACGTAGAGTGGAGAGTGGTTTGCTGCTCTTTGCGATTGCGGGATGCCTTGTATCGGCCATGGCCAGTGCATTCTGGCAGCTCTGGATTGGCCGAGCACTGATAGGGGTGGGGGTCTCGGCCTGTCTGATGGCCTCTTATAAGTTTTATCGAATCTGGTTTGATCAGCGGCTTCAGGCCCCCTTGGCCTCGAGCATGCTGGTGATCGGCTCGGCCGGCGCGCTCTGCGCCACGCTGCCCGTTCAGTGGGCACTGGCGCTGATGTCCTGGCAAGACATCTTTGTGTGGCTCGCCCTTGCGTTTGGCTTGGCCTTTCTGGCGATTCGGTTTGCGCTTCCTGCCGATTCAATCGTTCGAAGCGATGGCGCTCCACCCTTGCTGAAAGACGCCATGGATGGGCTCGCCCAACTCACACGCGCACCCATCTTTTGGCGCATGCTGCCCTTTGGCCTTCTCTCTTATGGAGGCCTGCTGGCCATGCACAGCCTCTGGGTGGCGCCCTGGCTGAGTCGCGTCGATGGGGCCGGGCAGGCCCAGGCCGCTCTGGGTCTATTTGTTGTAACAGCCACTGTTCTGCTCAGCCATCTGGGCACGGCGGCCCTCTCGGTGCGTGTTCAGAAGTGGGGCTGGGAGCTGCCGAAACTAATGCACACGGGGCTCGTCGGCATGGCGATCGCAACCCTTGCCCTTATGGTCGCCCCTGTGGGGTGGGCACTCTATTGCTGGATTCTTGTTTTTCTCTTTGGTGGTGTGACCACCCTGGCCTACACACGCTTTGCCAGTGCTTTTCCAATTGCCCTCTCGGGAAGGGCCACCACTGGATTCAACTTCCTCATTTTTATCGGTGCCTTTGCCGTTCAGTGGGGGTTGGGGCTCGCCATTGATGGGTTTATGGCCATGGGCAGTGAGGAGCAGTTGGCAATGCGAATGGGCATTGGCCTCTGGCTCATTGCGCAGGTGGCCAGCCTTCTATGGCTTACGAGGTCGCAGGCCCATCCAGGCCGCGCCTGAGACCAATCGCCTTGGCCATCTGGGCTGGCATTACTTGTTGCTGGCCCTCGAGGTCGGCGATGGTTCGGGCCACTCGCATCAGCCGATGCACCACTCGCAGGCTCCAGCCCATGCGCTGGGCCATATTCGAGACAAGGTCTGAAGCGGCTGGCTCGATGAGTGATGTTTCATTGAGCTTGGCAATGCCAAGGTCGGCGTTGTTGCATCCCTGCCGCTGCCTCGCCATCTCTCGGGCACGGGCCACCGCCTGGGCCATCTCGGAGGTTCTGCCATTTGCGAGGCTCTCAATGCTGGGCCCATGAACTCGGGCTGCCACATTGCTCGGCTTCTGCACGGTGTGCTGCTCGAGCATCACCGCCAGATCGAAGCGATCCAACACGGGGCCTGAGATTCGGCCTCGGTATCGCTGCACCTGATCGGGGGAGCAGCGACAGGCCGTGCTTCCCCAGAGCCCGCAGGGGCATGGGTTCATGGCGCCAACCAGCATGAAATGCGCGGGGTATTCCACCTGCTCTTTGGCCCGGGAGATACGGACCTGCTTGGTCTCAAGGGGCTCGCGAAGGCTCTCTAGACAGTCTCTTGCAAACTCGGGCATCTCATCGAGAAAGAGGATTCCCCCGTGGGCGAGAGACATCTCGCCCGGGCGAATCGGTATGCCACCACCGGTCAATGCCCGCGCAGTGGCGGTGTGATGGGGGTTTCGAAATGGCGGCCGCACAAACCCGCTGCCGGTGTGATCCGATCCCGTCCCCGTGCCACTACTTGCGCCCCTATCGATGCCCCTATCGATGCCCACCGGCGATCCCGTTGCGAGACTCCGAATGGCGGCGAGTTCCGCCGCAATCGCATTTTGCATGGGTGGAACAAGGCCCGCCATGCGCTGGGCAATCATTGATTTGCCAACCCCAGGGGGCCCGAGTAGGAGAAGGTTATGGGCACCCGCCACCGCAACCATCGCGGCCTGCCGCGCCAGGGACTGGCCTTGAAGGTCTTCCCAGGCCAATGCCTCTGAATGCACGAAATCAAACTCCTCTGATGGGCTTGACTGCTCAGTAGAGAGAGAAGGGGCTCGCTTCCTACAAGACCAGACAGAGAGCAGTTCGCCCGATCGCAAGGCAGCCACCAAGTCGCGCAGACTCGCGGCCAAAGAAATGGGTTGCTCCGCCTCAAAGCCCGATAGGTCACTGGCGTTGGCCTGAGGCAGGACCAGGCACGGTCGAGCGCTAACGGGCTCCAGTGACAGGGCTGTGGCCAAGGCGAATGCGGCACGAACTGGAAGGAGTTCGCCCGAGAGCGAGAGTTCACCGGCAAATACTTTGTTGTTCAGTGACTGGGCCGGGAACTGCT
>VGHN01000019.1 GCA_016868255.1 Betaproteobacteria bacterium
GAGTTCGAAGCGCTAAAATCGCAGGATCTTCCTCTATTTGAGTCGTATCAGCAGGAAAAAGTTGGCATTTTGGAGTATTTGAGTGCCACTCAGCTTGCTGAAATCAATCAAGACGACCCCGCATGGACTGGTTTCTTGGACCGCGTCAAAGACTGCCGCGATCGGCACCGTCGCAACCAGATCCTGATTCAAAGAAAACTCGACGCAATTCGGGGGGCACTCAAGACCCTGGAAGGTGCAGAAGCGGCGAGTTCCGTGGAGGTCTACGACAAAATGGGCCGCCTCTCGGCCGGTCGTCGGGGACGCGGTCTGGCCGACGCCTAGGCCGGAGCCCCACTCCCCCCACTCCCCCCACCCCCATTGCCGGGTCCCGCTGGGCCAGCCCCTTGGCTCACACCGCTCGGGGCATCCTCCGTCTCTCGCTCGTCACCCGGTTCCATCCCTTTGAGCCAATAGGCCCAGGACAGAATCACCGCCACCGCGGTGTAAAGATTGGGTGGAATCTCTTGGTCAACATCGAGCCGGGCGAGCATGGCAAGCAGTTGGGGGTCGCGCGCCACATAGACCCCGTGCCTCTGGGCCTCCTCCAGAATCTTCTCGGCGATCTCTTCACTGCCCTTGGCCACGACCACGGGGGCCTTGTTCAGTCCGTATTCAAGCGCCACCGCTTCTCGCTGGGACTTCTGCATCGTCGCTGTCTCAGAGTTCGGGCCTAGCTAGGCCTTCAGATCGAGAACGGCCCCAGGCTTTAGCTCCGCTGGGGGCGAGTCGGGCGGTCGGCGACCGGCAAGGACCGTCATCGATCGAAGCACCAGACCCGCAGAGGCCATCTCCTCGTCGAGCTCTGAAATGGCACGCCTTGCTCGTTGGGCGACCTCGTCATGGGCGGCCCACATGGTGAGCTCGAGCACATCGCCAGAGAAGACCACGGTTTTTAGCCAGACCTCGCCGAGGCTCTCGCTACGGGTATAGATATTGATGACAGAGGGCGGATTGGGCTCCTGCTCCGAGCGCGGGGGCCGAAAGAATGAGACCAAGACTGGGTCCGCATCTTTAAATGGAATGACAAAACTTAATGCGAGGTCCCTCTGAGTGGCCGCTACCATTGCGTCGGCCTGACTCGACTCCAGCTCGTGCAGGCTCGATTCAAGCTTTTCTTTGAGCCCCTGCTCCAGGGTATCTAAATCAATCTCCGCCAAGGCTTGGCGCAAGGCCAGTTTCAAATCCCCCACCGCCGGCCCACTGCCATGGGCAAGCATCGACTCGGTAAAGAGCCCACTGGCTCGCATGGCTTGACGGACCGACTCGGGGCTCAAGCGCGCCATGGAGAGTCGACTCGCAAACCACTGTCCCAGCGGACCGGGGCTGGCCCCCTGGCCCTGAACACGCTGGGCGAGCCCCGCAAAGAGCCCGCTTCCGGTCAAGAGAGTAAGCAGGCCCGATAAATCGGCCGGCCGTAGAAACAAGGATGCAACGCCGAGCGACCAGCCCCCAGCAATCGGCGCGGGTGCAGCCATTGCAGCAGCCGCATGGCCTGCGGCACCGGCACCCCCGCCAGCAACGCCGGCTGCAGCCTGGCCCGCTGTGGGCACCAAGACCATTCCTCGGCCCATTTCGGTGTAGCGCAGCCAGAGCACCTCGCCGGGCCGAAACCGAAGCTGGGCGGGCAATTCCACCTCCCTGCCCTGCAACTTGAGTAAAAGAGTCTCCCCGCGGGCCTCGACAACGCCGCGGACCACTTCATTGAATTTGAGGCCCAGTTCCCGGCCAACCGCCTCCTGAACCGGAATCGCGCGGCCCTCGAGATAGATCGGCAAGGGTTTGCCGCCGGCAATGCCAATGGCCTCGGGGCCGGTCAGCATGGGAATTCTCGGGGCAGGCCCGCATTCAACGAGCCGTATCCCGCTCTGTGTCTGGAACTAGCGAGGAAACCGGACCCAGCCGCGGTGACGCTCAAAATCTTCCGCCCCGGTGGGTGCATTGCTGTGCACACTGGGAAAGCCATTGGCCGAGGCCTGCCGGAAGCCGGTTGAGGCGGTGGGCGGCATGGGTGCCATGTGCGGCATGGGCATGGGCGCTTGCATATGAGCCACTGCGGGCGCTTGGCCCATCATTACTGCATGCAACTCATGCTGACTGGGGATGCGCAAGACCGAACCCGCAATGAGGCGGTTGGGGTTGCCTCGATTGAAGGCATGCGGGTTCATGGTGGCGATTGCCTGATGCAATTTCTTGGCATCGTATGGATGGGGGCCCAGGTGGGCGGCAAGAATCTTGGCCAGTGTGTCGCCGGCCTTGGTCTGAACCATCGGGCCTTGCGGGGCCGACAACGGCTGTTGTTGCTGAGCCGAAACGCCGGTACCTGGCTGACTCGAGGAGCCCATTAGGGTCTTGAGTGCGGCTGCGGTGTCGGGCATGGGCTGCGCACATACGGCCCCCGAAGCGGCAAGAGCGAGAAGGACTGCGAGTTTCGTGGATCTCATAGGTATACCTTTCATGTGAACTAGAGCGGTGAGATCACCAACTGCTCGATGCTCACGGGTTTGGGGCCCGCAATCACCTTCACAACAGCTCGATCTTCCACCACCGAGACAACCTCTGCAAGGGCTAGATTAGAAGCCACCCCTGCTTCGAGAATTCGTTTGGGCAGTTGCCCGGTCTTGGATATCAGGACCTGCTCGCCCATCTTCAGGCCCAGCCGAGCCCCGCCGTTGACCAAGAGTTCCCCATTGGCGCGCCGCTCGATCACCGGATACTCCGGCTTCTCACAACTCATGAAATCGCGGAAATCCTTTTGCAGTCTTGCAAAAACTGCCTTGGCCAACACGGGCTCGGCCAGAACCGCCCTGGGCGCGTCCAAGTAGCCTTTGGCCTGTAGTTCCATATCGAGTTGGAGTCGACGCGAGAACACAGCCCTACCCGAACCGCGCTCAACCAAGTCCACCTCAATCCCAAGGCGGCCTCGCAGGGCAGGAGGGTTCAGAAGGCCCAAGCCCACAAGCGCCTGGTCCACCAGGCCCGAGTAATCGGCTCCAGGCATTGCGACCCCGCCGAGGTCTCGAAACTGAACCGTTAAGAGGTGGGGCGCGTCATCCCGAATCCGATGCATGAGATGCCGCTGATAGAGGTCCGCTGGTGCCCCAAGGGCAACCCCCTCGGCCTTGGTCAGAGACCAGCCCGTCTCGGCAGCCAAGAGGCCAATGAGTTCCTGGCCAAAACTCTGTGAGAGTTGGCTCATGATGCCTTCGCTGAAGTAACTCCCCGACACGTAAGGGAGCAAGCGAAACAATGCGTGCCGCTGGTGACTGCTGAGGTCCTCTTTGCAGGCCTCTTCTTGCGTGGTGGGGACAGCAGAGATGTTTTGCTTTCCGCCCGAGGCTTTTCCGGACCTATCGGATTCAACACCCACATCGGGGGGGATATAACTGTTGACTCGAACACCGCGAACTTTTACGTCCGAAGAGAAGCGGGCCCCCTCGTGGAGGCGACCCTGCTCGTCAATCCAAGCAAGGCTTCGAACTCGGGTTCGAGAGGCTGTAGCCGCCTCGATTAGCTGGACCCGGATCTCCTCGAGTCGCACCTCTGAGGCCGACTTGGCGGCTGAGACACCGAGCGGGAAAGCGAGCCCAAGCACAACGCCTGCAATCGACGCGCGGACCCTGCGGCAAGTTTTGTCTCTTCTGGCCATGGTCCACATTTAAGCAATCCTCAGGCCAGTCAAGCCCGCAACGCGACCCTATCGGGCGCGCTGGGCAGCAAGCTGCTCAAGATAGAGCAGTCGCAAATCGTTCACCACGGCACCATCCAGCGTGAGGGTCGTCTCATAGGTGTCATCACCGATTGGGGTGATGCTCTCGAGTCGAGCACCGTAGATCACGCCCTCGACTCGGGTGCGGAAGCTGTCGCTCTGAATCACCATGTCGGCCACGGTGGTTCTGGCGTCGAGCTGTTGGCCGTAGACCTGCTCAGTCAGGCCACGATAAGCATCGAGCTTAGAGGCCCGAATGGCCATGAGCCGCTGCTGCGCCGGAAGGCGATGGTTCTGAACACTGACCACTGCATAGCCAGTGGCCGTGAGTGCATCGCGCTTTTCTGCCATTGGTGAGGCCATGGAGACATTGGTGGTCTTGGCACCAGACTTCGCGCCAGTGGAGCCCGGGTACTTTTCAGACGTTGTGGGCTGGGGCTCTGCCGCCTTTTGAATAGGCGCGGGCATCTGCTCGGCCTGCTTGACCTCGACTGGCACAGCCGCGCAACCCACCACCAGCAGACCTGCGGCAGGAGCTAAAACGTGAATTAGACGACGCTTCATGATTGGTATCCCTTTTTCAAACAGACCGCCTGCAGGCTTTATATGTATCATCCCTATGGCTAGGATTCGACCAAAAGCCCTCGGGCTTTAGACCAAACACAAGGGCCATCCCAGACCGTTGAACGCACTTCAAAGCTTGATCGGTACCAGTGACGCAACCTTGAGCCTGAAAAAGCTCATTGAGTCGGTTGCCCACTCCGATGCCACCGTACTCATTATTGGCGAAAGCGGCACCGGAAAGGAACTGGTGGCGAAATCCTTGCACGACTGTTCGCCGCGGGCCGAGAAAAATCTGGTGCCCGTTAACTGCGGCGCCATCCCCCGAGAGTTAATAGAGAGCGAACTCTTCGGACACAAGCGAGGGTCGTTTACGGGCGCTGTGGCCGACCGGCTTGGCCGCTTTGAGATGGCCAACGGTGGCACCTTGTTCTTGGATGAGATTGGCGACTTAACCCTGGACATGCAGGTCAAGCTGCTGCGGGCCATTCAAGAGCGTGTGGTCGAGCCCGTGGGTGGGGGCAAGGCGGTGAAGGTCGATGTTCGGGTGGTGGCGGCCACCCACAAAGACCTCGAGAAAGAGGTTGAACAGGGCCGCTTTCGCGAAGACCTCTACTACCGACTCAATGTCTTGCCCCTATCCACGCCCCCGCTTCGCGATCGCGTTGAAGACATTCCCCAACTCATTGGCCATTTTGCAAGAGTCCATGCCAGCAAGGGCCGCAGCCCAATACGGCTGAGCGAGCCATTCATGGCGGCACTCACCGACTACAACTGGCCCGGCAATATTCGCGAACTCTCGAATCTAATCGCCCGATTCAGCGCACTGTTTCCCGAGCAGACCATTTGTTATGCCGATGTCCCCCAAGAGATGCTCCCGCGTGGCCTTCGGGGCCGGGCGGTGGCCGGTGGCAAGAAATCGGCGAGCAAAGGCAGCCCCGGCAAAGCAAGCCAACTTGATTTGATTGGAGATGCGCAAACGGTGGCATCGGACCATGCGCCCAGTGCCAGCGGTAACGATGCCCTGGATGCGCTTCTTGGGGGCGGGTTGCCAGAGCCCGCCGAGACCGACCAGCCCATTCAGGTGATGGGCCAGGGCAGTGGTACCCAGCCCATTATTGCCCCCGGCGACTACAACCCCATTGAAGATTTAATTAGTCTTGCCCAAGGTGCGCCGCTCACCATCATGGATGGCGTGCCCCTGAAGAAGCGCCTGACGGATATCGAGAAGGCGCTGATAGAACAGGCCCTGGAGCAGGCCGACGGCAATGTCTCCAAAACCGCTCGCATTCTGAGTGTTCAGCGCACCACACTGATTGAAAAAATCAACAAGTACGAACTAAAGTTCAAGCCCGAGGCCGACGCCTAGCGGCAGATAGCCCCAAGCCAGACCGGCTTAGCCGTCGACAATCACTTCGATGCGACGATTGCGGGCGCGGCCCTGCGGGGTGCCATTGTTATCAACGGGCCGTGTATCGGCATGGCCACTCACACTGATTCGATTCATGGTCACCCCGGCCTTCGAGGCCAGGAAATCTGCCACGGCCGATGAACGGGCCGCAGAGAGGTCCCAGTTGGATTTGAACTTGGGGTTCTCAATCACGGGGACATTGTCGGTGTGGCCCTCGATCTTCACTGTTCCCTTGCCATCGGCAATGGTCTTGCCCACTTTCTGCAGAAGGGGTAAGAACCCAGGCTGAAGATCGGCCTGACCCGAGACAAACGAACCCTGCTCGGCCAGACGAATAACGATCTTTTGGCCGTCGCGCATGACTTCGGCCTGGCCAGCGGCAATTTCTTTGGCGAGCTCATTCTTGATTCGCTCGAACTGGGCGTCTTTCTCGGCCTCGTCCATGCCCGAGCCACCCTTGCCAGCTCCACTTGCGCCGGAGGCACCCTGCTTTTCTGAGGGTGCCTGGCGAACCTCTACCTTGGCAGTGACCTGTGACTGAACCTCGGCGACCTTGGCAAACAACTCAATCGATTCCTGGCTGACCACACCTGCAGACTTCTCGCCTTTTTCACCCGCGCCACCGCCACTGCCCGGGTTCTTGGCCACCGGCGGATTCATCTGAACCACCACCTTTTTGCCTTCGGCCTTCACCTCCGCCAGGCCTCGAGCAATCTCCTGGGCCAGCGCCTTCTCAACGGCCTTGGCCTCCTTCTGAGTGGCCTCATCAGTGGTCTTGGTCTCGGTTTTGAGTTCCACGTCTTTTTGAGTCTCGTCAGTGGTCTGCTGGCGCACGGTCGGCACAGGCGTGGGCTCGGCCATGGCAGGAGAGAACTGCTGCGCAATGAGGCTGGTGGCCTTAGGCGGTTCCACCGTGGGAATGAGCCGCTGGACGCCAAAAGAATTCTTAAGCGAACCAGAGATCTGTTTGAACTTCGGCACGTTCATCTCGGCAAAGGAGAGAATCAACACGAAGAAGGCCATGAGCAGGGTCGCCATGTCCGCAAACGTGGCCATCCAGGCCGGCGCGCCCACGGGCGGGCAGTCGGGGCACTCTTCGCACTTTTTCTCTTCGGGTTCGTCGGCCGCAGGAGGTGGCGGAGCCTCCTCCTCGACTGGCGGCGGGGGCGCAGCGGCAGCCTCCCCCTCGGGAGGGGCGGCCTGCTCGTCTGGCTTCTTGTCTTCGTCGGCCATGAATCGTCCTGGTGTTGGGTGAGGCTAGTGGATGCGCCGTTTAGCCTGCAATCGCATCAAGCTTGGCCTGGTCCTTGGGGGGCACATAGCCTGCGAGCACCGTGGGCAGCAACCTTGGGTTTCCACCACCAGCGATGAACATCAAGGCCTCAATAATGAGCGCGTTATTCATGGCAAGAGAGCTGTCCAGGTTCGAGACCTTCTGAATCACTGGGATACAGATCATGTTGGCAATCACCGCGCCATACATGGTTGTGAGCAAGGCCACCGCAAACGCGGGGCCAATGGACTTCGGGTCACTCATGTTTCCAAGCATGATCACTAGGCCCACAAGGGTTCCGATCATGCCCATGGCCGGGCCAACCTCTTTAATCGAATCCCATACAGTCAGCGCCGCCTTGTTGTTTGCGGTGACAACTGCAGCCTCGATCTCAAGCGCTTTTTGAATCAGCTTGGGGTCGGTGCCGTCGACCATCATGCGAACGCCCTTGGCCATGAACTTGTTACTGATCTCCTGGCCCTCTAGGGCAATCATGCCGTCCTTCTTGGCGATGGTGCCAAGCTCGACGAGCTTTTCAATCAGTTGCAATGGCGTCTCGGCCTTGTACTTGATGGTCTTCATACCTGTGCCAATGGCGCCAATAAACTCGGGGATGCTCGAGCGCGCCAATACAGTAAATGCCGTGCCTAACACCACAATGTAGACCGAAGGCATGTCAATAAACGGGCCTGGGTCTCCACATGCCATGGCCACCATGGCAAAGGCACCGGCCAGACCAATAATCGTTGCAATGTCCATTGAAAGCGAACTCCTCGGTTAAAGTGCCTGTCGTATAGTTAAAACAACAATCTATGTCAGGAAATCGACTTGACTTCCTCAAACCTGAAACAGAACAAGGCAAGAATTGTTCCAAAAACAGCGATGTTTGTGGCTATTTTTTCCGCCCTTTTGGGGGGATGCTCAGATACACGCAACCTCCCACGATGCGACACCTATTTTAAGCCGGGTAGCCTTGAAAAGTATGTGATCGAGAGCGATGCCGTGGTTCGAGACACCCGTTCGGGCCTGCGTTGGTATCGATGCGCCGCCGGCCAGACCATCCAAGGTGGCCTCTGCGTGGGGGACCCCCTTCGTGTCTCCTGGGACGAGGCCGAGGGCTATGCCAGGGAATTTTCCAAGGCGTCGGGCAAGACCTGGCGAATGCCAACCTATTCCGAGATGAAGGATGCGAGCGAGGCCGACTGCCGCAACCCGGCCTACAACCCCAACGCCTTCCCCAACCTACCCATAGAAAACTTCTGGACCGGCACCGAACAGATTGGCACCATCGGGCAGGCCTGCCAGATATTCAGTTTCACCGGCCACGGCCACTGCCGAGCCCTCAAGCGCGATGGTTACTTGATGATGCTCGTGCAAGACCCCGACGGTTAAGCCCCCACTTATTGGCTAATTGTTCCCCCAACGCCACCGGGTCGCTCGGCCCGAGGAAAGGCCACCGCCTTCTCTTGGGTATTGCGGCGCGCGGCGGCCTCCAGCGCCTCGCGGTAACGCTGGCGCTCCAAAACAATGAGCGCCTCAACCTCTTTCTTGAGCGTGTCTACATTGCCACCCACCCGCTTGAGCTCAGCCACTTCTTTGTTCACGGCCGTGATCTTGTTGCCCGTCTCGGCAATGGTTTTTGTCTGATTGCTCATCTGACCATTGAGCGCTTTCACCTGACCACTGAGCGCATTCACATCGGCCAGCAATTTCTGCAACTGCGGGTCTGCCTTGGGAGGGGCCTTGGCCACATCGACAATCGCCTTTTGAGACTCAGCAGCCACCTTTTTGAGTTCGGCGTCTCGCTTGACCGACTCCTCTTTCATGGCCTTCAAGGTCTCGGTGAGCTCGGCCACCTTGGCAGAGATTTGTGTCTGAGAGCTCATGAGGCCCATGTTCTTGTTGCTCAGGGCCTTGATGCTCTCGCCGACGTTGTCCACCGTGACGAGGCTGTCTTTGAGGCTAATGGCCTGGGTGCCAATTCGAACCAATAGCGCATCGGCCTGGTTCACCTTCTGATGCAATTGCACTGTCATGGCAATGAGGCCACCGGCCGCACCCAAGAAGACAAGCCCCGCCACTCCCAATAGAACGGAGGACATTCGGGTGCCTGCTTGCGCGCCCTTGTTGAGTTTTCCTGCGGCATCCGAGAGTGATTTGTGACTGAGTGAGGCAGAGCTTGCGGCCTTGTTGGCCACCTCGGCAGCATCGAGCACGGTCGCAATAATGGCCTGCAGCTGCTCGGCGGCCTTCTCGGCCTGGCGTTTGGCCTCGAGGTGCGATTTCTCGGCGGCACGAAAGTCGGCCTCGGCCGCACGCAGCTCTTCAATGAGCTCTGGGTCGACCGGCTCGCCCTCAATGGCTTGGGCAAGCTCGTCCGCAACAGCGGACTCTGCGCCGTCTGCGGCCGCGGGCTCTAGAGCTTGGGCAGATTTTTCTTCTTCAGCCATGCTGAATCCTTTCCTTTGGATTTGGTATCGGCAGAAGACCGGGGTTCTGCAGTCAGTCCCCTGCGAACCTCTGCGGTTCGGTCACGAATCGTGTCGAGACGCTCGTTGAGTTTCTTCACATCCTTAAACATCTCCACCGGCTGAAAGACTGGCTTGGGCACCTTGGCCAAGACCTCATAAAGCCGGTGATTGGAGCGCTCCTTCACCGGTGGGGGAATCAGCGGGCCGAGTCGGCCTCGCTCGACCAAAACTTGATCGATGGAGACAAAACGATCCCCCGAGCCCCGTTTCGGATCGGCCCCACCCGCGTAGCGATCGGAGATGCCCTCTGAGCCCGCTCCGTCGAATCGATCCTGAATGCCCTTGGAATCGCCTGCTGCAAAACGATCTGAGATTCCGTCTGTGTCACCCGCAGCGAAACGGTCCTGGACGCCACTCGAGTCACCTGCGGCATTGCGGTCTTGAAAACCCCCCGCGGCCCAGCCCCCTGCCATTCGATCCTGAATACCTGCCCCGCTGCCGCCGCCTGCGAGTCGATCTTGAATACCATCGCCTGCCCCGCCCGCCATTCGATCTTGAATACCAGCGGCACCTGCGCCACCGGCCATGCGGTCTTTGATTCCGCCGCCGCCGTCACCCCCGGCGAGTCGGTCCTCGATGCTCGACCAGCCGCGGCCCTCGTAGGGAGCGTTCCCATCGTCGCCCGGTTCTAGAGGAACCCCGGACGAATAGCGATCCAAAATGGCCTGCCCGTCTTCCCCCACCTCAAAGCGCAAGCCCGAACGGGCGCCACCGGGTGGCGCCTTGGCCAGGCGATCGTCCATCCGCCGGGCCTCGGTGCCCTGGGGGACGGACTTGCGAGCCTCGGCCGAGTTGGTGCCCTCGACAAAAGAGACCTCGAGCGTTCCCTCGGAGCGAATAATCTTGGTTTCCTCGGACACGATGGTCTCCTGTCGCCTTTATTCCGGCAGTAGATTGCGAAGCGCCGAGGCCGGGCGAACCCAGTGATCGGCAGGCATGCCGGGTCGGGCCGCAAAGGCCTTGGCCTCATCGATGGTTGCGAACGGACCCGACACCAATATCCAGTTATCGCCAGGTGCACCGATTCTCTTTAGTTTTAATGCGCGGGCCCGGGCCAGATTGGGGTTCGCAGAGAAGTA
The DNA here is from genome assembly GCA_016868255.1 of Betaproteobacteria bacterium. Lineage (GTDB taxonomy): Bacteria > Pseudomonadota > Gammaproteobacteria > Burkholderiales > Burkholderiaceae_A > Hahnella. The sequence goes on from VGHN01000019.1 coordinate 10,604, forward strand.
AGTTGCCAAGGCCCCTCGGGTCTCGCGCGAGGCATGCTGCACGTAGAAGCCCGGTGCCACCCGAAGCAGATCGGTCATTGGGCCACCCGCCTTGACATCGCCCTTGTTGTCGGACTTTGCGGGGGCTGCTTTGGCGTCCTTGGCATCTTTCTTATCCTTGGGGTCTTTCTTGTCCTTGGCATCTTTCTTATCCTTGGCGTCCTTCTTGTCCTTGGCGTCTTTCTTGTCCTTGGCGTCCTTCGCATCGTTGGCATCACTGGCCGCCTTGGCCGGCGCCAGCGAGATCACCTCGGGTTGGGCCTGAATCGGCTGTGCAAACGGATTGCGAACCACCTCGGGGTTGGAGGAAGCCGGAGCAGTCGGTGAAGACGCGATAGTGGTTCCCTTTGAGCCCTTCTCCGCCGCTGACTTTTCTGCCTTTCCTTTGGCCGCCTTCTCCTGGGCAGCCTTCTCTTTTGCAGAGGCCGCCTTCTCACGCTCGGTTAGCATGGCCTGCTGTTTGAGTTCAGGTTCGGTGAGTCGCTCCGGAACGGGGCCGATCACCCGTGACTTCGTGTCATCTCGCTTCCCAACGGCAGCGGGCTCACTTTTTGTGGCTTCCCCTTTAAGGGCCTCGGCTTTTTTATCGAGATCGGCCGGCGCGTCGTCTTTGTCGGATTGCGCCTTGGTATCCGCGGATGCAGCCGAATCTTGAGGGGTTACAACAGCAACTGGAGCGGATGGCGTCGGTGTTGGCTCCGAGCCCGACCAGGGGGCATGCTGCCAGAGGGTAATGCCCGCGGAGGCCGCCAATGCGGCAAAGCCCACCACCAGTATTCCTGGGAGTCCCTTCTTGGCTGGTGTCGAGTCGGAGAGACGGCCTGCGGCCAAAGAACCCGTGGCCGACTGAATGCCCTCCTGAGCACCGAGCGAAAAACCATCGCTGCTCATCTTGGGTTCACGACCATCTTGTTTGGCCTGTGAGGCCGCAGCACGCTCCATCACGGCACCAAAGCCAGCAGCGACAGCAGCCAGTGGCTTTTTTGAAGCAGACTTCTTCTCGGGCGTGGATTCGGGGGCCTCACCCAGGGCCTCATCGGCCATGGCCAGGGCTCGCAGGCCGGTACGAAGTGCCAGGGCAGCCTCGAAACCTTGAACTCCAGTGGCATCTAAAAGGGCCTGGACCTCGGGGGCCATGCCTTGAATCTTGGCCTGCTCGAGAAGAAGACGGGCCTCCTCCGAACTTGGCCGCTCAATGTCCCAACGAAGGGCGCGCTTGCCAAATGCCTCGACCTTCTTCTCTGCCTCTTCCCCCGTGTTGTGCAAGAGCAAAACCACCCGCGTGTTGGCGCCAGGGAAATCTTTAAGCAGCCGAGCGAGGAGTTGAATCTCCTTCACACCGGTGGCCTTGCCGTCGTAGACCAGTAGCAATCGATTCGGGGCAGAGGAACCCTCGGTCTGTATCGCCTCGGCCACAGTGAGATCGGCCAGAATTCGATTGAAGCGGGCCAGAACGGCCTCGGTGCTGTTCGGGAAATAGACTTCCACCGAGATGCCGCCGGCCTTTCGCAGGCCATCGGCCAACATCCGGCCATAGTGGTCGAGCAAGGCATCGCAATCCGAGACCAGCACCGCAGTGAGTTTTTCCTCGAGTAGCCCGCGAACCACTCGGTCGTAACGGGCCTTGTCCAAGGCACGAACAAATATCTCAGCGGCCTGGATCAGTTCTTCGCCTTCGGCGGGAGGGGGGACTGGGCTCGACATGTCTATTCAGGATTGGTGGGCTTGCCGTTGGTATCAAATTGCATCGACTTGGGCACAGTCGGTTTGGGCACAGCAGGCATGGTTCCATCCCGACGTGCTGAGTTTAAGTTAAAGACGTAGGCAATGACCTGCGCCACCGCATAGTAAAGCTCTTGATGAATGGGGCGATCGAGCTCCGAGGTGAAATAGAGGGCACGGGCCAGGGGCGGTGCGGAGAAAATCTGCACCCCGTGTTTCTTGGCCTCTTCACGAATCTGAAATGCCATGTGATCGACCCCCATGGCCACCACCACCGGCGCACCATCCCCCGCGGGGTCATAGGCCAGCGCCACCGAGAAGTGCTCGGGGTTGGTCACCACAACATCGGCATCTTTCACGTTTTGCATCATTCGACCCGCGGCCATCTCTCGCTGTCGACGACGAATCTGGGCCTTCACCTCGGGGCGGCCCTCGATGTCTTTCATTTCGTCTTTGACTTCTTGCTTGGTCATGCGCATGCGTTCCCAAAACTGATGCCGCTGAAAGGGAACATCGATGAGCGCAATGATGATCAGGCTGCAGGCCACCACAAGAAAGAGTGTGCCAATGAGTTCACCCGCCAGGCCCATGGCCGGCTCAAACGACATGCTCGAGAGCTTCATGTAATCGGGCATCTGCTGCACCATCACCAGCACCAAGGCCCCCACCACCAAGACAAACTTCAGAACGGCCTTTCCCAACTCCACCAGAGCATTGAGGCTGAACATTCGCTTGATGCCGCTGATGGGATTGAGCTTGTTGGGTTTCGGCGCAGCGGCCTTCCAGGAAAAATTGAAGCCCCCCGTGGCACTCGAGCCAATCACCGCAGCAACCAGAGTCAACAAGAAGATCGGCAAGACGATAAGAAAGGCATCGACCGCGTACTTGGCAAACAGTGTGGGGAGCAGATGCGGGGTATCCAGGGCGCGGGTGTCGAGCTGAAACCCCGACGCAAATAGCAGGTGCACCTTGTCATAAAACCAGGCCCCCGCCACGAACAAGAGCGCCACCGATGAGACCACCACCACAGCAGAGGGCAGCTCCTTAGACTGCGCAATCTGACCATCCTCCCGCGCCTTTTCTAGGCGCCTAGAGGTGGGTTCCTCGGTGCGTTCTAGGTCGGAATCTTGTTCTGGCATAACCGTTTATTCCAGGCCAATAATCGTTCGCAGCTGCGTAAATGCCGCCTGCCAAAGCCACTGCAGGCGACCGCCCACCGCGCCCATCAGAATGTAGAGCATGGCCATGCCAGCGAGGATCATGGCAGGAAAGCCAACCGCAAAAATATTCAGGGTCGGCGCAGCCCGCACCACCACGCCCAGGCCCAGGTTCACCGCCAAAAGAATCACCAGAAGCGGCAGGGCCAGCAGAACGGCCCCAAGAAACATCATCGAAGACCAGGCGAGCAGCTGACCAATTGCATTGAGACTCAGCAGTCCCTTTCCAATGGGAATCATCTCGAAGCTCTGGATGAGCAGTTCGAGCAGCATCACATGACCGCCCAGGCCAAGAAAGATGAGGCTCGCAAGAATGACCAAGAACGAGGACAGAACGGGCACGTTGCCCAGGTTGGGGTCCATCATGTTGGCCATTGAGAGGCCCATGGAACCGGCAATGGCCTGGCCGCCAGTGGCCACTGCCGCAAGCACCACCTGAAGAATCAGTCCCATCAGAATGCCGATGGTGATTTGATTGGCGAGTTCCACCAGGCCTGGCGCCGTGGTGGGGTCAATCACCGGCCAGTCGAACAGTGGGTAGATGAAGAGCGTCAGCACAAATGCGAAAACAATCCGAATTCGGACGGTCACGGCATCGAGCGAGAGCACCGGTGCGATGAGCAGCAGCGCCGAGATGCGGGCCATGGGCCAGAGCATTGTGAGCAGTCGCTCGACGATGTCGGCCGCAAGAAAGGTCACCATGGGTCGGCTCTGTCTCGGGCGATGTGATTCGTCTTAAACGAAGAGCCCCGGAATCCGCTGAAAGATCGAGCGGGTGAATTCAACGATCAGGTTGATCTGCCAGCCACCAAAGATGGCCATGGCCAGGCCGATCGCCACGAGTTTGGGAATGAAACTCAGGGTCATCTCGTTAATGGAGGTGGCGGCCTGAAAGACACCAATCAATAAGCCCACACCCAGGGCAATGGCCAAGAGGGGCAATGAGACCAACATGGTGAGCATCAAGGCCTCGCGGGCCAAATCCACAACCGCAGCGGTGTCCATACGTTGTCAACTCTCTTAAAAGTGGGAGATCACAACGTGGTTAGCAAGGACTATGCCGGGGCCTATGGAATGGTGGGTGTCACAAAACTGGCAGCCAGGGAGCCCATGATCAGGGTCCATCCATCGACCAGCACAAAGAGCATGAGCTTGAAGGGCATCGAGATCATCATTGGCGAGAGCATCATCATGCCCATCGACATCAGCACGCTGGCCACAATCAGGTCGATGACCACAAAGGGGATATAGATCAGAAACCCGATCGTGAAAGCACTCTTCAATTCGGAGGTAATAAAGGCGGGCATCAGGGTGGTGAAGGCCACCGACTCTGGGCTCTCAAGCGCGGGTTGACGTGAAATCTCAGCGAAGGCGGCAATGTCGTCTTCGCGGGTCTGGGCCAGCATAAAGGCACGAATTGGCGCCTCGGCGTTGGCCAGGGCGGCTGTAAAGGTAATTTCTTGGTTGAAGTAGGGAAGCAGCGCGGTCTCGTAGACCTGCGTGAGCACCGGCGCCATGATGAAAAGAGTAAGAAAGAGTGCCAGCCCCACCAGCACCTGGTTGGGTGGCGTCTGGGCCGTGCCCAGGGCCTGACGCAGAAGCGACATGACGATGATGATGCGAATGAAGGAGGTCATCATGAGCAACATCGAGGGCAACAACGTGAGCGCCGTGATGAGGCCCAACAACTCCAGTGTGAGGCTATAGCGAGAGCCCTGAACAGTGACAGCGGGCAAGCCCTGCGCCTGAGCAGCAACAGGCAAAGCCATTGCAATAAAGAGTAAGCCCAGTAAAAGCAGCCGCTGAGGCGCCGCCTCTGGAAGGCGCAAGGGGAAAAAGCGAGACATTATTGGGGCCCTACTTCTTCTTGAAGAAACGGCTCAGAGCCTGGGCAGCGGGCATGATGGCCGGCGAGACCCCGACCGGCCGCAGCGAGGCGATGGACGCGCCCTGCCCCGAGGACTCAGAAGCCGGCCACTCCGCCAGGGTGTTGATCTGATTCACAGAGACACCGAGGAGCAAATCTTTGTCGCGAACACGAACCAGCACAACCTTCTGGCGTGCACCGGTGCCAAGGGATTCAAGCAACTGAATCTGACGGCCGGTGGCCAGCCCGCCGGGCTGAAAACGCCTAAGGAGATGCAGGACCACAGCCAGCAGGCCAATGACCAGCAGGAAGCTGCTGATCATTGAGACCCAGTCGAGGCTGTTGGCCAGTCCGTTGGTCACGATGCATTAAACCTGTTTGAGTCGCTCTGCCGCAGGCACCACACGGGTGAGTCGGATGCCGTAGCGATCATTGACCAACACAATTTCGCCCTGGGCAACCACAGTCTGGTTGACGAGCAAATCCAGGGGTTCTCCAGCGAGGCGATCGAGTTCGACCACGCTGCCCTGGCTCAGACGAAGGAGATCGCGGATCTTGAGCGATGCGCGGCCCACTTCAATAGAGATGGTGACAGGAATGTTCTGCAGGACCTCAGGGTCAATCTGCGCATTCTCGCCAGTGACGTTCTCGCCCTCGAGCACGTCGCGTTCTTGATCTTCGGTTGCGTTTTCCATGGCTTAGTCCTGTCTGGTCTTACCGGTTACATCGAGTGAACTGCGAATCTGAATGGCCATCTGGTTGTCTTGCACTCCCACATCGGCCTCGTAGGCTCCAATACTCGAGATGCGAACCTGCGCCGCATCGGGCTTCTTGAAGTAGAGCAAATCCCCCACCTTGAGATTGCGAAGGGTGTGGAGATTGGTTGGGATCTGACCCAGGAAGGTCTGCAACTCCAACTGGGCCTCGAACGTGGCCTCGCGAAGCGCCTCTCGCCAGTGGCGCTCGGTCAACTCATTTCCATCGGCCGTCTGAACCCGGCTGCGCAGAACATCGCGCATGGGCTTGAGAGAGGCATAGGGATAGACCAAATCAATGAATGAGTCCCCTTCGGGGCTCTCGACATCAAAGCGGCTGAGGATCACCAGGTCATTTTCATCGGCGATTTGCGCAAACTGGGGGTTGATCTCGGAGCTCACCATGCTCACATCGAGCTTGAGCAGGGGGGACCAGGCCTCCTTCAAAGACTTAAAGAAGACATCGAGAACAATACTGATGACTCGGATTTCAGTGGGCGTGAAGAGCCGTGTGGGGGGCAGAGGCCCGCCCTTGCGACCGGTCCCAAATCCACCGAAAAAGACATCGAGTGAGGCGAAAATGACATTGGGCTCAATGACCACGAGTGAATTGCCGCGGAGTGGGTCCACGCGAATCATGTTGACCGAGAGGGGGGCCTTGAGTGTCTTGAGGTAATCCCCGTATCGAACAATCTCGGCCTTGAGTGGCGTGATCTTAGGGGTCGAGCGAAGTACCTCCACCAGACCAAGGCGAAAGAGCCGCAAGAATCGCTCATTGATCATCTCAATGGCGCCAACATTAATCCCCAGCGAGCTGTCCTCGCTGGCAAGGTCGTGCTTGCGCACACGAATCCGATTGTTGTAGCCCGTCTCGGCAGGAATCGAGCCGTCTGCAAGGCCCTCCTGCAGGGCGGCGAGTTCCTCTTCGCTCAGTAGGCTTGTGGCGCCGGCCATGTTGATGGTTTCCTTGGTCCGTTGAAGTTATTGGATGACAAACTCAGTGAAGAGAACCTGCTCAATGCCACCAAAGTCTTCGTAGCGCTCCAAGACCGCATTCATCGCCAGACGAAGCTTCTCGGCCAACTCAATGCGGAACGTGGGCTTGTCCACCTCGGCCTCCGAGACCTGGCGCATGACATCGAGCGCGGCCATTCGAAGGGCAAAATCATGCTTTTCAATATTCTTTAAAACGTTGTCATCGTAATGGGTCATGATGGCCACCGTGACCTGCATCACCTTGCGCGAACCTGAGAGGTTGGCAAGAAGTGGGCGACCCATCTCCTTGTAGCGACTCTCGAACTTCTTGACGTCGGCTGCATTCTTGGTGACCTTCTCGGGGCCCTGGGGCGCCTCTTTGTAGTTGGGCAGGGGCTTACCATCTGGGCCAAGCTTGGGCTGTCCATCGCCACCCTCACCCTCTTTGGCTTTATCGGCTTCGGCCTTCTCGGCCTCCGCCTTCTTGAGCAGCTCCTCGACCGAATTCGGGTCGGGCTGGCTAAAAAAGCCTGTGGCGGCCAGGGTGGCCACCACCGTGACTGCGAGCAGCACAATGAGTCCCACGATCAGTAGGATTAGTTTTAGAGGCGATTTTTTCTTTCCGCCTTCGACTTGCTCTTGTTCGTCTGCCATCTCAATTCCTTCTCAGTTGTTTCTGCAACGGTTACACCAGGACATTCAATCTTCCATCCAGGGGCGTTGGGCCCGAACTCAAGGCCTCTATTCCCCCAACTGCCTGGGTGTCACCGCCGGTTTCGGCCGCGGGTTGCTGACCACGATTCCGATTGTGCCCCGCCTGATCGCCATTTTTTTGACGAGACTGGTCACCCACGGTCATCGAAGCAACCTCTGTGCCAGCCTTCTCTAGCGCCTCCTTTAGGCGAGGGAGTTGGTCGGCGAGAAGCTCCCTGGTTCCCGCCTGGCTGGCCCGGAAGGAGGCCTCGAGCTCACCGCCCCGCCAATCCAGCTCAATCTGCAGTTCCCCCAGGCCCTCGGGGTGAATGTTCATATGGACCTTCCAATGGCCATTTTGAATTTGTTGAACCAGACGCTGGCTTACCAGCTCTGCAAAGCGCTGAGTAAATTGCTGGGACAGCTGTTGGCCGGTCTGGCGGCCCGACCCATCCGACCCGCCCCAAGATCCTGCAGACCCACCCGATGCGGTGTTGCCACCCGAACCCGACGCCGCTCCTTGGGCAAGACCAGAACCAGAGCCAGATCCCGGTCGCGTTGCCCCAAGGTCCTCGATGGACTCGGCCTCCAGGCCCTGGGCGCCGAGGTCTGCGGCCTGCATGCTCGCCAGGCGCTCGGCGGTGCTGGGCTGGCGCTGAATCTCCGCCATCCGTTCAAAAACAACGCCACGCATAACCAAGGGATCGACCCTCACCCCCAATTCTTTTAAGGCCGACCCCAGTCCTGGCGAAGCTCCCGCCTCGTCATCGGGGCCGATTGCGGCCGAATCCCCGCTGGCCTCGAATCGGGAGGCCAGTGCAGCAAGAAGCCCCTCGGACATTGGCACTCGGGCCCGAACGGGCTCGGCCGACCACCACTGCTCAATCGATTGGCTCGAGAAGCCCAGGCGCAAAAGGGCCTCATCGGCTGAATCAAGCGTTCCCAGGGCCGCTGGCGCCCCGAGAACTTCGAGGGCTGATGGCCCATCGACTCCATTTGTAAAGAGGGTATTGGGATCAATGCCTTTGGAGTGCTCAAGGCCAATCGATGCCCCTCCGATCAGATCGGATTCCCCAGGCACCGCCAACTCGGCGTTCAGCGCCAGGGGATTGAGCGATTCCTGCGAGGTTGATGCGTTGACCCCATTCAATAGCGTATCCGGGTCGGTCGCGGTCAAGTCCCCCTCGGTGCCCCCCGCACCTACTTCCTCTAATTGAAGTCTCGCCAATGCCACTTCGCCCATTCCGCTGGCCCGGGCCAAGGCGGCCAACTCTGCATCCGTTGGGGTGGGGCCAAAGACCCGCACCACGGTGCCCTTGCCCAGAACAATCTCTCGTACGTGAGGTTGCTCCGCTGCGCTCAAGAGCTCACCGGCGGCATTGGCCCGATTAAAGAATCGATCCACCAAATGACTTGGGCGACGGTGGACGGGGGCGGTCGCTCCCCGCGATGGATTTCGAGTGCGGGCAGTCGCCTCCGGAGTCTTCTCATCGGCTTGACGCGCATCTTCCGAACGCTGCTCTTGGGTGCGGCGCTCGTGCGCGCGCTGTTGCTGGGCGGCAAGGTCTTGCCGCTCCCGTTCCATTCGGTGGCGCTCGCGCGCCTGGGCCATGGCCTCTCGAAAAAGACCGTCATCGACTGCCGAATCGGCCTGGGGCTTGCTCGCAGGCTCTTTGGGCTCGGTGGCCGACAGGGTTGAGAAAACCGAATCAAGGGCTGGATTCATAGATGGGCATCGGTTGGTTGTTTCCGGTACCGCAATAGAAGCAATCCCCAGACCACCCGATTCGCTTGCCGCTCGTTGGGGCGTGGCACAGGGGTTGCTTCTACCCCCTTGAAGCGCCCCGGCGTTGAATTTCTAAGTGCATGAATTCATTTGGTTTTTTTGGAAAGCAAGGCATGGCCACACTCAGTTTGACGAGCTTACGACAGGGACTGACCAAGTTCGACCCCAGCGGTCTGGGCATCCCCG
>VGHN01000020.1 GCA_016868255.1 Betaproteobacteria bacterium
GCCTGCGCAAGCCCGATCTTCAATGCGTCTCGACTCGTCATCTCCTCTATGCACTGAACCCTGATGCACTCTGGGTGCCGGGCCTGCCAGGCCTCCACCCAGAGGATCACTATCCCGCCCACGATGAGAGCCATGGCCACGGGCACGGGCGCGAACAGATGGGCCTTAACGAAGCCCGCAAAGAGCAGGCCCAGAATCGCCGAGGGCAAAAATGCGATGAGAAGGTGCAAGAAGAGTGGGTGCGCAGGGCTTGTAAGCTCACCAGACTCCGTCTGCGTGGGACGGCCAGATTGAAAGGGCCAGCCTTGAAAAGCCATCAAGAATCGATCGCGATAGAGCCAGACAATCGAGAGCACGGCGCCCGTCTGAATCGCAATGTCAAAGGCTTTGGCCCGCTCGTCATCAAAACCCAGGGCCCAGCCAGTGAGAATCAAATGACCCGTTGATGAGATGGGAAGAAATTCGGTGATGCCCTCGACCAAGCCCATCACCAGCGCCTTGGCCTCGTCAGGCATGGCGCGCAATACCGTCAAAATGTCATCCATTACCGAGCATAATAAGAGGTTTAAACGTTCACGGAGCTATAGGCATGGCCAGCAACGCATCTTCCTTGGTGGATCCAGCAAAAGAGCGGGCGCGATTCAACATGATTGAGCAGCAAATCCGGCCTTGGGATGTGCTCGATCCGCTCGTGCTTCAGAGTCTTCAGACCATTCATCGAGAGGACTTTGTTCCCCCGGGCCGACGCACCCTGGCTTTCGTTGACAGCGAGATTCCTCTGCCCGAGGGTCAGGTGATGCTGGCACCCAAACTCGAGGCGCGCCTTCTTCAGGAACTCGATCTACAGCCCACAGACCAGGTGCTCGAGATTGGAACGGGCTCCGGCCACATGGCCGCGCTCCTCTCCACCCAGGCCCAGCAAGTCACCACCATCGAGATTCGACCCGGCCTCATCAAACTCGCACAAGACAACCTGCAGCAGGCGGGCATTCGGAACGTCACCGTTAATCAGGGCGATGGCCTCAGCCTCGATGGCTGGTCCAATCGCCAGTTCGATGCCGTCTTGGTCTCGGGTGGCCTGCCCTTCTTGCCGGACCCCCTGCGTGCGCTGCTCAAGACCGGTGGGCGACTCATCGCCATTATTGGAGAGGCCCCGGTCATGCGTGCCATGCGAATTGAGCGCCGGCCCGAAGGGTTTGTTGAAGAGGGACTCTTCGAGACCCTGATCCCCATGCTTGACAACATTCCACCCATGAGTCGTTTTCGTTTTTAGTTTCCGCTCCTAAACAGCCGCATCCATTAGAGGTTCACGCCGTGCCCCATTTGCATCGCCCCCCATGCACCAGAGTCACTTCGATCTCGTCGCCACAATCAGTCGACACCCAGCCCAGCCAGCCCTTTTTACTTGATCGCCGTGGGCCCTGTCCTCTGCCTCGACTGCTCCCCTCTCTAGTCGCATTGGCGTTTGGTATTGCCGGGAATGCCCAGGCCATGAGCCTCTCGGAGGCGCTGTCTCGGGCCATGACCCACGACCCCAGCTACCTTGCCGCCATCAAATCAAGAGATGCCGGTGTGGAGAAGAAGTTTCAGGGCATTGCGGGTGTGTTGCCCACGGTGGTGGGCGCCTATGACGATGGGCGCAGTTACAGAACAAAAACGAACAATGCAGCATGGGTGAAAAGCACGATCGATAACCGCTCCTACAGCATCACCGCCACCCAACCCATCTTCGATTTGGCCGCCATTCGTGCCGCCCAGCAGGGCTTTCAGTCGGCCGCCGGGGCCGAGGCAGGCTTTGGTGTGGCCCGGCAAGAGGCCATGCTCCGACTGGTCTCGGCCTATTTCGAGGTCCTCAATTCCCAAGATGCACTGGCCACCACCCTGGCTGAAAAGAAGGCCATTGGTGAGCAGCTCGAGGCCGCCAAACGCAGCTTCGAGGTGGGCACAGCCACCGTCACCGACCAGCAGGAGGCCCAGGCCCGCTTCGATCTCATCACCGCCTCCGAGATTCGTGCCCGCAACACGCTAAACATCAAACGCCAGGCACTCTCCATCCTCACCGGTCAACCCACCCCAGAGGCCCTTCCGGGGTTCAAGGCCGGTGTGAGCATTCCCTCGCCCATGCCGATGGTGGCCGATGAATGGGTGAACCAGGCCCGAGAGAGCGGCTTCGAGGTTCGCAAGGCCTTTGCCGACGCCGAAAGAAATCGAATGGAGTTAACCAAGCAGGTCTTCAATAACCTGCCCACCGTCGACGTGGTGGCCCGCAGAACTTGGGCCAAAGAGACGCCAACGGTCTCAGGCGAATTTGAAACGGATTACGTTGGCCTCAACGTCACTGTTCCCATCTTCGCCGGCGGCCTCAACATCTCGCAAATTCGGGAGGCGGCCGCCACCCGCGATGAATTCCAGCACCGCCTCCAAGCGGCGCGATTGAATGCCGAACAGGGTGCGCGCGAGGCCTATCTCAATGTGGTGGCTGGTCTTGCCCAAATCACCGCACTCGAAGCGGCCGAGAAATCAAGCCGATTGGCCCTCGAGTCCAACCAGCTCGGTTACCAGGTGGGCGTTCGCATCAATATCGATGTGCTCAATGCCCAGCAGCAGCTCTTTGCCGCCCAACGAGACCTCTCCAAGGCGCGAACCGATACCCTTCTGGCGGGCCTTCGACTCAAGGCCGCGGTGGCCGCGCTCAACCCCGACGATGTCGATGTCGTCAGCGGACTGATTCTGGGGCAGGCCCCGAAGAAGAACTGAAGTAGCGCTGCCAGAGGGCCTGGTGGGTTCGCTCACTCGAGCCCTGATGGCTCGCAACATAAGACCTGGCAGCCCCTTGGGCCGCCTCAAAGTCAGGAGCGTTTTCTAGAAGCTTGGCCGCTGCAGCAAGCCAATCCTCGGCCGATGCCACCTCGCAGCCCGCGCCTGCGCGAATAAGGTCGCGGGCGATGGCCTGAAAATTGAACATATGGGGCCCGAAGAAAACGGGCCGGCCCTGGGCGCAGACCTCGATGGGGTTCTGGCCGCCACCGGCAATAAGGCTGCCGCCCATCAGGGCGAGGTCACTCGCGGCGATATAAGCGGCCATCTCGCCCAGCGAGTCTCCAATCCAACAATCCGTGTCGGCATCCAGTTGCGTAGTCTTGCTGCGGCAGGCCACCTTCAACTGGGCCCGCACGGCCAAGTCCACCACTCGCTCAAATCGCTGGGGATGCCGCGGCACGAGCAGAAGCAATGCCTTCGCCAGAGCCGCTGGGCGATTGCGCCAGGCCTCGAGAATCATCGCCTCTTCGTCATCGCGCGTGCTTGCGGCCAGCAGAACAGATGCATGTGGCCAACTCGATCGCCACCCGTTTCCCAGTTTCAGAAGTGCGCCCGGCGCAATCACATCGAACTTCAGATTGCCCGTAATGGACTGTCGACCCGAGAATCCTGCAGCGGCAAATCGACCGGAATCGGCCTGTGTCTGCGGCAGAAGAAGGTCCAGGGAGTCCAGGGCCGGCTGGGCCAGCCCCCGAAGGCGAAGAAACTTCCGAAGCGATCGTTCGGAGAGTCGTGCGTTGGCCAAGACCATGGGAATGCCCGCATCCTTGGCCTGGGAGAGAAGGTTGGGCCAGAGCTCGGTCTCCATGAGCAAGCCCACCGAGGGGCGCGCCCAGCGAAAGAACGCCGCATTGGCCCATGGCAGGTCATAGGGCAGAAAGCCTTGAACCCAGCGCCCGGGAGGTAGATCCGAAAAAAGGCTGCAGCCCGTCTCCATGCCGGTCGGGGTGGTGTGCGTAAGAATAAGTTGATCGTCTGCATTGGCCTGCGCCAACCACATTCGAATCAGGGGCTCGGCAGCCCGTGTCTCTCCCACCGAGACCGCATGAACCCAGAGCCGTCGGCCACTTCCGTTCAAGCGAGAGTGATGAAGGGGCGCCCAGCCCAGAAAGCGCTGCCCCCAGCCGCTGCAATAACTTGGCTGTCGAATGCTGCGCCAGAGCAGATAAACCGCAAGCAGGGGCATGGCCGCTATTAGAACGGCCGTGTAGATGGCCCTATGCAAGCCGATGCACTCGGCTAGAAGGGCAGACGGGCATTGGGGAGCACTTTCGAAATGGCGCTGCGAAACTCCGCCTGAATGCGCGCGAGCGCAGCCGGTGTGTCGGCCTCGAATCGCAGCACCACCACCGGTGTGGTGTTCGATGGGCGAGCCAATCCGAACCCATCGTCGTACTCCACCCGAATGCCATCGATGGTGATTCGTGAGCGGGCCGTTGGAAAGACAGCCTCTTTGACCATTCGCGCCACGGCTGCGTGATTTTCTCCATCGGCCGTCTTCACCTGCAACTCTGGTGTGGAGTGGGCCTCGGGCAATGCCTCAAAGACCATCGAAGGCGTCGAAGGCAAACTCACTTCGCTTAAGATCTCGAGCAATCGGGCCGCAGTGTAAATGCCATCATCGAAGCCATACCAGCGGTCATTGAAAAATACATGGCCACTCATCTCTCCGGCCAGTGGCGCCTGTGTCTCCTTGAGCTTGGACTTGATTAAAGAGTGGCCCGTGCGCCACATCAGCGGCCTGCCACCGTGCTTCTCAATCCACTGGGTCAGAAGCCTTGAGCACTTCACGTCATAGATGATTTCACTGCCGGGTTGGGCCTGAAGCACATTGGCGGCATAGAGCATGAGCTGCCGATCGGGCCAGATAATTTTTCCGTTGGCGGTCACCACACCGAGTCGATCGCCATCGCCATCGAAGGCCAGCCCCATATCGAACCCGCCCTTGGCCAACTCGGCCATGAGCGCCTCAAGGTTGTGGGGGTCTGCTGGGTCGGGATGGTGGTTGGGGAAATTGCCGTCGATCTCGCAATAGAGTTCGGTGACATCACAGCCCAGTGCCTTCATCACGGCGGGGCCCAACTCACCCGCCACACCATTTCCCGCATCCATTGCCACGCGCATGGGCCGCTTGAGTTTCACATCACTCGCAATCCGGCCGATGTAGTCCGAGCGGACATCGCGAAAACCCATCTGCCCCTGACGGGGCGAAATCGACACATAAGAGGCTACCTCGCCAGAGACAATCTTCTGGTGGAGGGCCTGAATCTCTTCACCCGCCAAGGTCCGGCCACCGACCATCATCTTCAATCCGTTGTACTCCGGTGGATTGTGGCTGCCCGTAATGGCCACACCAGTGCCGGTCCCCAGCAGATGGGTCGCGAAATACACCACCGGTGTGGGAACCATACCGATGTCAATTACATCGACACCAGCGGACATCAGGCCCTTGCTCAGGGCAGCCAGAAGCCGCTCACCGGAGAGACGACCATCCCGACCCACCACGCATCGGGCCATGCCCTCGGCCACGATCATTTGCCCCAGGGCCTGGCCAATCTGAACAACACCCGACTCGGTGAGCGTGTCATCGACCACGCCTCGAATGTCATAGGCCTTAAAAATGGAAGCGGGGGGATGTGCGTTCATGCGGGAATAGTTGTGTGGGCAGCTCAGAAGTATTCTACGATTCCATTATGGCCACCTACGCAATCGGCGATGTTCAAGGCTGTGCGAGCAGTCTTGAGGCCCTCGTTCAGAGAATTCGAATACGGCCACGTGCCGACCGCCTCTGGTTCGTGGGCGATTTGGTCAATCGCGGACCCCGATCGGCCGATGTCCTTATGCTCATTCGAGCCGCTGGAAGTCATGCGGTCTCTGTGCTTGGTAATCACGATATCCACCTGCTCGCCGTGGCCTGTGGTGCCCGCAAGGCATCGGCCTCCGATACGGTCTGGGATGTACTCAATCACCGCGAGGCCAAATCGCTCATCGAATGGCTTCGCCATCAACCACTGGCCCATGCCGAGGGCAATACGCTGATGGTCCATGCCGGTGTAATGCCGGGTTGGACTGCCGCGCAGACCTCGTCACTTGCCCAGGAGGTTGAACGCCGCCTGCGCAGTATTCACTGGCAAGACTTCCTCAATGAGATGTTTGGTAACTCCCCCGGCCACTGGCGAGACAGCCTGCGCGGAAGCCAGAGGCTGCGTGCAATTCTCAATGTGCTCTGCAGGGTGCGGTTTCTTCGCCCAGACCAGAAGTCCCTGGACTTCAAATGCAAACTCTCTCCGGGCGAGGCGCCCGAGAATCTCACTGCCTGGTTCGATGTCCCTGGCCGAAAGACATCGCGTCAAACCGTTGTCTTTGGGCACTGGTCCACCCTTGGGCTCATGATGCGGCCAAATCTAATTGGGCTCGATTCCGGCTGCGTCTGGGGGGGGTACCTCTCTGCGGTGCGTCTCGAAGACCGCGCCATCTTCCAACAGGTCGCAGTCGACTAGACGTCCACCCGCTTGAACATGCATTCCCAGTCGGGGCGCCCGCCGTCTCTCTGGGCCTAGAACTGCTAAGCCTGCAGCAATTGAATAATCTTTTGCCTGCTCTCGTTGGCCAGTGTCCGACGATCGTGTATCGCCAGTGAATCCGAGGCGATCGAAAAGGGCCTCACTAAACACTCCACCGACAATCCCTCGCTCGACATGATTCGAACCATCGACTCCCAGAGGGTCATCTCATCGATATAGGCAGTGGCCTTGGTGGGCTGGCCGCGCTCTTTGTATCGAATCGCCATGAGTGTAAGCGGTGTCTGCGGTGCGGTCTCAATCATGGAGAAAAGGCTCGCGTGAAACGGCAATACCTCTGTGCCATCCGAGGTGGTGCCCTCTGGGAAGAAAGCCACCCGCTCTCCCTTGGAGAAATACCGCTGCGCCTGCTCGATGACGCCCGGAACGGCTCGGCGATTTCCACGCTCAATAAAAATCGTTCCCGAGCCGGCCACCAGCCACCCCACCAGAGGCCATGCTCGAATTTCCGACTTCGCAATGAATATGCAAGGCCAGTGGGCCTGAATCACGAAGATGTCGATCCATGAGATGTGGTTGCAGGCCACCAAGCCCGCCGGCACATCACGCTCGGCTGTGGCGCTCCCAGATGCCTCGACCGCAGCCCCCAAATTGTTCGGTTGTCGCGAGACCCCGCAAAAAAAGAGCACCCCATTTGCGAACACCCGTGTGCTGACATGGCGCGCCGATCGGCCCAGAAACCGGTAGCCACTCGCCAACCAGAGGAGCCCAAGAAACAGCCAGATGAAGAGGGCCAGAAGTCGCCAGCCCAGTCGAAGCGAACGACGCACCGATCGGATTAAAAGCCCATGCGGTTAAAGACGCAGCGGCCATCGACCATGGTGGCCACCACACGGCCCTCAAGCTCATGGCCAATGAAGGGTGTGTTGCGCCCCTGCGAGAAGAGGGTGTCGGTGGTGACCACCCATGGAGACTGCGGATCGAATAGGCAGAGATCTGCCTGACCGCCCACGCGAATGCCACCAGCCTCACGAGAGAGAATGGCCGCAGGTCGGTGGGTGAGCAGCGAGAGCACATGGCCGAGTCCCACCTTGTCTTGCGAAGCCCATTTCAGAGAAAGCGGCAACAAGAGTTCCAGCCCAATCACCCCAGGCTCGGCCTCTCCAAAAGGCAGTTGCTTGGAGTCATCGTCCACTGGCGCGTGGTCGGAGCAGATGGCATCAATCGTTCCATCGACAAGCCCCTTGCGCAGTGCCTCTCGGTCTCGCTGGCCTCGAAAGGGCGGATCGACCCGCAGATTGCTGTCGTAATCGCCAATATCGACATCGGTGAGGTGAAGGTGATGCACGGCAACGTCGGCTGTTACCGGCAGCCCCTCGGCCTTGGCCTTGCGAATCAGTTCCACGCCGGCCGCCGACGACACACGGCAGACATGAAGACGCACGCTTGTCATTCGAACCAATTCAAACAGAGTGAGGAGCCGAAGAGTCTCGGCCGCGGCAGGGATGCCCGGCAGGCCAAGACGCCCCGCCATCGGCCCGCTATGGGCCACACCGCTGATGCCCAGCCAAGGGTCTCTGGGCTCGGCCCAGATGGAGTAACCAAAGGTCTTCGCATACTGCATGGCCCTAAAAAGCACTTGCGTGTCCTTCAGAGGAAAGCGAATCGATTGCGAGAAGCCGACACAGCCTGCTTCCGTGAGTTCGGCCATCTCTGTGAGTTGCTCGCCCGCAAGCCCCACCGTGAGTGCCCCCAGGGGATGGACATGGGCCTGCATGAGATTTCGTGCACGGTGCTTGAGCATCTCAACCAAGCCCGGCTCATCCAGGGGTGGGTCGGTATCAGGGGGGCAGACCAGGCGCGTCACACCGCCGGCCACGGCCGCCTTCATCTCGGACTCGAGTGTGGCCATGTACTCAAAACCCGGCTCGCGCAGGCGGGCAGACAAATCAACAAGGCCCGGTGCCAAGACCAGGCCCTTGGCATCAATCACACGATCGGCATTGAAGCCATCGGGGCTCTGACCGCAGGGAAGAATCGCCAAGATGCTGCCATCGGCAATGAAGACATCGCGGGTCTCGTCAAGGCCCGTGGCGGGGTCAATAAGGCGGGCCCCGCAGATGGCCAGTCGGGGGAATACAGGTGGCAGGTGGGGCACAGAGGTGGCGCTGAAGTGACTCATGCGGCCACTCCGTTGAGGGTGCTCATGACCGCCATGCGCACTGCGATGCCGAAGGTGACCTGCGAGAGGATGACCGACTGGGCGCCATCCGCGACCACCGAATCAATCTCGACACCGCGGTTCATTGGGCCCGGGTGCATCACGATTGCATCGGACTTGGCGCGCTTCAATCGCTGCTCGGTCAGTCCATAGTGTTTGAAATACTCCTGGGGGCTGGGCAGCAAGGCCCCGCGCATGCGTTCGTTCTGGAGTCGAAGCATCATCACCACATCGACATCCTCTAAGCCCTCATCGAGATTGGTGAAGGCCCGCACCCCCATCTCTGCTGTGCCCGAGGGCAGAAGCGTGAGTGGCGCCACCACACGAATATCGGGCACCCCCAGGGTGGTGAGCGCGTGAATGCCAGAGCGGGCCACCCTCGAGTGAAGCAGGTCTCCGACAATGGCCACTCGCAGTTGGGTGAAGTCGCCCTTGTAGTGACGAATGGTGAACATATCGAGCAGGGCCTGCGTGGGGTGCGCATGCCGGCCATCGCCCGCATTCATGACATGGATATGCGGGGCCACCTGATTGATGTGTTTGGCAATCAGATACGGGGCGCCGCTCTGCGCATGGCGGACGACAAACATATCGGCTCGCATGGCGGCGAGATTGTCGATGGTGTCGAGCAGGGACTCGCCTTTGGCCGTGCTCGAGGCATTCACATTCAGATTGACAATATCTGCCGAGAGCTTCTTGGC
Organism: Betaproteobacteria bacterium; assembly: GCA_016868255.1. GTDB lineage: Bacteria > Pseudomonadota > Gammaproteobacteria > Burkholderiales > Burkholderiaceae_A > Hahnella. The sequence continues at coordinate 9,264 of VGHN01000020.1, forward strand.
CGCAATCTCAAAAGTGGTTCGGGTGCGCGTGGAGTTCTCAAAGAAGATGTTGAAGATGCTCTTGCCAGCGAGCAGGTCGGTATTGCGAACCTGCATCTTCGACACATCGAGAAAATCCTTCGCGTGGTCCAGGATGCGAAGCAAAATGGCCTTGGGCAGCCCCTCGGTGGAGAGCAGATGGGTCAGTTCACCCTTGGCGTTGAGCTGTATGGACCTTGGCATTTTCTAAGCCTTGCAAAAAACCTTGCAACAAAATGGCGGCGGCCTGGGCATCGACCTCATCGCGCTCGGGTGCCAAGGCCGAAGTGTATCGCTCATCTTCGAGTTGCACCGGCAGCCCAAATCGACCCGAGAGCTGGTTGGCGAATCGTTGGCATCGCTGGGCAAATGGATGGCTCGAGCCATCCGGATGGACTGGGAGCCCAACCAATAGAGACTGCGGCTGCCACTCTTTGATGAGTCCGGCAATGCGAGCGAAGCGCTCGGCCACGGGGTTGGCACTCAGGGTGCAGAGAGGCCGGGCACCCCCAGTGAGGGTATTGCCAATGGCCACTCCAATTCGTTTCTCACCAAAGTCGAAGGCCAGCCAGGTGGCGGCCTGGTGATCAAGCGTGGCCAACGGCCCCCGAGAGATTCAATGGGTCGACACCCAGGATTCGGAAGGCTGCCCCCAGGCGCTCCTCGGGTTGGGTCTCGAAGATCCAGGCCGTGTCGTGCATGGGTACGGTGAGCCAAGAGTTCGAGGCCAGCTCGGCATCGAGTTGGCCGGCTGACCAGCCCGAATAGCCAAGCGCAACAAGAAGCCGCTCGGGGCCCTTGCCCTTTGCCGTGGCCTCGAGAATGTCGCGCGATGAGGTCAGCCCCAGAAGGCCATTGGAAATATTGAGGGTGGAGCTCCACTCACCAATGGGCTCGTGCAAGACAAAGCCGCGGTCGGGCTGAACAGGCCCACCAACCATGACCGGCTGAGACTCAAGCGGATGGGCATCGAGACTGAGGTCGATGCGGCCAAAGAGATTGGAGAGGGTCATGTCCGAGGGGCGGTTGAGCACCAAACCCATTGCACCCTTGGGGCTGTGATCGGCCATGAGCACCACCGAGCCACCAAAATGAGGGTCGAGCAGTGACGGCATCGCGATGAGCAGATGTCCGGCCACGCTGGGAAAATCGGCGGCGGTGTCATCGGACATGGCATCCTCGCTCTCCGGCAGGCCGGGTTGGTGAAGTTCGTCGGACCATAACTGTCCCATAGCAAGGATTGTACCCCTCCCCCACCGTAAAAAGGAATGGCCTTGGGCCTTGAAAAGAACCAGTCCAACACAAGCACCCTGGTCTGGCTGCGACGCGACCTTCGTCTGACAGACCACGCGGCCCTGGCCCACGCCCTATCGTTTGAAGAACCCATCGCACCCATCTTCATATTCGATCGGGAGATCCTGGACCCACTGCCCAAAGACGATCGGCGCGTTGCCTTTATTCACCGTAGCCTTCAAGAGTTGAACGAGACCCTGATCGGCTGGGGTGGCGAGCTCATTGCCCAGCACGGCTGGCCACGCGACTGCATCCCTTCACTGGCAACCGCCTTGAATGCCGCTCGGGTGATTGCCGCCCATGACTATGAGCCCTCGGCCATCGCACGCGACAACGAATTGCGCCAGCGATTGGAGGAAATTGGGGTGGGCTTCATCACGGTCAAGGACCAATGCATCTTCGAGACCACCGAGGTCCTCACCCAGGCCGCGAGACCCTTTAGTGTTTTTACCCCCTACAAGAATGCATGGCTCAAGTCCTGCACCCCTGCGCACTTCCAGGAGAGAGAAGCGGGCGAGTTGCTCCGCGCTCGACTCCTTTCACCCGATGTCGCCCGGCCGAAATTGGCCATGCGCAAAGACCCCATGGCGCTTCCGTCGCTTGAAGCGATGGGCTTTGCAGCCGCTGCCAAGGAGTCGCTGCGCATTCCCACCGGTGAGTCCGGCGCGAATCGACTCTTCGAGGATTTCGTGGGCCGCATACAAGACTACAAAGAGGCCCGCGACTTTCCTGCAGTCAAAGGCCCCTCTTACCTCTCTGTGCATCTGCGCTTTGGCACCCTGAGTATTCGCAAGGCCGTGCGCATGGCCCATGAACTCATTCAAGCCATGCCCGGGCAATCGGCCGGTGCCCAGACCTGGCTCTCGGAGCTCATCTGGCGGGATTTCTATATGCAGATCTTGGCCAACTTCCCGCATGTGGTCGAGCGTAGTTTCAGGCCGGAGTACGACGCCATCGAGTGGCGGGACCATCGACCGAATTCAAAAGATTCAGAGGCGAAGGCGTGGTTTGAGGCCTGGTGCAAGGGCCAGACGGGCTACCCCTTGGTCGATGCCGCCATGCGCCAACTCAATGAGACGGGCTATATGCACAACCGACTGCGCATGGTCACGGCGAGTTTTCTCACCAAAGACCTGGGCATTCATTGGAAGGCCGGCGAGGCCTACTTCGCCGAGAAGTTGCTCGACTTCGATTTGTCCGCCAACAACGGTGGGTGGCAGTGGGCTGCATCAACGGGCTGCGATGCCCAACCCTATTTCCGAATCTTCAACCCCGTGAGTCAGAGCGAGAAATTCGACCCCAAAGGGGCCTTCATTCGACGCTATGTGCCCGAGCTCGCCCAACTATCTGACAAAGCGATTCATGCGCCTTGGTCGGTTCAACCGGAACTGACAGGGCAGGCGAACTTTCAACTCGGAAGAGACTACCCACACCCCGTTGTGGACCACGATGTGGCCCGGCGCGAGACCCTCGCGCGGTTCGATGTCGTGAAGAAGAAAGAGAGGGGCCTCGAGAAGTTGGAGGCCTCGAGAAGTTAGACGCCTCGAGAAGTTGGAGGTCTAGACCTCAACCATCTCGAAGTCAGACTTCTGCGCGCCGCACTCGGGGCATGTCCATGTAATGGGAATGTCTTCCCACGTTGTTCCTGGTGCAATGCCCTCGTCGGGCAGGCCAGCGGCTTCGTCGTAGATCCAGCCGCAGATGAGACACATATAAGTTTTCATGGTCGGTCGCGTTTTAGAATGCAGCTTGATCTTACCAGTCCACAGGAAAACAGCCCTTGAACGCACCCACCTCGATCCCCTCTATTACTCAGAGCCAGTCGCTCTTCGCACGTGCCCAACAGACCATTCCGGGCGGAGTGAATTCCCCGGTGCGGGCCTTTCGTTCGGTGGGGGGCACACCGCGCTTTTTCGCGCGGGCCCAGGGGCCGTATCTCTGGGATGCCGACGGCAATCGCTATGTCGACACCATCTGCTCGTGGGGCCCTGCCATCGTCGGCCACTCCCACCCCAGCGTAATCGCTGCAGTTCAGAAGGCGGCCGAATCGGGCTTGTCGTTCGGTGCCCCAACGGCCGGTGAAGTCGAGTTGGCCGAATGGGTTCGCGACCACCTGCCCTCAATGGAGATGATGCGATTGACCTCAAGCGGCACCGAGGCCACCATGTCGGCTATTCGCGTGGCCCGCGGCTTCACTGGGCGATCAAAGATTCTGAAGTTCGAGGGTTGCTACCACGGCCATGTTGACAGCCTTCTAGTCAAGGCCGGCTCGGGCCTGCTTACATTCGGCAACCCCACGTCGGCTGGTGTGCCCGAATCATTCGCCGCTGAAACCATCGTTCTGGATTACAACGACACCGCGGGTGTCGAGGCCTGCTTTGCCGAACACGGCGCGCAGATTGCGGCGGTCATTGTCGAGCCCATCGCGGGCAATATGAATTTGGTGCGCCCGGTGCCGGGTTTTCTCGAGACCCTTCGCCGGCTCTGCGACAGTCACAAGAGCCTGCTGATTTTCGACGAGGTGATGACGGGCTTTCGTGTTGGTGCTCGAGGAGTCCAGGGCCTCACGGGAATCGCCCCCGACCTCACCACGCTGGGCAAAGTCATTGGTGGTGGAATGCCCATGGGTGCATTCGGCGGTCGCAAAGAAATTATGTCGGTGGTCGCGCCACTTGGGCCGGTCTATCAGGCGGGCACGCTCTCGGGCAACCCCGTGGCAGTGGCCGCAGGCATCGCCACTCTTAAGATCATCTCCGAACCTGGCTTCTTCGAGACCCTTACTCGCATCACCAGCGAACTCATGCAAGGCCTGGTGCAACGCGCTCGCAATGCAGGAATTGAAGGCTTCGTCGCAGACAGCGTTGGGGGCATGTTTGGCATCTACTTCAGCAAATCACTGCCCAAGCACATGGACGATGTCACCGCGAGCGACCGCGATCAATTCAATCGCTTCTTTCATGCCATGCTCGATCGCGGCGTCTACCTGGCGCCCTCCGCCTACGAGGCGGGATTTTTATCGATTCAACACCAGGGCGAGCCCATCGACTTCATTCTGAAGGCGGCCGATTCGGCGTTCGCGAATCTTCAGACGGCGAAGGCGCGCTAGAGGCGGCAGAGGCAGTAGAGGCGCTAGAGGCGTTAGAGGCGAAAGGCGTTAATGGCCACCGCGCCATCGAGTGACGCTCACCACGTGAAGAGAATGCATTCAGTGGAACGCCTTGGTCGAACGAGCGCATTCGCTCAATGAATTGCCCCGCTGCGGGTCGCTTCGCCCCCTCGCCCACGGGCCCCCTTCACCTGGGCTCGCTCATTGCGGCCCTGGCGAGTTACCTCGATGCCAAGGCCAACGGTCTTCGGTGGTGGGTTCGTATGGAAGACATCGACCCGCCACGTGAACAACGCGGTGCAGCCGAGACCATTCTTCAACAACTGCGCGACCACGGCCTTGTCTGGGATGATTTTCCAACTGCGCTCGGTGGCCGCAGCAACGGCGTGCTCTATCAGTCCGATCGCTACCAGGCCTATCAGAGTGCCCTCTTGGACTTGTATGCCAAGGGCCTCTGCTATGAATGCAGCTGCAGTCGCAGTCGGCTCCTCGCCTGGGCCGAGGATGGTTTGGCCCGGCGAAGTGAAGATGGCGAGTTGTTGTACCCAGGAATCTGTCGACCGCCGAATTCCGAGTCGGGATTGCCCGAGTCGGGATTCTCCGAGTCCGGATTCCCCGAATCGGGATTGCCTGACTCGGCGACGCTTTTGCTTCAAAGGCCCGGCCACGCCGCTCGATTTCGCAGCGAAACGGCCTTGAGTCTCGAACCCCCGCAGGGGCTCGATGACTTTGTTATTCGACGCGCAGACGGCCTATGGAGTTATCACCTGGCGGTGGTGATCGACGATGCGCATCAAGGCATCGCCCGCATTGTCCGAGGCGACGATTTGCTCGCCTCGCTGCCTCGTCACCGAATGCTTCAATCCGCCCTTGGCCTGCATCAACCCGAGGTGATTCATGTTCCCGTTGCACGCAATTCAGAGGGCCAGAAGCTCTCCAAGCAGAACCAGGCCAAAGCCCTTGGTTGCAGCGAAAAAGTAATGAGTCAACTCAAAGAGGCCTGGGCGCATTTAGAGGCCCACATGCCTCGGGCGTGGGTCGAGGCCGTGGAGGCCCCGATGCAAGAAAAATTTCGTCTGGGCTAGGCCTTGGCCTTGCGCAGGCCACCGAGCAGCGCAGGCACTTCCTCGCCACGCCGGGTAATGGCGCTCGATCGAGACAGCGCCGCTCGAGCAGATGAGACCGAAGTGGGTGGGGCCGAATTGGGCGCATTGACTTGCCCAGTCGACCCGCCACCCGCATCCGCCGAGCCACTTCCATTCGCATTCCCAGTAGCAGTGGCGGCTTGCGCCAGCTCGCGCTCCACATAGGGCTGAGAGAAGATTGGGTCCGAGGGCTGGGCAGGTGGGCGACGCACCGCAGCCGCGTATGCGCTTGAAGAAGAACCAGAGGCCCCGGCTCGGCCGCCTCGACTCGATCGATCGGCTCGGTCTGAACGATCCGAGCGTTCTGAACGATCCAAGCGATCCGAATTCTCCGAACGATCCGAACGATCCGAACGATCCGAACGATCCGAACGATCCGAACGATCCGAGTGGCGCGACGATGAAAACCCACTGGAATCACCTGAGCTGCCTGCACCCCGTGAACGAAGACTGGCCGCACTCAGGTGCAGGTGCTCGCGAGAAAACTTCTTGCCAACAAGGGCCTCAATGTCCTTGAGGTTGCGCTCGTCGTCATCGGTCATCAGAGAGATGGCCTGACCAAATGCGCCCGCACGGCCCGTGCGACCAATACGGTGAACATAGTCTTCGGGTGTGTGCGGCAGGTCGTAATTGATGACCGCCGGCAACTCTGCAATGTCGAGTCCTCGGGCGGCCACATCGGTGGCCACCAGCACCTCGACCTCGTTCTTCTTAAAACGATCAAGGGTGCTCAAGCGCTCATTCTGGCTCTTGTCACCATGAATGGCATCTGCGGCAATGCCCTCTCGCACGAGTTCACGGGCCAGTCGGCCCGCACCAATCTTGGTATTGGTAAAGACAATCACCTGACGCAGGCCCAGGGTCTTGACCAACTCAATCACGGCGGCGCGCTTGGCCTCGGGACGATCGAGCCGATAGACCTGCTGGGTGACATTCTCGGCCGTGGCATTGCGCCGGGCGACCTCCACCGACACGGGATTCTCTTTGAGAAACGTCTTGGCGAGTTTGCGGATCTCGGGCGAGAAGGTGGCGGAGAAGAGCAGGCTCTGGCGCTCCTTGGGCAGGAGATTCACGATGCGCTGGAGGTCTGGCAGAAAGCCCATGTCGAGCATTCGATCGGCCTCATCGAGCACAAGAATAGTGACCTGCGAGAGGTTCACCGACTTCTGCTGCACATGGTCGAGGAGTCGGCCGGGGGTGGCAATGAGGATCTCCACGCCCGCCCGAAGGTTGGCGACCTGCGGGTTCATGTCCACACCACCAAAGACCACCGCAGAGCGAAGCGGTGTGCTCTTCGAATACTGCTGCACATTCTGAAAGATCTGGTCGGCGAGTTCGCGGGTGGGGGCGAGCATGAGGGCCCGCACCGGATGGCGCGCGGGCGACACGCTGGTGCTCGCATGCGGCATGAGCCGATGCAATATAGGCAGGGTGAAGGCGGCTGTTTTGCCCGTTCCGGTCTGGGCCGCGCCCATGACATCGAGGCCCGACATCACATGCGGGATGGCCTGCTCTTGAATCGGTGTGGGGTTCTCGTAGCCTGCCTGCACAACGGCTTGGAGAATGTCTGGGTGGAGCCCCAGGTCTTTAAATGACATTCAGGCATTATCCCCCCAAATCGATGCAAATGCCTCTGCCGCCTCAAGCCCCCGAATGACCATCCCCGCCCCACTGCGCGCGAGCTTCCCGCTCATCTTTGTGCTCATCTGGAGCAGCGGCTTTATTGTGGCCCGCTACGGCATGCCCCATGCCGAGCCCATGACCTTTCTTCTGATTCGATTTGTGCTCGTGCTCATGCTGCTCATTCCCATTGCACTTGTATTGCGCCGGCCGTGGCCGCCTGCGGCGCTCACTCTTCGCATCGCCATTGCGGGCTTGCTGCTTCAGGCGGGCTACCTGGGCGGCGTCTGGGCAGCGGTTCGCGAGGGCATGACCGCCGGCCTGGTGGCGCTGATCATGGGCCTGCAACCCATCCTGACCGCCGCGTTTTTGAGCCTTCTTCGTGAACGCATCCACCCCACCCAATGGATCGGACTTGCCATGGGGCTCACCGGTGTGGGGCTCGTGGTGGCCACCAAGGTCTCACTCACCGGGCTCACCACACTGAGCCTGGGCCTCTCGGCTATTGCACTGGCATCAATCACCATCGGAACCCTGTATCAGAAGCGGGCCTGCCCCGACTTTGATCTGATGACCGGCATGTCGATTCAGTTTGTGGCGGCTGCCCTGGTCTGCCTGCCATTTGTTTTCTTTTTAGAGACCCGCGTAATCAACTGGCATCCCGAGTTTGTTTTCTCAATGGCATGGTCGGTCCTCGCCATCTCTATTGGGGCCATCTCGCTGCTCTTCGTGCTCATTCGAGAAGGCGCAGCCACCAATGTCACCAGCCTGCTCTATCTCACGCCACCCACTACGGCCGCCATGGACTGGGTTCTCTTCGATGAGCCGATCACGCTGATTACAGTGCTGGGAACACTCACCACAGTGGCGGGTGTTTGGCTGGTGACTAGGACCAGGCCTGCCAAGCCAGGGCCAGCAGAAGAAGTCCTACAGTGATCCAGCCGAGTCGATCCACGATTCGCGCCAGGGCCTCCTCCATGGCGGAACCACCCCACCGCATCAGCAAGGCCACGAGATAAAAGCGGCCACCGCGCCCAATCAGAGAGGCCAAGACAAAGGGCAGCAGGGGCATTGCCGCAACACCCGCTGCGATGGTGAATGCTTTGTATGGAATTGGGGAGAAGCCTGCAATAAAAACCGCCCAGAAACCCCACTCATCGAACCACTCTTGGGCCTTCAGAAACGCGGGCCAATAATGCGACTGCATCAGCCAAGGCTCAATGGCCGAGAAGGCCCAGAGGCCGATCAGATAGCCCGCCACACCGCCCGCAACAGAAGTGACTGTGGTAACCGTTGCGAACCAGAGGGCTCGCCTTGGCTGGGCGAGGCTCATAGGAGCAAGCATCACATCCGGTGGAATCGGGAAGAAAGAGGACTCGGCAAAACTGAGCCCTCCCAGAATCCAGACCGCACGCGGATGGCGAGACCAGAGCATCAC
>VGHN01000021.1 GCA_016868255.1 Betaproteobacteria bacterium
GGAGGACTACACGTATTGGCAGGGCCAAGACAAGAAGACACTAAAGCGGATTAACACCCTCATTAGAGACTCTCTTCGAGAGCCGTTCCATGGCATCGGCAAGCCCGAGCCATTGAAAGAGAACCTCTCGGGGTTCTGGTCCCGGCGCATTGATGACACCCATCGACTCGTTTATTGCGTGGAGGGCGAGTTGCTCGTAGTGGTTGCCTGCAGATACCACTACACGTAGGGGCGCGGACTAGCGGGCTGCCACCGTGCCGCCAGTTCCCCGTGCATTAATTACTGCCACACGGGTTTCGCCTGCGCCATCGAAGAGCCGAATGCGCTGGGCCGAGTAGATATCGTTGTTGACCATGAAGCGGGCTTTGGGCCCATAGGGGCAGAGCTCGTTGGCGGGGAAAGACATTGCGAAAACGCCGGCCGGTAGGAACTGGTTCACATGAACAATGGCAATCGACTCCTCACCTTTCTTGACCATCAGCGCCTCGGATCCGGCCAGCTCAAAGGTCATCCCATCGACCTTCACGCAGGAAGGGGGAAGATACTGAGGGGCATCGGAGCCGCCGGGTTTGGCGCCTGGCCCGCCCGCGCCGCCGGGGGCGCCGGCTGGCGCGTTCTGGGCGAGTGCCATTCCCCCAGCCCAAAGCAGAGCGGCCAGTACCGCGAGGGAGGTCGAGAGTAGATGCGGCCTTTCAGCGGGAGCGGGGCGAGGTCGAAGCGTTTTGTTCACCCTAATATTGTCGGATGGATTGGGGCGATCTTGACTGAGCGGAGCGGGCATCCGTTGAAAATTGAGTCAAAATGGCGCAACACCGCTCATTCAGATGGAGAAACCTTGGGAAATAGCGCCGAAACGTCTCGTAGGGAGAATGATCAGATCCCCGACAAGCATCGAAGCCTCGACGAGGAGGGTAACCAGCGAGTCGCAGGTTCACCTCAGCAAGAGGAAAGGTCATACCTCCTCTCGCCGGTCTCCCTCGGGCGATCAAGATTGCCGCTTGAGAAGGCATCACAGATTGCAGATTTCCTCGAAGACTTGGAGATCCTCAAGCGCTTGAGGGTCAAATGAGCCGTCGTTTCGGAAAACTGCTTTGGCGCCACTTAAGGCGTGTCGCCCTCGCCGCTCTCGCCACGATTTGTCTTGCCTCGCCCCTCGCTGCCCAGGCGCCCGCTGCGGGCAACGACCCCAATCGGCCCTTCAGCGCCCCCCTTCAGGCGGGCCTGAATGCACTGGAGCGAAAGCATTACTCCACGGCCCTTCGAGCCTGGCAGCCAATGGCCAACTCGGGCGAACCCCGGGCACAGAACAATATGGGAATCATGTACGAGCGGGGGCTTGGGGTGACCCAGAGCTACCCCGAGGCCATTAGTTGGTATCGCAAGGCGGCCGACCAAGGTCTTCCCGAGGCCCAGTTCAATCTGGGGCAGCTCTATCACAACGGCTACGGCACCGAGGTGAACAATGGACAGGCTGTGGCCTGGTTCCAGCGGGCGGCCTCGCAGGGGCTGGCCGATGCCGAGTACATGTTGGGGCTGCACCTTTATTCGGGCAAGGGCATCCGCAAGGACCCCCTAGCGGCCAAGGTTCAGTTCATGAAGGCGGCGAGAAAGGGCTATGGAAACGCCCAGTTCATGACGGGATACTTATTCCTGGACGAGCAGGCCGGCAAACAAGATTTTGTGGCTGCCCACATCTGGGCCATTGTTGCCCAGATGAACGGCTACCAGGGTGCCGAAGAGATTCTGAACTTCACAACCTTCAAACTCGAGCGAACCCAGATTGACCGGGCCCACCTGGCAGCGAGGCGCTGCCTTAATTCGGGCTATCGGGAGTGTCCGCAGTAGCAACGGCGCATCTTTGCCGGAAGGGCCTTGCCGTCGGAAAAATGTCGCCGCTTTTGGCATAGGGGTTGCTTAGTACTCACCGAACCATTCCCAAAGGGGTTTTTTAGGTGAGTACACAAGACGATCAAGCATGCAACGCCCTCTGGCTGGACCCATACCAGCCGGCCGGTGAGACCGAGCGCGCCCGACTGGCCGCCGCGGGCCTGAGCCTGCTTTCAGTCCGCACCCTTGAAGACCTTCGCCATGCGCTGAGAACAGCCAAGACCGTCGTGGTCCGGCTGATGGATTCCACCGAACTCCTTGGCGAAGTCCGGCTGCTGGTTGAGGCCTTCAAGAAGGACATTCCCATTATTTGTCGCTCCGCCCCGGGCAACATGACGCTTGCCGTGGCCGCAATGCGTTCAGGCGCCTGCCATGTGATTGCGGCAGACGACTACTCCGAACATGCCTGGCGAGATGCCCTGGCCCATGTGGCCGATGCGGAGGCCACCAGCACCTCCCATAGCAATGCAGCCAAAAAATCCGCCCCCCAGTCTGCTGCTGCAGCGGGTCGTCGCGATGCCGTGATTGAGACGGTTAAGACATTTGTATTCGCAGACCCCAGCAGCCAAAAACTCTTGGCCCTGGCCCAGCGCGTGGCCCAGGCCGCGGTCACCACTCTAATCACCGGACCCACGGGTGCCGGAAAAGAAGTCTTGGCCACTGTTATTCATGAGTCGTCTTCGCGTGCCTCGGGCCCGTTTGTGAGTCTCAATTGTGGTGCGATTCCCGAGAACCTCATGGAGGACATGCTCTTCGGGCATGAGCGCGGGGCATTTACTGGCGCCCATCGCGACCACAGAGGAATTTTTGAGCAGGCCCACGGGGGCACGGTATTCCTTGACGAGATTGGCGAGCTGCCGATCGGCCTTCAGACCAAGTTGCTTCGCGTGCTGCAAGAGAAAAAGGTCACCCGCCTGGGTGGCCAGCAGGCCATCGATGTGGACTTCCGACTCGTGGCCGCCACCAACAAAGACCTCAAGCAGGCCATGCTCGATAAGGAGTTTCGAGAGGACCTCTACTTCCGCATCAGCACCTTCCGTCTTGCCATTCCCGCCTTGCATCAGCGCGCTGCAGACATTCTTCCGCTTGCTGAGCAGATGATCATTCGCTTCTCGGGTGCCCTGGTTGCCCCACGACTCTCTACCCCTGCGCAGCAGGCGCTGATTGCTTACCCTTGGCCAGGCAATGTTCGCGAGCTCGAGAATGTGATTCAGCGCGCCATTGTTCTGAGTGGCGGCGAGGAGATCACGCCAGACCATTTAATTTTTGATGACCTTGCTGGTCTCGATCGGGCGATGCTCTCGGGCTTCGCGCAGGCCGAGCTGCCTCTGGCATTTCTGCCTGAGCGCACGAACAACACGACCGAGTCGCAGCGCGCGTTCAATGAGGATTCCCGCTCGACTGTCATTCCTTTTGCATCGAACTCCGCAGGCGCGTGGACTGGATCTGGGGCAACCCACGCATCCAGTGCGCCTTACGCATCGGGCACATCGAGTACCCCGAGCGCCCCCATCCGTCTGCACGATGCGGTCAAGAGCAACGAACACCAGATGATTCTTCGCGCCATAGAGGCCGCACCGACCAAGGCCGAGGCCGCCAAGATGCTTGGCATTAGCCCGCGCACCCTGCGCTACAAAATGGCCCAACTGAAAATGGCAGGTGCCGCATGATCGATAAGACCAGCCAGGCAGCGGGCATTGCCGACATGCTCGCCCAGATTCGTGCCTACCAAACACAGGTGCAAAGCAAGGTGGCCCAGCCACCGGTGCCTGCATCGTTATCGGGCCCCACCATGGGCCAGATGATTGAGTCGGCCACGCAGTCCATGTTCAACACCGCGGCTGCCAAGTCGGCCTCGCCGACCATTGCGCCGGTCACCCGTGCACCTGAAGGCTATGTAGACCCCAACAGCACGGCCGGCCCTAGCCTGCCTCTGCCCGAGGTTCGCAAGCCAAGCTTTGGCGAGGTGGTGCGCAGCTCGATTGAGTCGGTCAATGACTTGCAGATGCGTTCGTCCGCCCAACGCACCGCCTATGAAAAGGGCGAGGACATCCCACTGACCGATGTGGTTTTGGGAATGCAAAAAGCATCGCTGGCCTTTGAGGCGACCTTGCAGATTCGCAACAAGGTGCTCAAGGCCTACGAAGACGTTTTGAACATGCCGGTTTAAAGATTAACTAGGAAACAATCATGGCTGCTGACAATCCATCTCTCCCGAATCCCGGCATGGCCGCGGGCCTTCCCGTGCCCATGGGCGGCGGGGCGGGCAATCCAAACGGTGCGCCTGGCTCTAACGGTGCCAACGGCATGTTCGGAACCGGCGGCGGGGCTTCCCCCAACGGGGCGGGTGCCACTGCGGTATTGCCTCCTGGTGCAAATTCTGTGGGTGCTGCGGCTGTTAGTGCAGCCCAGGCGGCTCAGGCGGCTGCTGCGCAGGCCGCGGCCGCGGTCGCAGGCGGTGCGGCGGGCTTAAAACGCACCATTGAAAACATTCCGGCCGTTCAGCGGTCGCCCACCGTGAAGATGATTCGCGAGGCCTTGAACCAGCAGTCGGTCAAGAAGGCCGTTCCTGGCTTGATTGCCTTCTTTGTCTTGGTCCTGTTCCTTATTCTCTACAGCATGATGCAGCCTTCGCCCGCTCGAGCATTAATGCCTGGTATGAGCGAGACCGATTCGCAGGCCGCGGTTGAAGCGCTGAAGTCGGCCTCCTTCGATGTGAAGGTGGACCCCCAGTCGGGCAACCTGATGGTTCCTGGCGACAAATACCACGAGGCCCGCATTTTCTTGGCTTCCAAGGGCATTCCCAAGCAGCCGCTGCCTACGGGAATCGACTCCCTGAGCAAAGAAAACGCCATGACCACGAGTCAGTTCATGGAGCAGGTGCGCTATATCAAGGCCTTGGAAAATGAACTCGCCTCGAGTGTGATGCAGATTGGCACCATTCAGGCCGCACGTGTTCACCTGGCCCTGCCCAAGCAGAGTGTGTTTGTGCGCGACCGGGCCCTGCCCAAGGCATCGGTGGTGGTTACCCCCCAGCAAGGCCGCGCAGTCACCAGCGGCCAGGTCGATGCCATTGTTCATTTGGTCTCTTCGAGCGTGCCTTACTTGGCCGCCCAGCACGTGTCTGTGGTCGATAACCTGGGCAATCTGCTCACCGATCGGAAAGAAAACACCCCCATGGGCATGACATCGGCCCAACTCACCCACAAGCAGCATGTGGAGGAGGTGTATCGGGCCCGCATTCTGGAGATGTTGATTCCTGTTTTGGGTGAGCCCAATGTGCGCTCGCAGGTTGATGTGACCCTGGACTTCACCCAGGTGGAGATGGCCACCGAGGATTTTGACAATGCCAAGACCGGCCCCAAGACCCGTTCGGAAGTCTTGGCCGAGGACCGCAGCCAGAAGATCAACGCCGAGGGTGTGCCGGGCTCTATTACCAATGCGCCCCCACCGCCAACCGATACAAACTTGGCCACGGGTGCTTCGGCGCAAGATGCCTTGGAGGAGAACACCACGCTCTCCAAGCGCGCAACCCGAAACTATGAAATTGACAAAACGGTTCGTTATACCCGCAACCCCTTGGGTGGTGTCACGCGCGTTTCCGTGGCGGTGGTGGTCAACGAAAAGCCGGCTATGAAAGACGCCGATGGCAAGCCCATTCCCCACCCCAATGATTCGGTCCACGGGTACTCCGCCGAGGAGCTCGAGCGCCTGACCAACCTGGTTCGCGGGGTGGTGGGCTACAAAGAAGGCCGCGGTGATGTGGTGACGATTGTTCCCACTCGCTTTGCCCCAGGTGAGGAGGCCAAGCCTTGGTATGCCGACGATGCCGTGATGCAAAACATGAAGATCTTGATTGCTGCCTTGATCTTCTTGATTATTCTTCTTACGGTGGTGCGCCCAGTGATTAATCACCTCACCGGCAAGAGCATGGACATGGAAGAGATGGCCCGTATGCAGGCCGAGCAAGAGGCCGCTGAGCTTGCCGCCTTGGCTGCTCTGCAGCCACCGCCTCCTGCCGCCTTGCTCGAGGGCCAAGGCCAGCAAGATGCCAATGGCGTGCAACTTGGGCCCGACGGTCAACCCCTGCAAGGCGTGCGGCTGGGGCCTGATGGCCAACCGCTGCCCGCCGATCAGCAGGCCAAAACGGAACTCTCGGAGGCGGAAATGGGAATGATTGAAATTGGAGAGGGCGAGAGCCTGGAGGAGATCAAGGCCAAGCTCAAACCGAAGAAATCTTCGATTTCCATCGACATGCTCAACACGGCAAACTCTTATGATGACAAGGTGGCACTCATACGCTTCCTGGTCTCAGAAGACTCCGGCCGGGTGGCCACCGTTCTCAAGAACATGATGCGCCCTGCTGCGGGCTGATAGAGGGATATAGACATGCCTGAAGAAGCCAAAAAAGACGACAAGGCGGTGGCCACCGTCCCGGCGGTGCCGGGGGGGCCCGAGCCCCTGCCCGATTCGGTTCGCGAGGAAATTGAGGCGCTCAACACCACCCAGCGCGCTGCAGTTCTGATGCTGCTGCTCGGTGAGCAGCAGGCCGCCGACATCATCAAGTTTCTGAACCCCAAAGAGGTTCAGGCCTTGGGTGCAGCCATGACCTCAGTCGCGGATTTATCGCAAGAGGCCATCACCGCTGTGCTCGATGACTTCATCTCAACGATTAAGAAGCAGACCAGCCTGGGTCTGGGCAGTTCGGACTATGTCGAGAATGTGCTCAAGCGGGCCCTGGGCGAGGACAAGGCGGCTTCGGTCTTGAGCCGCATCATGCCGGGTGCTTCGAGCAAGGGCCTGGAGATTCTGCGCTGGATGGACGCACGGTCCATTGCTGACATGATTCGACTCGAGCACCCCCAGGTGATTGCCATTATTTTGTCGGTCTGCGATTACGACGTGGCCGCCGATGTGCTCACTTTCTTGCCCAACGACATTCGGCCCGAGGTCATTCGACGCGTGGCTGCACTCGAGACCGTTCAGCCCTCGGCCATGCAAGAACTCGAAGTGATCATGAAGGAGCAGTTCTCTAAGAGTTCGTCTGCGAAGTCTTCGAGTTTCGGGGGCATCAAGGCCGCTGCAAAGATCATGAACTTCACCAAGAGCGATCTGGAGTCGGCCATTCTCGGTGGCCTCAATGAACTCGATGCCGATATCGCGATGAAGGTGCAGGACAACATGTTCTCCTTCGAGAACCTGGTCAGCATCGACAACCGCAGCGTTCAGACCCTCATGCGCAATGTGGAGCAGGAGATGCTGATGGTTGCTCTGAAGGGCGCCACCGAGCCCGTCAAAGAGAAGTTCTTTGGCAATATGTCCACACGGGCCCGCGCCATGTTCATCGACGAGATGGAATCACGCGGCCCCTTGCGGATTACCGATGTGGAAGATGCCCAGAAGGCCATCATGCGGATTGCGAAGAAGCTCTCGGACAAGGGTGAGCTGATGCTCGCAGGACGCGGCGATGACTTTGTTTGATTACCCTCGGCCAGAGGACCTCCTAAAACCAAAGGTCCTCGTCCGCCTTCCCGAGGACCCGCTTTTTGGGCCGACGCGGCATGGCGAGGATTTCTCCGCCCGCTATCAAGACGACGGCGAGATTCGCCTGCGGGGATTCGAGCGGGGCCTGCCTCAGTTGGACCTCGACCAGCAGTCGGCGCCGAAGTCGCCATTCTCTCGGGGCATGGCCACTGAAGACGACTCCGGTGGAGATGAAGCGGCTGCGAAAAAATTCGAGAGCACTGATTTTGTGGGTGCAGATGCAGCGAGTGCGGATGCAGCTCTTACTGATGAGACCCAGTCACCGAGTGAGTTGGCCGCCGATGCGGACGCCACGACAACAGAGGGGCAACCGCCTCTCTCAGCCGATGGCGACTCCCAAGCAATGGATTCCGCTGCGGACAATTTAGGCGTTGACCCAAGTGCCGAGGCATCAATGGGCTCCGCACAAGATGCCGCTGCATTGCAGAACGTTACTGATGATTCGGTCTCTGCTTCCCCTGATTCCCTGGCCGAGGCCAGTGATGATCTTGACGCCTCACCCGACGTCTCAGCCGACGCCTCCGCTGCCGACAGTGCCGAAGAATTTTCCGCAGAGGCGGCTGAAGCTGAAAAACATTTAATTGGGCTCGATGAGCTCGAAGCGATTCGTCGCGAGGCCTATGAGATGGGCTTTCAAAAGGGCCAAGCGGCCTTGGCCGAGGGCGGCGCAGACGCAGCCCAGGCGATTGATGCCGATGCGACCCAAGCCGGTGAATCTGCTGAATCCGATGAATCCGCTGAGTCCGCAGACGAAGCGTATTTGCGCGGCATTGAAGAAGGCCAGCAGCAGGCACGCTCTGAACTCGAGGCCGAGGTGATGCTGGCCGCCGATGATTGGCGAGAACTCACCAAGTCTCTGGCGGTGGCCGCTCGCGACGCAGAGGCCTTTCATCAACCGCTGCTCAAACTCTCGATGCACCTTGCCGAACAAATGGTCCGTGGCGAACTTACTCTCTCTGGCCATGCCATTACACGCTTGGTCGATCGTGCCTTGTCTGAGTTGCAGCATGAATCGGCCGTACCAATTGTGGTTCGTATGAACCCCGACGACCTCCAACGGTTCAAGGCCTATTCGGCCTCCATTGACGAACAGGTGGATGTTCGGGCCGATCCCAAGCTGATGTCAGGCAGCATTCGTGTGGCCATGAATGGCTCGATGATTGATGACCTCATTGAGCATCGGCGAGATGCCCTCTGGCAGTCATTAATGGCAGCGGCCGAAGGCATTGAGGACTCACCGCCCGACTCTTTCTTGAAGAACGTGGCCATGGTCAAAGAGGCCATGGAGGCGGTGGACTTCGGAGCAGATCTCTCCGCTGGGGAGCAGGGGGTTGTCGAGGCCACCCCCGCCGATCTAACCACGCCTGACTCGGTCTTACCGCCCGACGCGGAGCCCAATTAATGGACTTCGATGCCGTGGCCCAGGCGGCAATCGAACGAAGCTTCGCACCGCCACCTGTTCGAGAGGGAAGTCTGGTGCGCGTCGTTGGCCTGACGCTTGAAGCCAAGGGCCTCATGGCCCCGCTGGGTGCCGTCTGCGAAGTCATTGGCGACGGACCCACACGTGTTCAGGCAGAGGTGGTGGGTTTCCAAGACTACACCTTGTACCTCATGCCCTTCAATGAGCCCAAAGGCATTGGCCCCGGGGCACGTGTTCGCGTCATTGAACCGATTGCTCGCGCACAGCTGGGCCCCGAATTGCTCGGTCGCGTGGTGGGGCCGCGCGGGGAGCCACTCGATGGCAAGCCCGCGCCCGCATGCAGAGTCACCCACGGCCTCGATGGCTTCCCATTGAATGCAATGGAGCGCGGCGCCATTCATGAGGTACTCGATGTCGGCGTCAAAACCATCAACGGCATGCTCACTGTGGGCAAGGGACAACGAATTGGATTGGTCGCCGGCAGCGGCGTTGGAAAGAGCAGCCTTCTGGGTATGCTCACTCGCTACACCAAGGCCGACCTCGTGGTGATTGGACTCATTGGTGAGCGTGGCCGCGAAGTGCAAGCCTTCATACAAGAATCACTGCGCGCCGAGGGCCTGGCCCGATCGGTGGTGGTGGCTGCGCCCGCGAATGTCTCTGCCATCCTGCGACTCAAGGCGGTGCAGTACACGCACCTGATTGCCGAATATTTTCGTGAGCAGGGCAAGAATGTATTGCTGCTGGTCGACAGCCTAACCCGCGTCGCCCATGCGCAGCGTGAGATTGGATTGGCCGTGGGTGAACCGCCCACAGCAAAGGGCTACCCGCCCTCTGTGTTTAGCCTGCTGCCCACTCTGATTGAGCGGGCGGGCATGGGCCGATTCGGCCATGGCTCTATTACCGCCATGTACACGGTCCTCGCAGAGAACGACGACTCGAATGATCCCATTGTGGATATCTCACGGGCCTCGCTCGATGGCCAGGTGATGCTCTCGCGGGCACTGGCCGATGCGGCCCACTACCCTGCGATCGACCTCAACGGTTCTATTTCCAGGGTGATGCAAGGCCTGGTTGAACCCGAGGCCCTGAAATCGGCCAATCGGCTTCGCAGGCTTTGGTCGCTTTATCAGCAGAATCAAGACCTCATTCAGGTGGGGGCCTACCAGGCGGGTTCCAACCCCGATTTAGACGCCGCCATACGCATGCGCTCGGAGCTCGAATCATTCCTCTGCCAGGAGATTCAAACACCGGTGAGTTTCGAAGAGACCCGAGACCAGATGATGTCGCTCGCGGCTCGATCATTGACCGACACCGTGGTGGCCCAGCCGTCGAATCGGCCCATGCCCAATCAGGGCCGCCCAGTCGGAATGACCATCAACCGATAAGCCATGATCCAGCGCAGACAAAAAAGCCTGGAGCTCTTGGCCAAGCTTGCGGAGCAAAAAGAGAAGGCGGCCTTGAATAAGCTCGCTGAGGTGCAAAAGGCCCACGAGCGGCTGGCGGAGAAGTCTCGGCAGGTGGCCGACCTCATGGCCGACTACCGGGCCCAATTAAGCGATATTGGGGAAGACCCGGGGATGGTGAAAACCCAGGCCGTCCACCGCTACATTCGCAATCTGCTTGATGCCCAGGAGCGACTGCGAATCGAGCATGACAAGACCGTGGCCTGGGAGCGGGCCGTGCGAGAAGAATTGATGAACGCTCGGCTGGAGCTCCAGCGGATGCGGTCTCTGGCGGAACGGGGCGAGGCCAAGATTGCCTCCATGGCCCAGAAATCGGAGCAGGTTCGGCTCGATGCCGCGGCCCTCTCGCAGTTCAATCAGCGCAATCAGAAGCCTTCCCCCCGGGCCTGAACCTTCCCCGAATTCCTCGGTCAGACTGCCACTTGACACCAAGCTCGGGTATAGTCCTTGGGGTGGCATTTACTCATCCAAAGATTTGAGGAGAAGAATTCAATGAAAGCTGTTGTCGCTATTGCCGCTATTGCCTTGCTTGCAGGGTGCGCCACTCCCCAACCCGATCAAAAGTCGGCTGCACCCGCTGCACCCGCTGCACCCGCTGCACCCGCTGCGGACAAAAAGGCCGCCGATACTGCCAAGGCCCGAGCCGATGCAATCAAGGCGGCCAAGGCCAAAGTCTTCCAGTTCCCGCCGGCTATCTACTTCGATTACGACAAGTTCGACATCCGCGAGAAATACCACCCAGTGGTCTCCGCATTCGGCAACTATTTGGCCGTGGATGACAAGGCCAAGGTGGTGGTTGAGGGCAATGCCGATGAGCGCGGAACCGTTGAGTACAACCTGGCCCTGGGTCAGAAGCGCGCGGAGGCGGTGAGCATTGGTCTGCAGGCGGTGGGTGCCAAGCCCACTCAGATCGAGACGATTAGCTTTGGCGAGGAAAAGCCTTGGAACAAAGGCAAGACCGAAGAGGCCTTCGCCGAGAATCGCCGGGCTGATCTGAAGCTGCGCTAGTTTTTTCTGTATGTGATTGATCGAGAAGCCCGCCGCCGCGCGGGCTTTTCTATTTACCAGTTACTCTTGAGCGTATGACTGACAAAATCAGAGCCTTTGAAGAAGAGCGAGTGCGAGAGCAGGCCAAGCGACTGCAGGAGGCGCGGCTTGCCCTGGGCCTGACCATCCACGATTTTGTGCAACCCCTGAGCACCTCTCGCTCGCAGCTCGATGCCATTGAGCGAGGGAATGTGGATGCCTTCTATGCGCCTTTCTACTACGAGCGGCTCTTTCGTCGTTATGCGGAGGTGCTCTCTTTTTCACCCGAGGCCATTGACGAAATGGTCCAACGCTTCAGTCCGGAGGTGCCGCAAGATGTGACCGACGCCGATAACTCAAGTGAAGATGCTTGGGCCGAGGGGGCCACGGACGGGCAGTCTTCGGTTGAAACCGATGAGGCCGCTCGGCAGGGTGTCTCTGAGGGCTCCTCCAATTCTTGGGGTGCCCCCAGCGGTGGCAGCGCGCATCGTGTGAGCGAGTCTGGCAGCATTCAGAGCAGCGAGAGCAACGAGGTAATCCCAAAATCGGGTTCGGAGAACGCGCGCAGCAACAACGCCTCTTTGAGTCGGTTAATGAGCGCGGCCGGTGAACAGGCTGCCAAGGGCGATCAGGCATCGAACTGGGGAATCATTGCGGCCTTTGGACTGCTCGCCGCAGGTGTGGTGGTTGCGCTGATTGTTGCCAATTCAGACGACGACCGCGTGCCTGCCAAGGCCCCCGAAGCACCTGCACCGACGGCCGCTCCCGCAGGCAATCCCAACCCGCAGGCAGAGTCATCTGGCGCCCAGCCGGCAGGGCAAGTTTCTGGCCAGCCGGCCTCCAACGCCGCCGTTCCAGCCAAGCCGCCTGCGGCCGCTGGCGCGACAACGCAACCGGCTGCTGTAACACCCAATACCGCTGCCGCAGCCCCAGCGAAGTCCGCGCCGACAGCAACCCCGACAGCAGCCCCGACAGCAACCCCAACCTCGCCCAATCAGGCAACGCCTCCTGCCGCTCCCGCCAAGGCGGCGCCGCCCAGCGCCGCACCTGCGCAGACACCAGCCGCCTCGGTAGCCCCAACTCCGTCAACGACCCCGGCCGCTCCAAACCCTCCATCGAATAACGCGTCGAACCCCGCTGCGCCTGCTGCGCCTGCTGCGCCTGCTGCGCCTGCTGCCTCGCCAGCACCCACGAAGTCCTCGCCCCCCGGACCTTCCTCCTCTGCTCCCGCCATGGAGGTAACGCCCAAGGCCCGCACCTGGATCTGGGTTCGGGAGGCCGACGAGAAGGTTCGTGAGTTTGGCGTTGCTGCTGGCGAGAAGGTGGTTTTTCAAGACATGCCCATTTACTTCGTGATTGCCCGGCCCGGAGAGAGCGATATCCGTGTTCAGGGCAAGGCAGTGAAGCTTCCACGAACCGACCAAGAGCGCGATATTGGTCGCTATGGTCGCAGCCAACTCATCGAGGCCAAGCCGGCCAGCGCCAATTAATCTTCTTCTGTTCTTTGGCCTTGCGGCCATCTGGGGTGCGTCGTTTCTCTTCTTGCGTTATGCAAGCCCCGCCTTCGGCCCCATTCTGGCGGCTGAACTCCGTGTCAGCATCGCCTTCTTCTGCCTTCTTGCGCTCTCGTCGTTGCTCGCAATCTTCCGAGATCGCGCAAGCGGCCCGACACCCTGGAGAGTCTTCACCGTTGTGGCCGCTCTCAATAGCGCGGTGCCATTTGCACTCTATGGCTATGCCGCACTCCATCTTCCAGCGGGCTACCTGGCCATCTTGAATGCCTTGGTTCCCCTCTGGGGCGGTCTGTTGGCCACTGCCTTCTTGGGCGAGCAACTGCGCCTGGGTCTCGTAGGGGCCGTGCTGCTGGCAGGCGTTGGTGTGGGAATGATTGTTCAGCTCGGCCCAGTGAGTCTCAACCTTCAAACGGGTTTTGCGGTTCTGGCTTGTGCCGGTGCCACCCTCTGTTACGCAATTGCAGGGCAACTCACGACACGTTTTCTCTCCGATCGAAGCCCACTTGAGAATGCGACCAAGAGCCTGGGCCTGGCCAGCCTTCTGCTTCTTCCTCTGATTGTTTTTGATCTACCCACCGCAGAGCCCACTCCGCAGGCCTGGGCCTCGGTGCTGGCCTTGGGGCTTTTGTGCTCGGCCTTTGCCTATTTGCTGTTCTTTAGGCTCATTGCCCAACTCGGTCCGATCAAGGCAACGAGTGTGACGTTTCTGATTCCCGCATTCGGAGTCCTTTGGGGGCATCTCTTTCTAAATGAGCCCCTGACCTGGGTGATGGGCCTGGGCTTTGCGCTGGTTCTAATGGCCAGCCTGATCGTGCTTCAACCCACTCGCGAGACTGCCGCCTCGAGCGCCTGAAAAACTGCATCGAGGTCTCGGACGACCACCGGCTGGTTGAGGTGTTGGTCGTCGAGAAAGCCATGGTCGCGGACCTCTTCCATATACATGAGCAGTCCGTCGAAATAACCCATGGTGTTGGCGATGACCAGCGGCTTTTCATGCGCATAGGTGGCCGCACCCGTCCAGACTTCGAATAACTCCTCGAGGGTGCCCACACCCCCGGGCAAGACCAAGAATGCATCGGCCCGACGACTCATCTCGATTTTTCGCTCGATCATGGTCTCGACCTCCACGAGCTCATCGAGGTCTCGCATAACCACCTCGGTGGTCATGAGGTAACTTGGAATGACACCTGTAATGCGAGAGCCCGCATCACGAGCCGCTGTCGCCACAATGCCCATGAGGCCAATCTGGCCCGCGCCGAAGACCATGTCCCAGCCGCGCAGCCCAATGCCCGCGCCGACAGCCTCGGCCAGCGAGGACCAGACCGGGTCATGACCGGTTCGAGAACCACAGAAGACACAGATGCGGGGTGGCCGTTTCGAGGTCGAGGGAGTCGGAGAAGCATTCATAGTCGAGCTTGGATAGAGTATGCGTTATGTTGAAAGAAATCATTCCGTCACTGCTTAGTGAACTGGGCCTTGGCGTGCTGCCTGGGTGGGCGAAACCACTCTTGGCGATGGTGAACCTGGTGGTCATTCTGCTCGCCGCCTGGTTATTGCTCGCGCTGAGCAATCGTCTGCTGAGTGCCTTTCATGAGCGGCTGAAGTCACGCACCGAGTCGGTTGAAGAGCAGCGCCGCATCGAGACTCTCGAGCGGGTCTTTCGATACATGGCCTCGGTGGTTGTCTGGGTGGTGGCCATCATGCTCATGCTCTCGGAGCTCGGCATATCCATCGCCCCCATATTGGCCACTGCCGGTGTGGCCGGACTCGCGGTGGGATTCGGTGCCCAGAGCCTGGTCAAGGATTACTTCACGGGTTTTGTCATGCTCATTGAGAACCAGATTCGTGTGGGCGATCTGGTGGAAGTGGCTGGGAAGACAGGCACGGTCGAGGAGCTCACCCTTCGCTATGTTCGACTCCGCGATTACAGCGGCTCGGTCCATTTCGTGCCCAACGGCATTATTTCCTATGTGACGAACCAGAGCCGAGACTTTGCCTATGCGGTGGTTGATGTCGGAGTGGGTTATGGCGAGGATCTTGAGCAGGTCTTCGCGATCATGCGCACTGTGGCCGATTCCTTGCGCAAAGAAGTGCCCACTCGTTCCAAAATTCTAGATGACCTCGATATTGCGGGGGTGGACCAGTGGGCGGATTCGGCGGTGATGATTCGTGCTCGGCTCAAGGTGGTGGCACTCGAGCAGGCCTTGGTGCGACGAATATTTCTTGCGCGCTTAAAGCAGGCCTTCGATGCACAGGGCATCGAGATTCCCTTTCCGCATCGGCGGGTCATTCAGGTCTCGGAGAATTCAACGCCTCGAGTCGATCAGGCGACGGAATAACACCACAATTACCGCGGCCAACGGCACGGCAATCAAGATGCCGAAGAAGCCAAAGAGGGCGCCAAAAAAAACCAATGCGAATATCACCGCAAGGGGATGGAGGCCCACACGGTCACCGACCAACTTCGGCGTGAGCACAAAACTCTCGAGCAACTGCCCCAGGCCATAGATGATGCCCACTGCAATCAGTGTCTGCATCCACCCCAACTCTAGCAACCCCGATACCAGGGCGAGCAACACACCCAATGCAAAGCCCGCGTAAGGAATGAAGACCAAGAGCCCCGAGATGAGTCCGATCGATAGCCAGCCGGAGAAGCCTGCGATGAGAAGCCCCAAGCTGTAATAGACCGATAGCGCGAGCATGACGCGCAACTGCCCCTGGAGGTAACCCTGCAGCGTGATGTGGACCTCTTTGCTGGCCTCGCGAACATTCTCACGGTGCCTCTCGGGGACCAGCCAGAGGGTCTTGGAAAGAATCTGTGCCCAGTCCTTCAGAAGAAAAAAGAGTGCAACAGGAACCAAGACGAGCCAGCCCAGAAGGGCCAGCAGAGCGCCCAGGCCCGATTGCAGGGCACCCCATACGGTGGAGGAGAGATCGGACGAGCGCGATGAGAGCCAGTCGAGGAGTTTTTGTTTGAGGGCATCGGTGTCATCGATGGGAAGACCCGTCTGCGCAAGCCATGGGTAGACCTGGGCATAAACCGTGGCAATCAATTCAGGCAGGCGTTCCTGGAGTTTGCGAATCTCGTGGTTGACCACTGGGACGCCAATGGCCACCAGGCCGACGACCAAGGCCAGACCCACCAAAATGGCCAGAATGCTAGAGAGTGCGCGCGGGCTGCCCCATGCGCTGAGCCGATTGGCAATGGGCTCGAGCATGTAGGCCAGAAGAAACGCAGCGGCAAAGGGGGCAAGTGCCTCGGTCATCAATTGCTCTGAAGTAAACCAGCGATGAGAATAACCGAGCTACCCGCCAATAGCCCAGGAATGAGCCCACCCAATCGCGGATGGCGCCAGAGCATGACTGCGAAGCCAAGGCCGGCTGACAGGAGCCGCGCACTGGTGGGCAGTTCGGCCAAGAGACCCACCGGCAGGGTCATGATTCGAAAGACGAGCCCCGCCACCATGGCGTAGGTGACGCAGGCAATCCACTTGAAGAACTCACTATTGGTGTTGATCCGGCCCGAGAGGCCCACGCCCAGGGCACGCCAGAGATAGGTGCCGACCACCGCACCAAAGAGTGCCCAGACCTCTGTCACGGCCTGCCTCGAGCATCGCGGATTCGAATGAATAGGTAGGCAATGGTCCCGCCGATGAGTCCGGTGGCCAGCAGGCTGTAATCGCGAGAGACCAAATAGGTGAGTGGGCCCAAGAAAGCGCCAAGGAATATGGCGACTCTGTTTGCAGGCGGGCGCACCTCTGCAAAGGTGAGCAGGAAAAACAGTGGATTGAGGAATACAAGGGCCAGGGTAATGGGCAGCGGCACAGTGCCCGCCAGTTGATAACCAATGGCGGTTGCCGGGGCCGAGACGCCCCAGCAGACCAGGCCCAGCCCACAGAAGTAGGCGCGTCGATGAAGGGGGTCCATCTTTGGGAAGTCGCGCATGGCGATGGCCCAACTGGTCATCGAAAGCGTGTGCACCCATAGGTAGAGCTTCGCATCGCGACGCTCGGCAGGAATCTGCGGCAGCACCGTTAGAGTCATGGGAAGAAAGCGCGCCGCGGTGAGTGCGGCAGCCAAACCGATCACAAATGCGGTGGCGCCGGTGGCGATCATCTCTGCAAAGACCACCTGACCGGGCAGTGCGTACATGAGCAGGCTGCTGGCCGTGGTCACCCAGAACGAGAGCCCGATGCTGTGGCCCAAGGCCCCAAAGCCCAGCATGCCGGCAAACAACACGGCCGCCGGGGCGCCGAGTGCGTCTCGCAGGCCGCTTTTGAATGCTTGGGCTTCGGATTCGAAGATCAGTGAAGGGGGGTGGGTGCTCATGCGGGCGGGGTCGCGAATCCTGAATTGTATGATTGCCCGCAATGAAGACACTTTTCTCCAGCCTCTACCGGCGAGTGATGCTCTGGTCTCGCCATCCGCGTGCGGTCTGGATTCTGGGAGGGCTCAGTTTTGCCGAGTCCTCTTTCTTCCCGATTCCACCGGATGTGATGCTTGCTCCTATGAGCCTCGCCCAGCCAAGGC
>VGHN01000022.1 GCA_016868255.1 Betaproteobacteria bacterium
GCAGGAGCAGCGGCAGGAGCAGCGGCAGGAGCAGCGGCAGGAGCGGCAGCATCAGCAGGCTTCTGCTCGGTTGCGGCAGGAGCGGGCGCAGGAGCAGCAGCAGGAGCAGGAGCAGCTTCTTGCTTCTTACCGCAAGCAACGAGGCCAACAGCAAACAGAGCCGCAACAAGAATCGACTTGGTCATTTTCAATTTCCTTGGATCAATAGATGTGAGAGATAAATTTCTAAACGAAACCAACTTGATTGCATGTCTCGCAGACCCGAAAATCAATGTTGCGATGCCACAAAACCACTTGGTTCGACCAGAATCATATCGCTTCTAGATTTTTTTTTCTTCGCTTTCGCTGACCTAAACCCTGAAGGTTGCCTGCAGATAGAGCCAATACAAGACCCTTTGCACTGCAGAATTCCTATTTGCGGAAATGCAACTGGTTTTCCCCAGCTTGCGCTCCGTGCAGAGGGTCTTCACCAGCCCATCGAGTTCATGGCTCTTTGCCAGGCCAGGCTCTAGACGCAGGGCCTCGCCATTTGCGGCCAGCCAGTCGCCCCAGCGAATCAGTCTCGCACCGGACTGCATGGCCAGTGGGTTCTGCTTGCCCAGCCAAGTCGCGAAGGACTTCAAGGAGAGGTCTGGAACCGCCTCGAGCATGGCCATGGGGTGGGGCTCAGAGAGCTTGATCAGGCAGGCCTGCTCCAATTCGGTCCGAGAGGGCAACTCGGCCATGGCCTGGGCAACCAGGGCGTTCATTAGCCGGTCGGGCACTTGGCTAGGATCGTCGGTGGCCTGCAACCATGGGTCGGGCTTGGCCGACTGGCTGGTGGCCTCTGGCTGCAGTTCTTGCCGAAGTGCGAAGCCCTCGTCGGCGATATCCCAGGGGTTGGCAGAGCGAAAGCCCACGGAATAAGTTAGGCAATCGTTGCCCTTGGCGATGCCGCGGTGGGCAACCCCGGGGGGCAGATAGAGAAGATCGCCGGGTTCGCAGAGCCACTTCTGCTCGGCCTTAAAGCGCGAGAGAATCTTGAGCTCTTCATTGGGCCGAAGTGAGCGGTCGAAATGGCAGGCAATTTCCCACCGCCTCTGGCCCTCGGCCTGAATCAGAAAGACGTCGTAGGAGTCGACATGGGCCCCAATGCCACCGGTGTCGCTCGCGTAGCTAATCATCAGGTCATCCAAGCGGGCCTCGGGAAGAAAGCGGAAGTGGCTGAGGAATTGATCGGCGGACTCGAGTGCGGTGTTGATCTGTTGAACCAGCACGGTCCAGCCGGGTGTTTTGCGCGAAGGGAAGTCGCGGGCACGCAAAGGGGCATGCAGAAGGCTTCGATCCGGGCGCACCAGCCGCGCCGGCAGCGGGCTGGATTTGGCAAGTGATAGAACCTCTTGCGCGGTGACGGGGGGTGGACTCGAGCGCCAATCAGGAAAGGCCCCCTTCACGAAGAGTGGCTTTTTCTGCCAGTGGCGTCGCATGAACGCTTCGGCCGTCAGGCCGCCGAGCCAGGCCAGTGGAGTCTTTGTGCGTGACATGGTCTAAAAAAGTCCCAATTGCTTGGGTTGGTTCTGAAGCTTGCGTGCCAGGCCCACCACCTCATCGGGCAGGCCTGCAAGGCGCGCCACCTCGAGTCCGAAACTCTGGCTCGCAGGGCCTTCTTCCATCTTGTGGAGAAAGACGATGGTTTGCTCATGCTCAATCGCACTGACATGCAGGTTGACGACACCGGCAACGCTTGCGCCCAGGCTGGTGAGTTCGAAGTAGTGGGTGGCAAACATGCAGAGGCAGCGGTTCTTCTCCGCCAGTGTCTTGGCAATTGCATGGGCCAGCGCCAAGCCGTCCACCGTCGAGGTGCCTCGACCAATCTCGTCCATCAGCACCAGGCTATGGGGGCCGGCCTTATGAAGAATCAGGGCCGCCTCGGTCATCTCCACCATGAAGGTGGAGCGGCCACCGCCAATGTCATCGGCAGCACCTATGCGAGTGAAGATGCGATCAATGCAGCCGATGGTGGCAGACCGCGCTGGGATGGGTGCGCCCATTCTGGCCAGAATGGTGATCAGGGCCGTCTGCCGCATGTAGGTGGACTTCCCTCCCATGTTGGGGCCGGTGATCAGCAGCAGCCGGCGGTCGGAATCGAGCCGGGAGTCGTTTGCGGTGAAGTCTTGTAGCCGTTGGCAGAGCACCGGGTGGCGGCCTTGCTCGATCTGAATCTGTGGGCTGTCCGAGAGCGTGGGAAGAACCCAGCCAAGCTCACCCATGAGCCTGGCCATGCTGAGCAAGGCATCGACTTCTGCCACCGCTTTGGCCGCGGCCTGAATCAATGTCACATGAACGGCCAGATCACTGACCAGCGCATCGAATAGAAACTTCTCTCGTGCGAGCCCACGCTCTTGGGCCGAGAGGGCCTTGTCTTCGAAGTCCTTGAGCTCGGGCGTGATGAAACGCTCGGCATTCTTGAGCGTCTGTCGGCGTTGGAATCGCGTGGGAACCCGTTCGAGTTGCCCCGCTGTGACCTCAATGTAGTAGCCGTGCACACTCGAGAAGCCCACTCGCAGATTGGCAATGCCTGTGGCCTCGCGCTCCTGCCGCTCGAACTCCAGGAGTTGGGCCTGCCCATTGGTTCGAATCGAGCGCAGTGAGTCCAGCTCCGTATCAAAACCCTCTCGGATCACGCCGCCATCGCGAAGCATCGCCGCGGGCTCATCGGCAATTGCCGCTCGAATGCGGCCGGCCACCTCGGCCAGGGCGGGATGGCACATCGCCGCTGCAGCCTGTGCAAGAAGGGTGGACTTCTTGCCGCTCAGTATTCGATGGAGTCGCGCAACGTTTTCGAGCGATTGGGCCAGGGCGATCATGTCCCGCGGTTTGCTCTGGGCCAGAGCGATTCGTCCCGCAAGTCGCGCCAGATCAAAGATGGGCCGAAGTGCGGCCGAGACGATCGCCGCGGATTTTGAGTGTTCACTTGCTGGCGCATTCGTCGGCATCCCATCGATGGAGCCAACCGATTCAAGCAGTGCACCCAGCGCAATGTGTCGCTCGGCCACCAAGGCATTGTTCAGACTGGGGCTCAGTAACCACTCGCGAAGTTGTCGCCCGCCTGCAGCGGTCTCGCATCGATCGATGGCCTCGATAAGACTCACCCCGGTTTGATCGCCATAGAGGCTGCCCACCAACTCCAGGGTTCGACGCGCGACTGCATCGAGCGTGAGTTGATCACTGGCCCGCTCCAGAACAGGGGCCTGAAGATGCGCAAGCGGCCGGCCTAGGCTGCGCTCTGCGTAGGCAACCACCGCACTCATGGCGGCCAGGGCCTCGCGGTTGATATCACTTAAGCTGCCCTGGGGTCCGGGTTCGAGCTCATAGGCCATGAGACTGCTCACACCCAAGCGGGCCTTCAAGAGGCGGCCGCCTTCGCGGTCATCGAATAGCCATGCGGGGTGCTCGCGTGCGGGCCAATCGTGCATGAGCGCGAGTGCTGCTGCGGATCGATCGGGAAGGAGAAGCTCCGCTGGAGAGAGTCTGCCCAATAGGTCCTCGAGATCTTCGAGGTCTTCGAGCGAGTCGGCCTGGCCATGCTTGCGTCCCACTGCGGCCCATCGAAGGGCACCGGTCGAGACATCGAGCCAGCAGAGCACGCTGTGGGCGGGAGAGAGCGCAGCAAGCCATTGGGTGGCGCGCTCCGGTAGCAAGGATTCTTCGGAGAGTGTGCCCGGCGTTGCGATACGAACCACTTGGCGTTCGACCGGCCCCTTGCTTGCACCAACCTCGCCGACCTGCTCGCAGATGGCGACGGTCTTGCCCGCCTTGAGCAGCCGGGCCAAATAGGCCTCCGCACTATTGACCGGCACACCCGCCATGGTCACCGGCTGGCCAGCACTGCTGCCGCGTTGCGTCAGTGTGATGCCAAGAAGTCTTGATGCGAGTTCGGCGTCTTCATAGAAGAGCTCATAGAAGTCGCCCATTCGATAAAACAGCAAGGCATCGGGAACGGTGGCCCGAATCCTCAGGTACTGCTGCATCATGGGCGTATGCCCGTTTAATTCAATGGGCGAGCTCATGCCGCCTTGGGTTGAAATGCGCGCGCAGCCTGATTGGGTGGAAGTTCGTAGGCAGACAGTACCGAGACCAGCGCCGCAAATACTTTTGGATTGGCCGCAACAATATTCTCGGAGAAGAGGTAATCGGCCTCGCCTTGGAAGTTGCCGACATAGCCGCCTGCCTCGGTGATGAGAAGGCTTCCTGCAGCTGCATCCCAAGGCATCAGTCCCATCTCGAAGAATCCATCGTAGCGGCCGGCCGCCACATAGGCCAGGTCAATGGCCGCGGCACCAGGCCGACGGAGTCCCGCAGCCCGACTACTCACTTGCTTGAACATTGAGAGATAGGCATCGATCTGCTCTTGTCGCTTGAATGGAAAGCCCGTTCCAATCAGAGATTCCTCGAGTCGATCGCGCTTGGAGACGCGCAGTCGGCGGTCGTTGACATAGGCCCCCTTGCCCTTCGAGGCCACGAACAACTCGTCTCGGCTTGGGTCGTAAACCACCGCCTGGGTAATCTGCCCCTTCTGCATGAGGCCAATAGAGACCGCGTAGACCGGCATGCCATGAATGAAATTGGTCGTGCCATCGAGGGGGTCGATAATCCAGAGGTTCTCGGGGGCCTGCTCCGTTTTGCTTCCGCCCACGGTCAGGCCAGATTCCTCTCCAAGAAAGCCATGGCTTGGGTAGGCCGTCGATAAGATTTCGATAATGGCCGCCTCGCACGCTTGGTCTACTTCGGTGACGAAGTCGTTTTGGTCCTTGCGGGAGACTCGCAGGCGGTCGATGTCTAGGCTGGCGCGGTTGATAATGGCGCCAGCGCGACGCGCGGCTTTCACCGCGGTGTTGAGCATGGGATGCATGGCTTTAATTTTTAAGAAGAGCGAGCGGTGATTTTACTTCTTTGTGCAGGAACGCCCGTGTGGCAAGCGAAATCGTTATGAGTGATCTCTTCGATCGTGCCTCCTTTATTCTGGTGAGTCCCAGCCACCCCGGGAATCTGGGTGCTTCGGCCAGGGCCTTGGCCACAATGGGCTTTGCACGGCTGGTGGTGGCCGAGTCGTCGCTGGTCACCATGCACCTCGATGAACAGGCGGTGGCGATGGCGGCTGGTGCATCGCATGTGCTTGACCATGTCCAATACCTGGGCCTCGAGAGCGCACTGGCGCCCACTCGGTGGAGCCTGGCATTAACGGCCCGACCGCGAGAGTTTGAGCCGCCACGCCTTGGGCTCGAGCAGGCCATGGAAGAGGCGGTTGATGCAATGCTTGCGTCTCCGAACGAATCCATTGCTATCGTCTTTGGTGCCGAGCGTTCTGGCTTAAGCAATGAGCAACTCATGCGTTGCTCTCGTGTCTGCGGGCTCGATGTCTCCGAGCGCTTTGGCTCGCTCAATCTCTCTCAGGCTGTGCAACTCGTCTCGTATGCGCTGCGTCGCGCCATTCGTGCCCGAGGACACCTTGTACCTTCGCTCGCCCAGGTCAGTGGACCGGGTCGGGCCACGGCGGTTCCAGCCACACATGCGGCGGTCGAAGGCCTGCATGACCATCTCATGCGTCTGGCACGTCTTACTGGAACACTCGATCCGGCCAATCCTGGGCGAATGGATGAGCGGCTTCGCAGACTCTTTGCCCGAGCGGGTCTGCTCGAAGACGAGGTGCAGATGCTTCGGGGGCTTTGCAGCGACCTCGAGAAGAACCTCTGATAGGCTTGGCCGATGCCGCTCTCCCGTTTCAAAGAAGACATCGAGGCCATTCTTGCCCGCGACCCTGCCGCCCGATCATGGTTCGAGGTGCTCACCTGCTATCCAGGTCTTCATGCGCTCTGGCTCCATCGACTCAATCACGCACTCTGGCTCGGGCAACTCAGTCCGTTGCGTTGGCTCGCGCGATTCCTCGCGATGCTCACGCGTTGGTTGACTGGCATTGAGATTCACCCGGGCGCACGAATTGGGCGGCGCGTCTTCATCGACCATGGCCATGGAGTGGTGATCGGGGAGACCGCAGAGATCGGCGATGACTGCACCATCTACCAGGGGGTGACCCTGGGGGGCACCTCCTTGGTCAAGGGCCAGAAGCGCCACCCCACACTCGGTGTGGGCGTGGTCGTTGGTGCGGGCGCAAAGGTTCTTGGTCCCTTTACTGTGGGGGCCCACGCAAAGATTGGTTCAAATGCCGTGGTGGTCGCGCCCGTGCCCGAGTCGGCCACGGTGGTGGGCATCCCCGCCCGGCTCGTCGATGAATCCAAGGCCGACTCTTTGTCGCGTCAGCGGGTGGGCGATGCATTTGCCGCTTACGGCCTCATCAAAGATGCCCAAGACCCTCGCGAGGTAGAGTTGGCCCTGCTTGCCCAGGCCGTGGCCCAGCAGGCCGAAGAACTCGAGCGGCTGCGTCAGGAACTCAGGGCCAGAGACTCCACGCCCTCGGCGTGAATCCACAGCCCGCCACCACGCGGTGAGTGGGGGCACCAATCCGGTAGCACCCAGCGCGGCTTTTTGTTGTCGCTCTGGTAGAGGCCGGGCCGATGGGTGTGGCCATGGATGAGTCCATTGATGTCGGGGCTTGCGAGTGTTTTGTTCACCGCCTCCTGTGAGACGTCGGTGATGGCCATGGGCTTGCCCATGGTCTCGTGCTCGCTTCTCTCGCGCAGGCCTTTTGCGATTGCAAGGCGCTCGCTCAAAGGCTTGGCCAGAAAGTCTTCCTGCCATTTGGAGCTGCGCACCATTTCACGAAAGTCTTGGTAGGCGCGGTCGGAGGTGCATAGCGTGTCGCCATGCATAAGCACCCAATTGGATTTTCCTGCATGGACTTCGCAGGGGTCGCCGAGGCCCTGCGCATGAAGCCGGGCCAGGGCCTCATCTCTCAGAAGAAAATCTCGGTTTCCCACCATCACGCCAATGGCCACGCCCATCTTGTGGGCACGTTCACAGCAACTGGCAAGCGCCGTGAATGCCGGGCTCTGGGAGGCCTGGTCATCTCCCACCCATGCATCGAATAAGTCGCCCAGCATGATGAGCCAGCTGGGCTGCCGTTGGAGTTGGTGGTCGACCCACTGGGTGACCAAGGCCAAGAGTGCTGGGTCCTCGTCGCTCAGGTGCATATCCGAGAGCACCAGAGCGGTTTGATGGTCTGTCAGCGCCAGCCGATGGACCAGTGAAGACACTGCTTACTCGATGACAGTGGCCTTCTCGATCAACACAGCCTCGAGCGGCACATCTTGATGAAAGCCTTGGTTGCCGGTCTTTACGGCCTTGATCTTGTCGACCACCTCTTTGCCCTCGCTGACTTCCCCGAAGACCGTGTAGCCCCAGCCATTGCCGGTGGGGGCTTTGAAGTTGAGAAACTCGTTGTCGACCACATTGATGAAGAACTGTGCAGTTGCAGAGTGGGGGTCGCTGGTGCGGGCCATGGCCACGGTGTAGGCATTGTTCTTGAGCCCGTTGTCTGCCTCGTTGGCAATTGGATCGCGCGTGGGCTTTTGTTTCATGGTGGTGTCGAACCCGCCGCCCTGGATCATGAAGCCATTGATCACGCGGTGAAAGATCGTGCCGTCGAAGTGGCCGTCTTTTACATAGGTGATGAAATTTTCAACAGTGGCAGGCGCCTTGTCTGCATGCAGGCGCAGTTTGATGCTGCCCATGCTGGTCTTGAGTTCAACCATTCTTTTTCCTTTGCGTTTTTGAAGACTGTTTACTGTTTGGAACGGGGTGGCGGTGTGTTCTGAAGTCCGAAGGCCGCGGGCTTGGGCAGGCTGCGCAGATGTGAGCGCTTGGCAGACAAAAAAGGGCTGGTTCCTCTTGCACCCAAGCCTTTCTCATAGGCCTCGAGTGCGAGGCTTGCGTGCAGGTCGCCCAGATTCTCATAGGCCAGGGCGTAGCCGGGGCGGTTGGCAATTGCACGCTCCAGGGCCTGGCGTGCGCGTTGTGGCTCGTTGCATCGTAGGTAGAGCACCGCCAAATTGTTGTAGGGCTCGGCCAACTCTGGAAACTCTTCTGCAATCGCTTCGAAGACATCGATGGCGGGGCGATCTTGTCCTGTTTCTGCCAAGACCAGGCCATCGAGAAAGCGCCACTGGGGGTCTCGGGGCTTGGACTCTAGGGCCTTCGCAATGGCCAACTTGGCCTCACCGAACCGCTTGAGTTCAATGAGTTCGATGGTTCGAGTGATTTCGGGGGCAACCATGGGGGAGGTCGCCCGAGGGGTTGGGCTCGTGCCGGACATTGCAGGGGAGGACTGCGACCACGCCACGTTCGAGAGCATGGTGGTTCCCAGCAAAATGGCCACGACCGCTCGCGATGATGCGCAGAACAGCCCACTCAATCGCGCAAGGCCCGGGATGGCGTGAGAGAAGATCATAGAATGGCGGGTTGTCATGATTTTGCTTGAGTCTAGCATGGTGAATTCTTGAAGATATTCAATACCTTAACGCGTCAAAAGGACGAATTACTGCCCCTGGAGCCAGGCCATGTCCGCATGTATGTCTGCGGCATGACCGTTTATGACTTCTGCCACATTGGGCATGCAAGGGTCTTGGTTGTCTTCGATATGGTGCGGCGTTGGATTGAGGCCAGCGGCTACAAGCTCACTTATGTGCGCAACATTACCGACATCGAAGACAAGATTATTGCGCGGGCGGTCGAAAACGGCGAGACCATCTCTGCGCTCACCGGCCGATACATTCAAGCCATGCAAGACGATGCGGCAGCCCTTGGGGTCCTGCCGCCCACCCACGAGCCCAAGGCCACCGAGTACGTACCCGAGATGCTCGGAATTATTCAGGAGCTCGAGGCCAATGGCCTGGCCTACCAAGACCCTCTCCCAAATGGCGAGGCCGGTGACGTTCATTTCTCAGTCCGAGGCTTTCCGAGCTACGGCCGCCTGTCGGGCAAGAGCCTCGATGAGCTTCGCGCCGGTGAGCGCGTGAGCGTGGCCGATGGCAAACGTGACCCGCTCGACTTTGTGCTCTGGAAGCGGGCCAAACCCAGCGAGCCCGAAGAAGCCATATGGGCCTCCGCCTATGGCCCGGGGCGGCCGGGCTGGCATATTGAGTGCTCGGCCATGAGCTGCGCCTTGTTGGGGCGGCATTTCGATATTCATGGGGGCGGTGCCGATTTGCAGTTTCCGCATCACGAGAATGAGATTGCGCAGTCGGAGGGGGCCATGTCCCCGGTGAGTCGCTCGCCCTTTGTGAATCTCTGGATGCACAACGGCTTTGTTCGCATCGATGATGAAAAGATGTCGAAGTCGCTTGGCAATTTCTTCACCATCCGCGAGGTGCTCGAGCGTTACGATCCCGAGGTCTTGCGCTTTTTCATTCTCAAGGCCCACTACCGCAGCCCACTGAACTACTCCGATGCCGCCCTCGATGAGGCCAGGGCGGGGCTTACTCGGCTCTATACGGCACTCGAGGCCGCGGGGCTTGACACTCAGAGCGTCGAGGCACGTCAGCAGGCCAGTCAAAAGGCGCTGCAGGGTGCCTCAGAGGGCGCCTCCCGCGTGGGCCTTGCATTCAAGGTTGCCATGGACGATGACTTCAATACACCGGAGGCGATTGCCGAACTCTTTGGATTGGCGGCTGAGGTGAATCGACATGTGGCGGCCAAACAAGACAAAGAAGCCAAGGCCACCGCCTTGCTCTTGCTGGGCCTGGGATCGACCCTGGGCCTTTTTGGCCAGTCGGCCAAGGCGCTCAAGCAGCGTGGCCATGGGCAGACCCAACTCGATGCGCTGGCGATTGAAGCCGCCATTGCCGAGCGAGTCGATGCCAAGAAGCGCAAGGACTTTGCCTTGGCCGATGCCATTCGCGCCGATTTGCTTGCCAAGGGGGTCGCACTCGAAGATGGCCCCCAAGGCACGGTCTGGCGATATCTGTAGGACAATCCCGGCATGGCGCTGACCTACCTCGACTTTGAACAAGCATTGGCAGAACTTGAGACCAAGATTGAAGAGCTCAAGTTCATGCAAAACGATTCGGCCCTCGATATCTCCGAGGAACTTGTGCGGCTGCAAGAAAAGGCCAATGCCCAGGTCAAGGAGATCTATTCGAAGCTCAGCCCCTGGCAGATTTCGCAGGTGGCCCGGCATCCGCAGCGCCCATACACCCTCGATTTCATTGGCATGCTCTGCACCGACTTCCATGAACTCCATGGCGATCGAGGCTTTGCCGATGACCCCGCCATTGTTGGCGGTATCGCCCGATTCAACGGACGCTCGGTGGTGGTCATTGGCCATCAAAAGGGCCGAGATATTAAAGAGCGCACCTTTCGCAACTTTGGCATGCCGCGCCCCGAGGGCTACCGCAAGGCCGAGCGGCTCATGCTATTGGCAGAGAAATTTGGCATGCCGGTTCTTACATTTGTTGACACCCCTGGTGCTTATCCCGGCATTGGCGCAGAGGAGCGTGGGCAGTCCGAGGCCATTGGCAAGAACCTCTTCGTTATGGCCGGCCTTCGGGTGCCGCTCATTGCAACGGTGATCGGAGAGGGCGGCTCAGGCGGAGCCTTGGCCATCGCCGTGGCGGACCAGGTTCTTATGCTTCAGTTTGCAACCTATTCAGTAATCTCCCCCGAGGGCTGTGCATCGATTCTCTGGAAGAGCGCGACCAAGGCGCCAGAGGCCGCGGAAACGCTGGGCATCACTGCCCCTCGCCTCAAGACGCTCGGGCTGGTCGACAAGATTGTTGCCGAGCCGCAGGGCGCAGCACACAGAGACCCAGAGGCCGCTGCAAGTGCGCTTCGCAAGGCCATTGAAGAGAGTCTCAAGGCGGTCACCGCCATGACCACCGACGACATGCTCGCCCAGCGCCAGGCTCGCCTGCGAGCCTATGGACGATTCAAAGAAGCCAGTTAATTTCGCAGCGGGGCTGGCCTGCCCGCCGTGGCCTCTTCCAGGGCAGGGCAAGTTGCTCGTTGCCCTCTCGGGCGGTCTTGACTCCTCCGTTTTACTCCACACACTGATTGGCTGGCGCGCCGCAGCTGCGCCAGGCTCTGCATGGTCCGACTGCCAAATTTCAGCAGTCCACTTGAATCACGGGCTCCAGAGCGCCGCGACCGATTTCGAGGATGCGGTGCGATCGCTTTGCCGATCGCAATTGATTCCTCTAGAGGTTGTTGCTGAGCGCCCTACCGATCAAGCGATTGCCTCTCAGGGCGTGGAGGCCGCGGCCCGCGAAGTTCGGCATCGTCGACTGCGCGAAGTCGCCAAGCGTCAGGGCGCGGTGCTGGTCTTGGCGCACCACCTCAATGACCAGGTTGAAACAGCCCTTCTTCAGTGGGTGCGTGGGGCGGGTATAGAAGGCCTCTCATCCATGCTCGAACTCTCGAAGTTCGATGGCGTTTGGCTCTGGCGGCCTCTTATTGCTTGTAGTCGAATGCAACTCGAGGCGGTAGCAGTTGGAATGGGTCTTCAGTGGGTTGAAGACCCAACCAATGGCTCGCTCGACTACGACCGAAATCGGCTTCGTCAGCGTGTCATTCCTGAGCTGGTGGCACTTCGCCAGGGGGCGATGGAGGCCATGGGCAGAAGCATCTCGCATCTTCAGTCGGCCCGACGTCAGTTGGAGGAGTTCGCTGAAATCGATTTGAGCGCCTGCGCGATTAACAGTGGCTTGGCCGCAGAGTCGAAGCAGAGCGCAGGGCCTCCCATGGAACTGTCGCTTCAGCGCTGGTGCGGTTTGTCGCCCGATCGACAACGATCGGTATTGCGACATTGGATTCGCAGTCACGGCCTGCCGATGCCTCCCGCAAGGCGCCTTGAGGAGTTCGTTCGCCAGTTGCTGCTGGCCGACTCGGAGAGCCGCGCCGAGATGGTGGTGGAGGCCGATTCGGTTGCTCGGCGGGCGGGCTTTCGGGTATGGTTGCGGGCTGGTCAGATGCGGCTAGAAATCAATTAATTCAGTAGAAATCATGTCTCTTATTGTTCACAAGTACGGTGGCACCTCGATGGCGTCCACCGAGCGAATTCAGAATGTGGCCAAGCGTGTGGCCAAATGGCAGCGAGCGGGTCATCAGATGGTGGTGGTGCCCTCTGCCATGTCGGGCGAGACCAATCGATTGCTTGGGCTGGCCAAAGAAATTACCGACAACCCAGACCCCCGCGAACTGGATCAGATTGCTGCCACCGGGGAACAGGTCTCGGTGGGTCTGCTCTCACTGGCCTTGCATAAGCAGGGTGTGAAAGCCAAGAGTTACACCGGCTGGCAGGTTCCTGTGCGAACCGACTCGGCCTTTACGAAGGCGCGCATTGAGTCGATTGACGATGCACGTGTTCGTCAGGATCTTGATAACGGCTATGTGGTCATCGTCACGGGGTTCCAAGGCATCGATCCATCGGGTTCGATCACCACCCTTGGGCGAGGGGGGTCCGATACGTCTGCCGTTGCCGTGGCTGCTGCATTGGGCGCGGAAGAGTGCTTGATTTACACCGATGTCGATGGCGTTTACACCACCGATCCGCGAATCGTCGCCGAGGCCAAGCGGCTTGAGCGTGTGACCTTCGAAGAGATGCTCGAGATGGCCAGCCTTGGGTCCAAGGTGCTTCAGATTCGATCGGTCGAGTTTGCGGGCAAGTACAAGTTGAAGACGCGGGTGCTCTCGAGTCTCACCGACCCCGACATGAATCTCGCGCAGGAGGCCCAGTCGGGCACTCTGATTACTTATGAGGAAGATGAAATCATGGAGCAAGCAGTTATTTCTGGCATTGCATTCAATCGAGACGAGGCCAAGATTACTGTGGCGGGTGTTCCCGACAAGCCAGGCATCGCTTACAAGATTCTAGGGCCAGTTGCGGCCGCCAATATCGATGTCGACATGATCATTCAGAACGCCAGCCACGATGGCATGACCGATTTCTCATTCACAGTGCATCGCAATGAACTCAAAAAGGCCCTCGAGGTAATTCAAGGCAAGGTTCAGCCAGAAATTCAGGCGCGCGAGATTTCCAGTGCGGCCGATATCTGCAAGGTCTCGGTGGTGG
Organism: Betaproteobacteria bacterium; assembly: GCA_016868255.1. Classification (GTDB taxonomy): domain Bacteria; phylum Pseudomonadota; class Gammaproteobacteria; order Burkholderiales; family Burkholderiaceae_A; genus Hahnella. The sequence goes on from VGHN01000022.1 coordinate 13,001, forward strand.
GCATTGGCATGCGCTCCCATGTGGGGATTGCGAGCCAGATGTTCGAGACCCTCTCGAAGGAGGGCATCAATATTCAGATGATCTCGACCAGTGAAATCAAGATTTCCGTGGTCATCGACGACAAATACATGGAGTTGGCCGTCCGGGCCCTGCACAAGGCCTTCGGTTTGGAGGCCTAAGTTAGAATGTTGTCAACGGAGACGTGACCGAGAGGCCGAAGGTGCTCCCCTGCTAAGGGAGTATGTGCCAAAAGCGCATCGTGGGTTCGAATCCCACCGTCTCCGCCAGCCACTATGTAAATATTAGTTTCAAAGGCGTTCAGGATATTTACATACCATCCAGCATTCCAATAAAAGATCGCTCGGCGCTGCCCTTTGGTTTTCCGTAGCCCCCCATCAAAATCCCAGCCAGACCGACCCCACCCGGGGGGTGCCCCCCTAATTCGCTTGATGGTACCTAGCGCGACCCATGCACCGCAGTTTGCTTAAACGATCTTAGCCCATCGCCCGCACAATCTTTGGCACCGATGATCTTCTCGGTGTTATGGGTCATATGGCGGGAGGGGTGCCGCGCGCATGGCCCTGCGTGGTGATGGCATTCACACCGTAAGTTTAGATAAGGTGATCAAGACCATGTGGGAAACTGGTGCCGATATGAAGCCTAAATATAAGGAGACCGCCCGCGGCGGGCTTGCAGTCAATATTGTGGAGTGTTGATTCATTCTTCTCGTTATCTTTTTTAACTTACATGCCCTTCAATTTATTTACCTACGGTTCCCTGATGCTTCCAGAGGTGCTCGTAAAAGTTTGTGGTGCAGCACATGAGAGCGTTGCTGCCGAGTTGATCGGCTGGTCACGTTATCGTGTAGCGGGGGAGGCTTATCCGGGGATAATCGCGAATCCGAAGAGTTCGGTATCTGGAATTTTATGGTTTGGTATAACTTCTGCAGAGCTTAACTTGCTTGATAAATTTGAGGGCGAGCAGTATCAGCGTATTTCGGTAACGGTCTACAATCGGATAAATAAACCCTATCCTGCTCAAACGTACGCTTGGTGCAAACAAGGCGGCTTGACGAGGCAGGTTTGGGATTTAGAGCAGTTTCGGGCTGAGGGAATTAAAGCGTTTTCAGAAAAGTTTCTTTAGAGGGGGAGTTTTGGTTGGGTTGCTCTCCTGTGATACCGCTTCGACATAAGTGCGTCATCCCCGGCTACA
>VGHN01000023.1 GCA_016868255.1 Betaproteobacteria bacterium
ACACGCAAACTGAACGACCTATTTGGTGGCTAGTCCGAGCCCGCAACAAATGACGCTTGCTCGTGCTCTGGTCTAATCAGTCCTCTATGGCCAACCTCACTGAGCTGCCCAGGGACCTGCCCCAACCACTGGATGTGAATTCCAACCCGCAAGGTGGGCCATTACAGAGCGGCCCTGGAGAAGCCAGAACAAATGCCGTGTCTACACGGGTTCCAGCGTCTTGATGGAATGATAGGTATCGCGCTGGCCCAGTTCCCACAGGTCCAAAGTTTGTTGCATACGCAACCAAATCTGCGGTCCGTTACCTAGTGCCTTACCTAAACGCATGGCCATGTCCGGTGTCACCGTGCGTTTTTCATTCACAAGTTCAGAGACGCTAAGGCGGGACACACCGATCCAATCGGCAAAGTCTTTCTGGGTCATCTTGAGCGCAGGCAGGACATCTTCACGCAGTACAGCACCAGGATGAGTTGGCCGACGATTGGGATTGCGTAGTGATTGAGTAGCCATATTAGTGATAGTCCTCTAGGTTGACAACGATGACATCTTCACCATCGAAAGCGAATGTGATGCGCCAGTTTCCAGAGACAGTCATGGCCCATTGGCCGTTTCTGTGACCCTTGAGCGGGTGCAAGAACATGCCAGGAATTGCCAATTATAAGATTGCACCAATTCCGCGCCCATCTAGCCAACGATCATGCTCACGGACAGTTCCTGGGGGGATGGTTGAGAGAGCCCATCTCCGTTTCTGGTCCATAACTTGCTTAATAAGAGATGGGTGGTCTATTGAAGCGGCAAGGTCTTGCCGCTTGACTCCCATGGCCACCAATGATCAATAGTCAGTAGGAGGACCTTCCTATGATGATTGGACTCATTAAACCCCTGCGACCGATCGTCGATCGGCGTCGGACAGCTTTTGGTAATCCTAAACGGGTGGAGCCGACGGAGGCTACTAAGACCAACCGACCAAGGAAAGACGAGTTCATCTCCTCATCGACTCAGCCAGATGCGGACTTCCTTGAGCTTTACTTCAGCGCCACTCGCTCCAAGGGCGCTAAACCACCCACAAGCTCAAGATAAACGTCTTCTAGAGTCAGTGGGCGAGTGCTCAAGGAACTCAAATTAACGCCGTCGAGGGCATCGATAATCTCTCGTAAGCTGAGCACGGCTGGCAAGAAGAGTCTCACCTCATTCATACCCTGCCGGGTCGGCCATCCCAACGCCCTCGCCCTTTTGATTAGGCCATCTGTATCGACCGACGTCACTTGTGCAACGGACTTGCCCGGCAACCTAGACAACAACTCGGCGGGGTGACCGACCGCCACCACTCCTCCATCCCGCATTAGAGCCACACGATTACACAACCGATCTGCCTCTGTAAGGTGATGGGTGGTCATCAAAATAGTTGTGCCCTGGTCACGCAGACCTCCAATAAAGTTCCAGAGATCCAAGCGGGCTTCTACATCTACGGCTGCTGTCGGCTCGTCGAGCATAAGAAAAGCGGGCCGGTTGATCACAGACACGGCAATGTGAAGACGCTGCTGCCACCCACCCGAGAGTCTCCCGGCCCTAGTCGTCGCAAACCCCTCGAGCTCAAAATCACTCATCAACTCAGCGACACGGCGTTCGCTCTCCTTCTCAGAGAGACCATACAAACGCGCAAAGAAGAGCAGGTTCTCGGCTGGAAGCAACTCGGGATAAAGGCTGCTGCGTTGGGAGCAAACTGCCACGAGCGAACGCATTGGTTTGCCAAGGTTCTCGATCGGCTGTCCCATGAAGAGTACCTGACCCTTGTCCTTCGAGACCAGATTGGCAATGACGTTGAGCAAAGTGGTCTTTCCGCAGCCATTGGGGCCGAGCAAACCCACAGTCTCACCAATATCAATGCGAAGACTAAAATCATTAAGAATTTGTCGGCCACCGAAAGACTTATGAACACCGATGACCTCGAGGGCTGCTGTCATCGAATCTGCCCCTCGATCGACAAACGTCGAAAGGATTGGGTGCCAAGCACCATTGAGATGACACAGAAAATTACCAGGAAAGTCATCTCGAAACGTAACTCCGAGAGACCCATGTCATAGGCCGCAACCCCCTTAAAGGCTTGGTTCATGTGCGATATGGGATTGATTTGCGCAACAAACTGCATTGCTCGAGGCATTATTTCGAGCGGAAAGAAGGTGCCCCCCAAGACCAACAGGGGCACACCAATCGCCGAGAGCGCAACCACTACCTCCTCGCTTCTTTTGGCAAAACGCATCCCAAGAAAAAAACCCATTCCCACGTAGATAAAGACCGATAGAAGTAGGATCACACCACCCAAGAGGAAGCTGCCGTGATACTGGGCACCCACGTAAAAAGCAATGCTATACAACACAACAACCTGCAAGATGGCCAGTAACAGCTGCGACATCACAAGCCCTGAAAAGTATGCGGCGGGGCTCAGAGGCGTGGTGAAGAGGCGTTGCAGAGTGCCACGTTCGCGCTCTGCCGCAATCGCGGCAACGGTTCCCCCTAGACAACTAAAGAAGAGTGCTGCACCAATTAGGATTCCTGCTGCTGCGGCATCGAGGCCATCTCGCATGGTGGCGTTATGGGCGTAGACCAATCCAAAGAGCAGCATCATTGCCGCTGGAAAGATTGCCCAGAAGAATAGGCTCCGCCTCTGGCGCCATTGCTCAGTTTGTAGCCGACGACAAACAGCAGATGTTTGAATAAGGAAGAGGTGGAATGATCGTGCCAAATTTGTCGCCGAGAGATGCGTCAGAGCAGAAAACTCTACACCGCAATGAGCAGACGGGTAACTCCACAGCTTCCCTTATTGCTCATCAAGCGCTGAGTTGCGGTCTTATCCACCTAGACAAAGACCGTCTATTTTTGTGGCTGCAAGCACTCAAAGAACGGTGCCCTGTGTGACGGGTCACATTAATCGATTTAGCGAGCGGAGAGAAAGGGGCTGCCCGCATAAATGGCGACCCGACTGATTCGGCCGGCAGTTTTGACCCGATCACTCCTCTAATGCTGCCCCCCGGAAAGCCGAGGCGAGTAACACAGCTGGAAAACAGCCGAGTTAAAGCATAATAAGGGGGTCAAATCAAAGCCTCGTTCCAATGACCCGTTGGCGCTTTTTTTCCGAGAGATGGCAGGCACTCATACCTTTTCAGAGATTGTTCTGGAGAGACTTGATTGTCCTTGGAACGTCAATCAACCTTGTCGTTGCATTCTTGGGGCTCATGTTGATCGCCAAGGGCTTCCCGGCCTATTGGGCTTTTATCGCGCATCTTTTGGTCTTGCCGTATAACTTGTTTTTGGTTTCTGCAGTATTGCGATGGCCAGATGTACGGACATCATTCAAAGTAGTCGCGGGCGGTTGGCTTGTTCTGACAAGCGTGGCTTGAGAGGCATCTTTTTGAAGGTGGTTTAGTTACCGGCGCCGAGCTCAGGCCGTGGAGCCCGCTCTCCACCGACGGGGGGTATCGATGTGTAGATGGGTGGCCTACGCTGGACCTGAAATCTATCTCGAGGACATTCTTTTTCATCAAGACAACTCGATTATCAGCCAAAGCCTATCGGCGAAGGAGTCTGCTTGGATTACCAACGGCGACGGCTTCGGAGTGGCTTGGTACACCGATAGGCGAACCAGCGCAGGGCTCTTCAAGGATGTTCTCCCCGCCTGGAATGACAGCAATCTTCGTTCTCTTGCGGGGCATATACGCACCAAGATGTTCTTTGCCCATGTTCGAGCAACGACCGGCACCGCTGTGAATCGCTCCAACTGCCATCCGTTCATATGGCGGAACTGGACGTTTATGCACAACGGACACATTGGTAATTGGTCTGCCTGCAGGAAGGACTTCGAGTCGCTTATTGGACAGGAATGCTTTCACCTCAGAGAGGGAACCACCGATAGTGAGGCACTGTTTCTCCTCGCACTGAGCCAAGGCCTCACCGACGATCCCATCAAGGCAATGTCTCAAACCATCCGGTTGGCCCTGGAGATAATGGAACGGCACAAAGCCAGCGAGCCATTTCGAGCGTCAATTGCGCTGAGCAATGGGGAATCCATATGGGCCTTCCGATACTCCAGCGACCAATCCTCGCCGTCACTCTACTTTGGTAGCCCGAAAACAAGGGCGGACAACCCCATATTTGGAAATCCGATCAACACCATCGCATCGGAACCACTAGACCAATCAAACGATCACTGGAGCAAGGTTCCTGAATCCAGCGGTATTTTGTGGACCACCACTGGAGTCGAACACTTTCCCATTCTTCTCTAGCGAGATCCTCTGGCCCCCTAAGGTCAGAACTCAAACGTGTTGGGTTCAAAGGAGTCCAAATTAGCATCCGTCACCTCTGGATCAAAAACGGGAGGTGGGGTTCGAGGCTGGGTGTACATAGCCTTTGAGACCTGCGAGGGCCCATACTTCGCCGCCCAGGGCAGGTAGAACTCTTGCCATGCCAAAAACCAAACGAGCAAACTCGCAAAGAAAAAATGATTGACCCATGTCAGGTAACCATGTGTTGGCATCATGACCCTCTCATCTCTTAATCTCCACAGGACCGCTCTCTTTATCGGGCGCAATTCACTTTAGCGCGGTGGTCGATTCACTTCAACCAAAAGCCCCACGGTATAAACTAAACGCATTTCTTCCTCGCAGAGTGATAATCACAAGGAACCACAGATCGCTCCCCCTTTGCAATCGAAAAGTCAGTGAGGCTCCCAGTGCAAAGTCGCTTTCGCGCTAACTTTAATCCTCTCAATGAGGCTCCAGAGCTGGACTTGGGGCAGCGCCTAAGGCTCGCTAAACAGTCCTTTTCTGCACTAATCCTGGTTGCCTTGGCGCTGCTGCCCACCGCAGTCCTCGCCCAGGCCAAGGGTCCCGCCGCCCCCGATGCGGCGGCCTTGACGCGCCTCATGCAGAGTGTGGTCATGGTTCAAGTCTCGGCGATCGCCTCAGCCCCGAGCACTAAAACGCTTGGTCCCTATCGGGTTGGTTCCGGAATCATCATCGACCGCGACACGATTGTTACCGTTGGCTACCTCCTCATCGAGGCAGAGACTGTCAACATCGTTGATAACCTCGGTAGGCAAGTACCCACAACAATCATCGGTCAAGACCCGGTGAGCGGCATTGGAGTCCTGAAGGCTTTGGTCCCCCTGAAGCAGAAGCCAGTGGCGCTCGGCGATTCCGATGCTCTGGCTGCCCCGCAACGACTCCTGACTCTCGGGCACAGCGAGCCCTTGCCCACCGAGATCCTTTTGGCTTCCCGAAAACCCTTCGCAGGCAACTGGGAATACCTTTTGGAGTCGCCTTTGTTCACCATACCTGCCGTGAGTAATTGGAGCGGGGCAGGCCTCTTCGACAACCGCGGGGCGCTTGTGGGTCTCGGCTCACTCATTGTTGCCGATGCCACCAACGAACCCTTCCCTCGGCCTGGAAACCTCTACATCCCAATCAATTTGCTCAAACCGGTGCTGCCCGACCTTCTCAAGTTCGGACGCCGCTCCGGGCCGCCGCAGGCTTGGCTTGGTGTTCACAGCCAACCGCATCCGGAAGGAGGGTTGGTCATCCAGCGGGTGTCAGCCAAGAGTCCCGCAGAGCAAGCCGGACTTCAGGAGGGCGATCGAATCATCGCCCTGCAGGACCAGGCCATCGTCGACCTGGCGGACTTCTATCGCCGTCTCTGGGCGCTTGGGCCGGCTGGAACCGCGCTCGAATTGTCTGTAGTGCGCCAGGGGGTCACCCGCCGGGTTCCAGTGATCACCAGTGACCGGCTCCAAGCACAACAACGTCCATCGGGAGTTTGAGTGAAATGGGAATCCGGTCGGTAGTTAACCCAGTTTTTGTCCTGCTCGCGGCGATGACTCTCTTTGGCTGCGCCAATCCCATCAAATCCCCAACGGCCAGTGTCGAGGACGTGCGTTTACTCGATTTGGACTCAGAGGCTGCCAATGTGATTGTGGTCCTCAAGGTCTCCAACCCCAATGGCGTGGATGTCTCGGTGTCGAATATCAAGGCGGCTTTTTTCTTGGCGGGTCAGGAGGTCGCCACGGTACAAGCCCTTCAAAACAAACATACCCTTCCTGCTCGTGGGTCTCTCTCAATCCCAATGCGAGCGCGGGTGCCCCTCAAGACATTGCCCGAGGCGGTCAGGAGAAGTGTGATCGCATTGATGAGATTCGACCTGCCTTACCGCGTCAGCGGAAGTGTGGACGTGGTCAACGGGTTGGTGACCGTCCCCTTTGAGAAAAGCGGGAATTTTGCTCGTTAGAAACGTCAGCTCGGCTTTACATACAAAGCTGTCTGACAAAAGTAGTGACCAAAACCCGACCCTATTCGATGGGCGAGGCTTCTGGGTGTCCCTCTGCCTTTTTTGGTGGCCCGTCATGCTCCTCACGGGGCTCAACACGGCCGTCATCCTCGCGAGGCGCAGAAGGCTGGCGGCCATCGGCTCTAAGTAAGGCCTTCCCCTCTACGCGCAGCGCAAACCGCGGGTGCGAGGGGCTCAGCTGAGCCCCTGCCTACTTGACCTCAAGCAACTCCACATCGAAGATCAGTGTCGCATTCGGTGGGATCACCCCGCCGGCCCCCCGGGCGCCGTAACCCATATGGGGAGGAATCACCAGCGTGCGCTTTCCTCCCACCTTCATCCCCGCAACCCCCTGGTCCCATCCTGCAATCACCTGACCTCCGCCGAGCGGGAAGGCGAAGGGACGGCCTCGATCCAGGGAACTGTCGAACTTCTTTCCCTTGCCATCGGCTGCCTGGGTGTTGTAGAGCCAGCCCGAATAATGAACGGAGACGTTCTTCCCAGCCAAGGCTTGGGCACCCGCCCCCACCGACCGATCAATCTTGACCAATTCTTTGACTGGCTCCTTGGGCAACTCTGCTGCGAGCGGCCCGGTCACCAAGGCCGGTGCCGCACCCATCCCAAACAGAGAAACAAGAAACTGCAAAAAGCGGATTTTCATAGGGTGGCCCTGTCTTTTAAAGCGCTCAGTGTATCCGGTTGAAAGTCTCTACACTGGGCCTATGAGTTGGATCTATCTCTTACTGGCAGGACTATTCGAGATCGGCTGGCCGGTCGGCCTGAAGATCTCTCAGATGCCCGAAACGCGTTGGGTGGGCATCGCACTTGCGATTTTCTTCATGACGCTGAGTGGCGTTTTCCTCTGGCTTGCCCAGCGAGAGATCCCCATCGGCACCGCCTACGCGGTATGGACGGGCATCGGAGCGGCCGGGACCTTCATGGTGGGAGTCTTCTTCTTTGGAGATGCCGCCTCCCTGATGCGCTACCTCGGCGTCGCTTTGATCATCGCTGGAGTGGCCACACTCAAGCTCGCTAGTTGACCCACAGATGCCTCAAGAGCATGCGCGGAGCTTGTGTCTTCGATGGGTAGCCAGCGCCCAATGACCCTTCTCGTTCTTGCAGATATCGTTCTTGCGTTGCATCTATTGCTCGCCACTCTCATTGCGGCCGGCCTCCTACTCGTTCCCTTGGGAGCCATTCGCCACTGGCGCTGGGTTAGAAACAGAAGACTGCGGTTGACCCATGCAGCACTCATGCTGTTTGTCGCCCTGGAGGCGATTCTTGGGCTCACCTGCCCACTGACAATCCTGGAGTACGGGCTTCGACAAGAGGATGCCCCGAGGCATTTTCTTGCGGAAACGATGGAGCGACTGCTGTATTGGGATGCCCCACCGGAGGCCTTTATTCTTCTCTACATAATCTGCGCCGCCTGGGCACTTCTTCTCTGGCGATTGGTTCCGCCGCTAGACATAAGCAAGCCAGCGACCCATGCCAATGACACAGAGCCATCCGAAAATAGATAGCGCCACCTGGATGCGGCCGAGTCCGCCGAGCCGATAAGCATTGGAGTCATCGGGGTGCCCCGCGGCCCGAAGGTGCAACACAGCGGCATTCGTTAACAAGAGCATGACGAATGCAATCTTGTAGACGAACAGGGGCGAGGCCACAAACTCCTGGGCGTGGGCAAGAAACATTAGGCTCCCTGTGAGAGCCACCAGCATAAAAGAGACAAGAGAGACCGGCACGGCCAATCGAATCAAGGGCGAGAGGAGCACCGCTCGGCCGATGCCCAGAAGCCGCAGATCAAGCAGAAGCACGGTCCCGAAGAGGCCCGCAATGCCTGCAATATGCAAGGTCTCTACCGTGGGGTAGAGCCAGAACGACTCCCGCATGGCAACAGCCAATGGAAGGCGCTCAATGCCCTCAAGAATCGGGAGTGCAGTGACCGCAGCGCCCGCATCCTTCACTGATAACTCAGAAGCCGCGGAGGGAGTCAGCGTAACTCAACGGTCTTGCCGCCTGCAGTGATCCGCTCGGCACGGAGTTCGTCCGCACTCGATCGCAGGGCGTAGCCTTGAATGGTCACTTCTCTGCCCGGCGCAATGGCCTCCTTGGAGAGGCCACGACTCTCCATGCGGAAGGGTGGCGCAAGAATTACCTTGAGGCTGCGTCCCTGAGACTCCAGCACAACAAATCCATGGGGCTGCTCGTAGCTGCTTGTCTTCACAACACCGGTATGGGTGAGCAGATGGGACTGGTCATAACTGCTCCAGCCGTGGTGCGCGAAGACGGCCGACCCAAGCGGCAGGACCAAGAACCCCAATAGAGTCACGTGAGGGGCGAAGCGCTTTGGTGTGCAGATCATGGAAGAGATCATGACGCAACGGCCAAGGCCTCGCCGCACTCACCCAGCCCGCTGTGGGGTTAATCTGCCCTATTCTTCACGCTTACCTTCACCGAGTCTCCCCATGACAAGCAACGCAAAAAACTTTCTCATCTTCGGTGGCATTGGTGGCATTGGCGGCGCCCTCTCAGAGTTGCTGTTAAGCCAGGGGCACCGTGTATTTGTAACCACCACGAGCCAGAGCCGGGCACAAGAGGCCCGCGTTCCTGCTGACCATGTTCTTGTTGCCGATGCCCTCGAGAGTCATTCCATTCAGGCTGCTGTGAATACAGCAGGCACCAATGGTCTTCATGGAATGGCCTACTGCATAGGCACCATCGACCTCAAGCCTCTGGCAAGAACCTCTGAAGAAGACCTGATTCGGAACTTTCAGATCAATACCGTTAGCGCATTTATCGCCATCAAAGAGGCAGCAGCCAAACTCTCCCAGTCCAACGGATCGGTGGTGCTGTTCTCGTCGATTGCCGCCAGTCGCGGATTTGCAAGCCACAGCGCGATTGCCTGCGCAAAGGCGGGGCTCGAGGGAATGGCCCGGGCCTTGGCTGCAGAACTGGCCCCCTCGGTGAGAATCAACCTCATTGCACCGAGCCTCACCGAGACTCCCCTGGCCCAGGGCCTCACACAGAATCCCAAGATGAAAGAGGCCATCTCTGGCATGCATCCAATCCCTCGCCTCGGCGAGGCCAACGAGATGGCCAAGGCCGCTGCCTTCCTGCTCTCCGATGACTCGGGCTGGATGACTGGGCAGACCCTTCACATCGATGGTGGGCGATTCTCCGTCGAGAAGCCTCGCTAACTCTGGAGATACTGCTCCACGATCGCATCAAATGATGCGTCGGCAACCAGACCCAGGCGATTGGCGCGCGTCGCAAGAACGCGGCTCGGCCACCCCCCAACAATTTTCTTCACCGATGGGTCCGGCTCCCAGTCAAGTCTCTGGTAGGCCTCCTCACCGCCTTTTCGCCGGAGCGTCTCGGCCATCTCCCCCACAGTCGTGCTGAGTGCGGGTAGATTCATCGCAGTCAGTGGCCCCCATTCTTCATCGCTGGCCTCTGCCACTCGAATGAGTCCATCAATACTTCGGGCTGGCGAGGAGAGTGCCACGCTGGCAGCAGCATCCACCGGAACCCTTGCGCGCTGCCCTGCAAGAGGCTCGCGAATCATTCCCGATAGAAACCCCGAGGCGGCGCCATTTGGGCGGCCCGGGCGGACACTCACGGTCATGAGCCGGACTGACCGGGGCCGAATAAAGCCCTTTCGGCCATAGTCGGCCATGAGCTGCTCACCGATGAACTTCTGAATCCCATAGCTGCTCTGCGGCGTAGGAAGGGTGTCATCGTCAACCGACTGTCCCTCCCAGGATTCACCCGCGCGCCGCCCAAAGACCGCCACGGAACTTGCGAACACAACCGTTGGGCGGTGGCCAGCGGAGCGACATGCCTCAAGCAATCCAAGGGTGCCCTCCAGGTTGCTGTTCATCCCAAGATCGAAGTTGGCCTCACACTCCGCACTCACAGCGGCCGCGAGGTGAAAGACCAAGCCAACGGCTGGCCTGATGACGCCCTGGGCCAGAACCTCCTCAAGATTGCCTTTGAAAAACTCAACCCTTGGGTCGACTGCAAGATCCTCGGGCAGTGGGACAAGGTCGGTAAGCAGGAGCTTATCGATCGGTTGTCGAGGCGAATCACCAACGCAGAGGCCACCGCGCTCAAGCAGGGCTCGAGCGAGCCGTGCACCCAAGAAACCGCCTCCCCCAGTGATCAGAATTCCCATGCTCCGAAGTATTGCAGAATTGGTTATGGCCTCTCAAAACCCACTGTTCTCTGGCGCGGTCGCCCTAACTGGTGCAAGCGGAACCATCGGGTCCGCAACCAAACAGGCCCTTGAGGCACGTGGCCATCGCGTTGCGGTTATTGACCGAAGCGACTTCCAGCATCGAGACCAATTGATTGCGAAGCTCCAGAGGCTAGACGTGACCTCCGTCATTTCCTGCATGGCCTCACGCACTGGAACACGACAAGACGCTTGGCGCGTGGACTACCAGGCCCAGTCCACCCTGCTCAAAGTAGCCACTGCCCTTGAGATCAAGAAGTTTGTTCTGCTCTCTGCCATCTGTGTCCAAAAGCCAAAGCTCGAATTCCAGAGGGCGAAGCTCGCCTTCGAGGACGAGTTAAAAGCCAGCGCGCTGGATTGGAGCATTGTGCGGCCCACCGCATTTTTCAAGTCTTTGAGTGGGCAAGTCTCCCGAGTAAAGGCGGGGAAGGCGTTTCTCATGTTCGGAAATGGAGAGCTCACTGCATGCAAGCCCATCTCAGACCCCGACTTGGCGGCTTTTCTGGTTGAATGCCTTGACCGGACGGATCGCTCACGCAAAATCCTGCCAGTGGGGGGCCCAGGGCCCGCCATCAGCCCAAGGGGTCAGTTGAAGATACTTGAGTCCATTCTGGGCCGGCCAGTCCGAATGCGGGCCGTACCACCCCAGCTTTTGATTTGGATTGCTAACGGCCTGGGGCTGCTGGGCCGCCTGATTCCTCGCCTCGAAGAGAAGGCCGAGTACGCGAGGATTGGCCACTACTACGCGACTGAATCCATGCTGGTCTGGGACTCCGCACACCAGATCTACGACGAGGAAGCCACCCCAAGCGTCGGCAGTGACCGTCTCGAGGACTATTACCGGCGATTGATCGAGAAATCGATCTAAAGTCGGGTGACTTAATTCCCTTCACTAAGCTGGCCCATTCTTGCGGCCCCCGGTCGCTGGCCTTAGTGTTGTATTGCGGCGAGCCTGTAGGAAGCAGCGCCGATACCGGCCCACTCAAACTCAAAGGACGAATCATGAAAAAAGTGTTTTTTGCTGCGGCGCTTCTCTCGGCCTCATCCCTGGCTTTTGCCCACGGCTGCCCCGGTGAGATGAAGAAGATTGATGAGAAGTTACCCACTGCCAAGCTCAGTGCAGCCGACCAGACCAAGGTGAAAGATCTGCGCGCAAAGGGAGAGCAGCTTCACAAGGACGGCAAACACTCCGAGTCAATGGCTACCCTGGGTGAGGCCAAAAAGATTCTGGGCATGTAAGAGCAGTCGTTTGACGCGCAGTGGGGCGAGTCGCGACGATGGCGCGGCCGCCCCCACTTGAACGAGGTCTCCATCAAGAGCACTCAGATAGGGGGAGGCCTCCTCCCGCATCCAACACCAGCTGCTTGGCATGGTGAAGGTTCTTGTAGCGAAGCATCTGCTCACTCATCGAGTTCAAAGCAGCAAGCAAGTTCGACCGGGTTGTTTGGTCATGAATAACCTCACAAAAGGGTGCATGCATGACCCGAATGAGAAACAGGCTTGTTGAGTCACCCAGTGGCACAGAGACCTGCCGCTCGTAACGAAACCAGAGCTGCTCTGCATGGGTCAGGGCCGAAGTATCGTCAACGCCGACGGGTCGCGCCCGAGCATTGCTTCCTGCGAGCGTCCAGACATATCGAACGAAGGGGCCCTTCTCCGCCATTGCAATTGACATAGCAGCTGTGGCCGCCTGCAATCGATGGTTGTCCGCCACTGGCTCATGAATCACCGACATGCTCTTGCCAATCTTCGTGTCAGGCTCCCAGCCACTGGGAAATGCCACCGATAACGCAATGGCGCGCAGTCCCCGCGAATCGGTCTGCCGCATCAGCGCAAAGTCCTCTTGAAGGCTCATGCTCAAGCCAGCCAACTGACCCAGCGTGTCATCGGCACTGAGCACTAGGCCACCCAACCACGCGAAATGACCCGCCGGATCCACCGGACCGTTGGGCAGGTGCCGCTGAAAGTAGCCCAGAGCGGCTCGAATCGCATAAGAAAGATGATGGGGTGAACACTCGGAATCGGTGCGCATAAGACGGCCCAGCATGAGCAAGCGGGCTTTGTCGGCAACCCACTCATTCCAACTCGCATCCTCAAGCAGCAGTGGTTCATTGCCCAGCTTCTGCAGATCGGGCTTGACTTCATAAGAGCGCTCGATCGGAAAGGGAACCCGAGTAGCGCTGAGCGGAAATCCAGTGGAGATTGGCCCGGGCCTTGGCGCTTTTAGAACCCGATCAACATCTTCTGTGTGCGGCCCGACCATTGGAGAGAGACGGTCGCGAGGCGCTCGGCTAAGCCGGAAGGACAAACTGGAAGTGAAAGTCGGCCCCGCGCGAGACGATGATGAGGCGGGGATCAAAAAGGAAATCTCGCGCGTTGCGGGGATGATCGGGCAGGTAGAGTTGCGTGGTGAGCACCGGCCCATTGCGCCGCTGAACCTTCACATGAAAATGAGGCGTTCGGCCTGGGTACTCCCCGGGAACCAGGGTCTCGAGCATGAACTCGCCTTTGCTGTTGGCATACTGATGCCCACGAAGACGATAGCCCTGGTTGTCGTAATGGCCCTTGTCATCGCACTGCCAGAAATCCAAAAGTGCCCCTGAAATCGGGCGGCAATTGGAATCGACCACCTGCCCGGTGAGTCGCATTCGAGGCGCCCTCATGCCTGGCTCGATAAGCCTGGCCCGCTCGGGTGATAGGGGGGTGAAGAAGGGACCTTCCATCTGGGACGGCGTCTTGGTCCCGCAGCCAGGCGTGGCTGCCTGCTGGGCCAAGGCCTTTCGTGAGGTCAGAATAGATGGCGATAGCAGCCCCGCGTAGAGCGTTAGACCCCCACAAGCCTGGAGTAATTTGCGTCGAGCGGAAACAAGTTTGTGCATAGTTGATTTATCTTGCCATTGGACACACCAGGAAGACCACAGAATGTTTGAAAGATTCAAATCAAATACTTTTCGGATTGCATGGAGACAAGCAATACGATGCCTCCTCACCCTATTCATCTTTCCCCTGGGCAGCGCCATGGCCATTGAAGAACCAAAGTACCAAGTCCTTGCGGCAGAAGGTCCATTCGAACAGAGGCTCTACACGGGCTACCTCATCGCAGAGACCGAATTGCCCGGAGACTTCGACTCTGCGAGCCGCGCTGGCTTTCGACGCGTGGCCGGCTACATCTTTGGCGACAACCAGGCCTCGTCAGGAGAGAGCCGCAAGATTGCCATGACTGCTCCGGTCACGGTCGAGCCCAAAAGCGACGGATGGAGATTGCATTTTGTGATGCCAAGCAGCGAGAGTCTGGAGACACTGCCCAAACCAAACAATCC
>VGHN01000024.1 GCA_016868255.1 Betaproteobacteria bacterium
TGCTGCCACCGGTCGAGGCAGCCTTCGAGGCGGCGTCTCCTGCGGCACCAGCCACCTCCACCATCCCCAACACACTCCCCTCACTCACCTTGTCACCCAACTTCACACTCAAAGACACCACTCGACCCGCACTCGAACTCGGTATCTCCATCGAGGCCTTGTCAGACTCCACAGTCACCAAACTCTGATCCAACTCAACCTCATCTCCCACCTTCACCAATAACTCAATAACCTCCACATCCTTAAAATCACCAATGTCCGGTACCCTCAACTCCATCGTCGCCATGTCGGCCTCCTCTACAAGCTGACGCGACGAAAGTCGCTCAGACACTGGGCCACGAAGGCATTGAAACGAGCACCCGATGCGCCATCAATCACACGATGGTCATACGAGAGCGACATAGGAAGAATGAGTCGGGGCACAAAGGCTTTGCCATCCCAGACCGGCTTCATGACCGACTTGGAGACACCAAGAATGGCCACCTCCGGTGCATTGATCAGCGGCGTGAAATGGGTTCCACCAATGCCACCGAGCGATGAAATGGAGAAAGTACCGCCTTGCATCTCGGTGGGAGAGAGTTTGCCGTCCCTGGCTTTCTTGGCAAGCTCGGAGGTCTCTTGCGCGAGTTCGAAGACACCCTTCTGATCCACGTTGCGTATCACTGGAACAACCAAGCCATTGGGTGTGTCGGCTGCAAATCCAAGGTGGTAATAGCGCTTGAGCACCAAGTTGTCGCCATCGAGCGATGAATTGAACTCGGGGTACTTCTTCAAGGCCGCAACCACCACCTTCATGATGAAGGCGAGCATGGTCACCTTCACGCCTGACTTCTCGTTCTCCTTGTTGAGCGCCACGCGAAGGGCCTCAAGGTCGGTGATGTCCGCATCCTCATCGGCCGTGACATGGGGGATCATTACCCAGTTGCGATGCAGATTTGCACCGGAAATCTTCTTAATGCGGCTGAGCGGCGTCGACTCCACTGGCCCGAACTTCGCGAAGTCCACCTGTGGCCAAGCCAGCAGATTCAGGCCAGCACCGCCACCTCCTGTCGCAGAGCTGGCTGCAGGCGCTGCAGCACCACTCATCACCGCCTTCACAAAACCGCGCACGTCGTCGGGCGTGATGCGGCCCTTGGGCCCGCTGCCGCTGACGCGATGAAGATCCACCCCCAGTTCGCGTGCGAACTTGCGCACGGAGGGCGACGCATGCGGAAGGCGCTCGAACTGCCCACTCGACAAAGCTGCCGGTGTCGCCGCAGGTGTCGCTGGCAGTGTCGCCGCAGGTGTCGCTGGCAGTGTCGCCTCGGGAGGCGCCGCTCGTCCTTCGCGTGAAGAACCCACACGCTCAGCGCCGACCGACGCAACCCCCTCGGCCTTGCTGCCAGCAGAGACCGTTGTGGCAGCGGCAGTCGAGACTGTGGTTTGCTCAGTCGAGACGCTGCTGCCACCGGTCGAGGCAGCCTTCGAGGCGGCGTCTCCTGCGGCACCAGCCACCTCCACCATCCCCAACACACTCCCCTCACTCACCTTGTCACCCAACTTCACACTCAAAGACACCACTCGACCCGCACTCGAACTCGGTATCTCCATCGAGGCCTTGTCAGACTCCACAGTCACCAAACTCTGATCCAACTCAACCTCATCTCCCACCTTCACCAATAACTCAATAACCTCCACATCCTTAAAATCACCAATGTCCGGTACCCTCAACTCCATCGTCGCCATGCTGATTCCCCTTAGACCAGAGCCGGGTTGGGACGGTCGGTTCGAATGCCAAGGCTCTTAATGGCTTCGTCCACCTGCTTGGGCTTGATCTTTCCGTCTTGCATGAGCCCATTGAGCGCTGCAACGGCTACGTAACGGCGATCCACCTCGAAGAATTCCCGCAGCTTTGCCCGTGTATCGGAGCGACCGAAGCCATCGGTACCAAGCACCGTATAACGACGCCCCTCGGGAATAAACGGGCGAATCTGATCAGCAAAAGTCTTCATGTAGTCGGTTGCTGCAACCACTGGCCCCTCGTGGCCCTCGAGTTGCTGGGCGACAAATGGTTTGCGAGGCGTTGCAGTGGGATTCAAAAGGTTGAAGCGCTGTGTATCGAGACCCTCTCGGCGAAGCTCATTGAAGCTTGGGCAGCTCCAGACATCGCTGGCAATGCCGAACTGTTCTGCAAGAATTCGGGCACCTGCCTGCACCTCGCGAAGAATGGTGCCGCTACCGAGCAACTGCACCCGAAGCTTCGCCTTGGCATCACCCACCTGCTCGAGCAGGTACATGCCCTTGAGAATCTCTGCCTCGGTGCCGGGACGCAGCCCCGGATGGGCATAGTTTTCATTCATCAGCGTGATGTAGAAGAAGACATCCTCCTGGTTCTCCACCATGCGCTTGAGACCGCTGTGCAGAATCACCGCGACCTCGTGCGAGTAGGTTGGATCGTAGGAGACGCAATTCGGTATGGCAGAGGCAAAGATCTGGCTGTGGCCGTCTTCGTGCTGCAGGCCCTCGCCATTGAGTGTGGTGCGCCCTGCGGTGCCACCCAGCAAGAAGCCGCGCGCACGCATGTCACCGGCTGCCCAGGCCAAATCACCGACTCGCTGTAAACCGAACATCGAGTAGTAGATAAAGAAAGGAATCATGATGCGGTTATTCGTCGAGTAAGACGTGGCGGCCGCGATCCATGAACTCATGCCGCCGGCTTCATTGATTCCCTCTTGGAGGATCTGGCCCTTGATGTCCTCTCGGTAGTACATCACCTGATCGCGATCGACTGGCTCGTACTTCTGGCCCTCGATGGAGTAGATGCCAATCTGACGGAAGAGGCCTTCCATACCAAAGGTTCGGGCCTCGTCGACCAGAATGGGAACCACACGGGGACCCAGGGCCTTGTCGCGCAGCAGTTGTGTGAGGCAGCGCACATAGGCCTGCGTGGTGGAGATCTCGCGGCCCTCTGGAGTGGCCTCGAGTGCACCATGGAAGACATCGAGATCGGGTACCGATAGCTTCTCCTCGGCCTTGGTTCTGCGAGCGGGCAGGTAACCACCCAGGGCCTTGCGCCGCTCCATCATGTATTGCATTTCAGGAGCGCTCTCGGGCGGACGCAGGAATGGGACCGAGGGCAGCTGCTCGTCAGAGACCGGGATGCCGAAGCGATCACGGAACTCGCGAATCGATTGGTCATCGAGCTTCTTGGTCTGGTGAGCGGTATTGCGCCCCTCCATGACCTTGCCCATTCCAAAGCCCTTGATCGTCTTCACAAGAATGACAGTGGGCTGGCCCTTGTGTCGGACAGCGGCGGAGAACGCAGAGTAGATTTTGTGCGGATCGTGGCCACCGCGGTTGAGGCGCCAGATGTCATCGTCGGTCATCTTCGAGACCATCTCGAGCAGCTTGGGATGCTTGCCAAAGAAGTGCTTGCGCACGTAGGTGCCATCGTTGGCCTTGTAGTTCTGGTACTCGCCATCGACCGTATCCATCATGACCTTCTTGAGAAGGCCCTCTTGGTCCATGGCCAATAGTGGATCCCAATAGCCCCCCCAGATCACCTTAATGACATTCCAGCCCGCACCGCGGAAGTCGCTCTCGAGCTCTTGAATGATTTTGCCGTTGCCGCGCACCGGGCCATCAAGGCGCTGAAGATTGCAGTTAACAACAAACACAAGGTTGTCGAGCTTCTCGCGGGCGGCCAGTCCAATGGCACCCATCGACTCGGGCTCATCCATTTCTCCATCGCCGCAGAAGGCCCAGACCTTGCGCTCGGCGGTGTCGGCCAGTTCACGAGCGTGCAGGTACTTCAGGAAGCGGGCCTGATAGATGGCCATGATGGGACCCAGGCCCATCGAGACAGTGGGGAACTGCCAGAACTCAGGCATGAGCTTGGGATGCGGGTAGCTCGAGAGGCCCTTGCCATCGACCTCTCTGCGGAAGTTGTTGAGCTGCTCCTCGGTCAGGCGGCCCTCGAGGAAGGCTCGCGCATAAATGCCTGGCGATGAATGCCCCTGAATGAAAAGCAAGTCGTGGCCCGAGGGATGGTTGGGCCCTTTCCAAAAGTGGTTGAACCCAATGCCAAGCATGTTGGCAAGCGAGGCAAAACTCGAGATGTGCCCACCCAAATCACCCTCGCCGCGGTTGGTGCGAACCACCATGGCCATGGCGTTCCAACGCATCCAGGAGCGCAGGCGCTCTTCGTGCTCGAGGTTGCCCGGGCAGTGCTCCTCCTGCGCTGCAGGGATGGTGTTGACGTAGGCAGTGGCCGCGGAAAACGGCAGCACCCCGCCGGAGCGACGCGTCTTATCAATGAGCGCCTCTAGAAGAAACTGCGCCCGCTCGGGCCCCTCGGCAGCGATCACGCCTTCGAGGGCGGCAAGCCACTCACTGGTCTCTTGCGGATCGGTGTCGGCAGCGGTGCCGACCAACTGACTCACGTGCGGGGGAAGCGTGGACATGATGTGTCTCCGAGGTTTTTTGTCTATGGCCCATTGTTCCCCTGACTCTATCCCTTGGCAATCAATTTTCCGCTATGCGGCATAACATTTCATATTAAGAAAAATAGTTAACCGCAGGGGGGCGGATACACTTTCCCAATGAGCAAAAGCATTGGGGACTTTTTCCAGTTCAAACGTCGAAATAAGACGGCCGAAGAGCTGTCTCGAGAGATTGCCTTTCGTCGGGCCATGGAGAACTCAATGCCCACGGGCATGCGGGTGATCGACATGCAAGGCCGAATTAGCTACGTCAACCCCGCCTTCTGCCGGATTGTTGGCCTCACCCAAGATGAACTCTTGGGACAACTCCCCCCCTACCCCTACTGGCCACCCGAAGAGACCGAGTTGCATCGACTCAACCTTCGAAGGCTGCTCTCTGGAGAGGTCGAGGGCCTCAATACCCAAATCAAGGTGATGCATCGCGACGGCACTCGTCTGATCTGCCGCATGTACACCTCTCCCCTGCAGGATGCCGATGGCAATCAGGTGGGCTGGATGAGTTCGATTACCGACATCACCGAACCCAGCCGGATTCGCGCGGAGTTGGCCCTGGCGCAAGAGCGATTTATTACCGTGCTTCAGTCGCTGGACTCGGCGGTGTCGGTGGCGCCGCCAGAGCCGTCGCAAGAGATGCTCTTTGCGAACGAGGCCTACAAGAAATGGTTTGGCGACTCACTCGAAGACGGCCACCGAGGCCTGGCCCGGGCGGCCCGGTCGCCCTGGGCCGACAGCCGAGAGGTCTTCAACCCGGTGGTGCAGCGGTGGTTTGATGTGCGGATGCGAAGCATTCAGTGGGTGGATGGCCGGGTGGTGCAGTTGTTGGTGGCAACCGACATCACACAAAAGCGGCTCTCGGAGGAAAACCAACGAATGCAGTACCAGCGGCTCGAGCAGACCTCGCGACTCATCAATATGGGTGAGATGGCCTCCTCGCTTGCCCATGAACTCAATCAGCCGCTGACCGCAATTTCGAACTACACCATGGGCGCGGCTGCGCGTATTCGAGCGGCAGAAAACCGCAGCGAGACCCTCTCTTCTGAAGACCTCCTCGAGATGCTCACCAAGACCGCTCAGCAGGCCGAACGTGCGGGCAAGGTGATTCGCCGGATTCGAGGGTTTGTGAAGCGAAGCGACCCAATTCGTAAATTCATTGATCCCTCGCAACTCGTGGCCGAGGCCATTGACCTTGCCGAGATCGATGCCCGGGGACTCGGCTTTGAGATCGAGCAGCACCTGCCGCAGGGGCTGCCCGCCATTTTTGTCGACCCCATCCTCATTGAACAGGTCCTGCTCAATCTGATCAAGAATGGACTCGATGCCATGCGCGAATCGGCCGAGCGATTGCTCGTGGTTCGGGTAGAGGCCACTGCCGACGAGATCACCTTCTCGGTCATCGACCGTGGCGCTGGGGTGGCGCCCGGGATGCGCGAGCGGCTATTCGATTCCTTCTACACCACCAAGACAGAGGGCATGGGCATGGGACTCAATATCTGTCGGTCTATCATTGAGTCTCACCAAGGTCGACTCTGGTTTGAAGACAACCCCGATGTTGGAAGTCGCTTCTGCTTTTGGCTGCCATTGCATGTCGAATCGACCGACACGCCAGTTGAATCTAAGGAAACAGAATGAACGAGATGGTCTATGTAGTGGACGATGACGAAGCAGTCCGCGACTCGCTGCGCTGGTTGCTCGAAGGCAATGGATTTCGGGTCACATGCTTTGAGTCCGCCGACCGCGTCTTGGAGCAGTTGACCTCGGGCAGCTCAAGCCAGCGCGCGTGCCTCATTCTCGATGTCCGCATGCCCGGTATGACCGGCATTGAGTTGCACGAAGAACTCCTCAAGCGAGGCATCGTTCTGCCGGTCATCTTCATCACCGGCCATGGCAATGTGCCCATGGCGGTCGACACCATGAAGAAGGGTGCAATGGACTTTCTCGAGAAGCCCTTCAGCGACGAGCAGCTCTGCGCATTGGTGGCCAAGGCCTTTGAACAACTCAAAGGAGACATGGAGAAGACCGAGGACGCCAAGCGCTCGAAGGTCCTTCTCGATCGACTCACACCCCGCGAGGCCCAGGTGCTCGAGCGGATTGTGGCGGGGCGGTTGAACAAACAGATTGCCGATGACCTGCACATCAGCATCAAAACCGTCGAGGCCCATCGTGCGAACATCATGGACAAGATCGAGGCCCGAACCATGGCCGATCTAATGAAGATTGCACTGAACGCGGCAGTCGCCTGATGCCCCAGCCTTCAAATGGGCGGTGATACAATCTGCTCTTTTCGCGCGGCTGTAGCTCAGTTGGATAGAGTACCTGGCTACGAACCAGGGGGTCGTGGGTTCGAATCCTGCCAGCCGCGCCACCTCCCTTGAGTGTTCCCCGAGTTCCCACATTGGTTGTTGGCGCTGGCATTGCTGGGCTCTGCCTTGCTGTGGCGCTTCGTCAACAGGGTCAAGACCTCGCACTCATTGAGCAGGCCAAAGAACCCCGCACCGAGGGGGCCGGTATTCAGCTCGGGCCCAACGCGGTTCGAATACTCAAGGCGCTAGGCCTTGGCGATGCGCTGGCCGAGATTGGCTGGGAACCCAAACAACTTCGCGTTCGCGACCTTGCCTCGGGCGCCAGCCTGGCCTGCCTTCCCTTGTCGGACCGGCAGGTGGCGAAGTATGGTCAACCCACCCTTACCGTTCACCGCGCAGACCTTCAAGACGCTCTACTGACACGCGCCTTAGAGCTGGGGGTGCAACCCCAGTGGGGGCAGAATCTCGAGTCGATTCAGGCGGGTGCCTGGGGAATGGCTCGACTCGAATCTGGAGAGACCATCGAGACAGGACTGATTGTTGGGGCCGACGGCTTGCGAGGTCGCTCGAGGCTTGCCGTACCCAATGCAAGCCGCCCAAGTGCCACGGGCCAGATTGCAATTCGAGGCCAACTCGAAGTCTGTCCAAATCCTCGCTCGGAGCTCGGCCAAGAGATCACCGTCTGGTGTGGGGGTGGACAACATGTGGTGGGTTATCCGATTCGATCGGGGAAACTCTATGGGCTGGTGCTCATTCAAGATGCCGCGCAATGGTCGCTTGATCATTCCTGGTCAACACCATGGCCTGCCATTCGCCTCTCTCAACTCTTTGGTGAGTCAAACAATCTCTTGCGGGGCTTTTTGGAGTCGGTGGACGATTGGCGCGCATGGCCACTCTGGGCCACCGAGCCGCTGACGGGTCCGGATCAACTGGTGTTTCGTCACTCCGTATTAATCGGTGATGCAGGCCATGCAATGCGCCCCCACCTGGCACAAGGGGCCGCCATGGGAATTGAAGATGCCTGGGTCTTGGCGCATGAACTCCAGCGATTGGGCCCACAAGGAACAGGAATTGCAGCACTAGAGAACCAACCCTTGGCCGCGACCCAATACGCAAACCAGCGTTGGCAACGAATTGCCATGGTCCAGCAACGCGCGCAAAGAAGTGGAAAGATCTTTCAACTCAGGGGCCCGATGGCCCTGGCCAGAAACATGGCGCTTCGAGCCGCAGGCCCCCAACTCATGGACCAGCCCTGGCTATACGGCCACGGCCTACTCGGGCATGCGACAGATGTGGTCCTCTAAGTGGGCTTTGAGGGTTTGTGGCGATATCTCAACCCAAGGGCCAAGCTTGTCATCGAACCCCAAGAGTTTTCCCTCACCCATTGCCCCATCAAAACCCCGCACCGTTAGGTAACGGTATTTACGGCTTTTACAGTTGAGTTGCACCAGGAATCGATAGGACATGCGCTCGTGTTCGTCGATTGCCGAGAGGTTCTTCACAATCCAGAAGGTTCGAGTGGGACCCTCCCGTTTGATAAACGGTAACTCGTAATGCCAGCTGTAGCTCTCTCCGGCCGCATATTGCTTCCACTCGGCCTTCGCGGGTGAGGCCACCAAAGCAAGCAAGAGGGCAGTAAGTGGGTAGAGGCGGCGCAATGGCATTCCCCTCAGTTTAACGAAGCAACCACCCAAAAGACAGCATTGGCCTGCGGAGCGATACCGCTCTCAACAAAGGCGGGGCAACTTTGCCACCCCCAAAGCGCCTCTAAAGCGGGAGAATGGGGTTGCGCGCCCTCACAGACGTGGCCCGCTGGCCGCGGTCTCCAGCCAGTTGAACACCCAGCGTTGACAAACGCTTGTGCTGCCGCATGATGCCAAGATCGATGGTGCGCAACTTCATGGGTTCGGCGCACTGAAAGGTGACCTTGTAATTCAGGTCGCTGTGTTCGCCGCCCTTCCCCGATGCGCCCTTAAGCGCAGAGAGAAGCGGCGACTCAAAGCTGGACTCGGCAACAATGCACCGCCCCTCGGCATTCGGTTGCAGCATCTGCTCAGGACGCCCGAGCCGATCGCGCAATTCCACCAAGGCAGCACGCTGGGCATCCGACTTGGGCATGTGCTCGAAGCCCACCAGGCTCTCCATTGGAATCACCAGTGAGAAAGACAGGCGTCCCCCGTCGACCACAAGCTCCATTTCACCCTTGCCATGAACGTGGGCCTTCCCATGCGCTAGTACAAGACCCGAAAACGCTGAAAACAACACCGCAACACTGCACTGGGCCAACCGTTTCATCTCGCATCTCCTTCCGGCCACAAGAGGCCAATGAGTTGATCTCGCTCACGACTCGAATCGCAGAGTCGCTCCCGAATACCCGGGTACGCACGTCGACATCGAGCGGGCACACTTTCCACGCTATCAGAGCTGTCAAGACCCCAGGCTGACCAGGCACTGGTGAGAATCTCGGTGAGGCTGGCCCTGTCTCCGACACCAAAGAAACCCGGGTAATCGCTCCCGAGCATGGCGCGGTGGCAGCCAATATCACTGGCCAACACGGGAAGATCGCATGCAACGGCCTCTGCAATCACCAGTGATCCACCCTCGGCCACCGAGGGGTGCAGAAGAACGTTCGCATTATGCATCTCCTCGAAGACCTCTGACTTCGAAACTGCTCCACGAAAAGTAAAGACCTCAGGCAGCGCCCGCGCATACGCCCGCATGGCCGCATAGAGACTATCGTCCAGACTTGCGCCGCAGTGAACAAGTTGCATTCGCCGCCGATCTTGCCTTGAACGCTCCATGGCCCAATCCTCCAATGCGCCAAGGGCCGTAAGGGGATCCTTCTCCGAACGAACGTTTCCCACCATCAGCACCCGATACACATCGTCGGGGGACTGCGCATGATCGGAGCGAGAGTTTGCGGTTGTATCAGCGAGAACATTGGCGGTCTGTTCAATCACCGCAAGCCGCCCATGCAAGGTTCGACCAAACCGCTTCAAATGATGGTGAAGCTGCGCCGCGGCATCCGACTGCAAGGCAAGCACCGCCTGCGCGGACTCAATGGTTGAGAGGGCCATTGCCGTGAACTCGCCGGATGAATCCGGCTGGGCCAGGTCTCCATAGACATCAGTGCCCGTGAGTACCACGGTGTAGCGAAGGCCCAGGGAAGCAAGCTGAGTGGCCAAGGGGTGCGAGCGGCGTGCGTGAAGCAAGACCCAGCGCAGGCTCGCATCTTTTTGCAGATTCTCGCTGGACAATCCATGCAGGACTTCGTCCAGGCAAACAGCAGACGCATCAACACCCGCTGACTGCAAGAGCGCGGCGTAACGCTTGGCCGTCTCCCAGTTACCGGAGGCGGAACCCGCGCCGTAGGGCGAGACGACAATGGCCTTTCGATTTGGCATGCGATTCATAATAGGCAGATGAGTACCTCAAACTTTCGCGTCATGGACTGGGATGAGATTGCCGATTGCCTTCAATGGTGTCGAGGTCAGACTCTGCGTTCATTCCAGGGGTTCACAGACTCACTTGGCGAACAATGCGTGGTTCCCTACAAAGAGAGCCTCAATCCACCGCTGTGGGAGTTTGGTCATGTGGCTTGGTTTCAAACGTATTGGATCACACGAAACAAGCACAGAGAGAAGGGGCTGAATTACACAGCCCATACCCACGCCCTGCCCCACCCCGATCAGCCCGACGCCATTTTTAATTCTAGCCTCCTGGCCCACTCACCACGCTGGGAACTCGAGGCTATAACCGCAGAGAAGGTTGTGGCAGTGCTCGAGCGGGGCCTTAACGAGGTGCTCGAATGCCTCTCAAAGGACGCCGCCTCTGACAAGACAAGCCCCTACTTCTATCAACTGGCCATCGCCCACGAGTGCATGCACCTGGAAGCATTCCTCATGCAGGCCAATCAACTGGGCATTGCAGTTGAGTCGGTCTCGGCACCAGGTGCGTTGCCAAACAATGAGCATGCAGGGTGCCAGCCAACCAAGCGAATTCACGTCCCCGCACAAATCTTAATGTCACAAACAGCCGAACCAGATGTCGCCACCCAACATCACTTCGTCTTCGATAACGAGTGCCCCCCACGCAAGTGGGAGGTGGATGCATTCGAGATCGATAGCCGGCCCATCTCCTACGGGGAGTACGCACCCATTCTCGAGAGAAGACCGCATTCAGGCCTGCGCGCGGGCCCCAAGGGGCTCGAAAAATTGTTTTTCGGTCAATGGATTGCGGTGGATGAGTCCGCGCCGGTGACCAATATTCGTCTCGATGATGCGCAAGCCTGGTGCGAGATGCATGGGCGGCGACTGCCCACCGAAGCAGAGTGGCTCGCTGCGAGCGCCCTAGAGGACTTTGCCTTGGGCGAGGTCTGGGAGTGGACAGCAGACCCATTCCTGCCTTTCGATGGTTTCGCACCCCACCCTTATGTGGACTACTCCAAGCCCTGGTTCGGTGATCACCAACTCTTGAAAGGCTGGTCTTGGGCCACGCCCACGCCGATGCGGGACCGGCAATTCAGAAACTTCTACAAACCGCACCGAGCCGACGCATTCAACGGCTTTCGATCGGTGTCTAGGTAGCCCAGTAGAGCGCCACGCCCGATGCAGAACTGCTCACAGTCTTCTTAACGGAATAGCCAGCCCGCAACAGTAAATCTGCGAAGGACTGAAGGTCGTACTTATAGGAGTTCTCTGTATGAATTCGCGCTGCCCTCTGAAACTTCCGATGGCCACCACCCTGCCATGTCACAGACTGCTCGACCCGCGACTCCAAGTGCATTTCGATACGGCCATGGAAGGAATCGAAGAGAGCCACGTGCTGCCAATTCTCGAGCACAAAGTCGGCACCCAATAAACGGTTGAGGTGCAGCAGAATGTTTTTATTGAACGAGGCCGTCACCCCAAGGGGGTCGTCGTAAGCGGCCACCAGTTCCTTTTCCGGCTTGAGAAGATCGACACCGATTAACAGACCAGCAAAGCGCGGCGTCTGCCGCAACCCCGCAAGAAATGCTTGCGCAGACTCGGGCGAGAAGTTCCCAATGCTCGAGCCGGGGTAGAAATAAACCACCGGCGCAGCTGCGATGTTGATTCGATTGACCGTTGCATGCGGAAACTCACTCGCAAAGTCTGTTCCAAGGCCGACCACTCGAATCTCAGGGTGGCCCTCTGCAAGTTTCTGCAGGCATGGCCGCATAAAGCCCACAGCAATGTCCATGGCCAGATAGACCGATGGATGAATGGTGTCAAACCATCGCACGGCCTTCTGACAATTGCCCGCACCGAGGTCCACTAGGCAGGCATGTTGGGGGATGATTCGCGAGAGCGCGCCCAACTCCTTTGAGACCAAGTCGGTCTCGAGGCGAGTGACCTGGTATTCGGGCAGTGCGGTGATGGCCTCAAAAAGCTTGGAGCCCAGTTCATCGTAGAAAAACTTGGGCGGCAAACTGGCCGCGGGGGCAGTCAGCCCAGTCATTGCATCGTTCTTGAGGCGCTCCTGGTCAATATGCTCGGCCCCATGAAACTCAAGCATCTCGAAGCCTCTGGCTCTTTCGAACCCGCTCATAGAAGTCGGCCGGTTTGCCGCTGACCCACTTCACAAAGCCTCGCATCTCTGGATGCTCGAGCAAGGCCTCTACAGTGTTGTAGTGCTTGGCAAGCTCGTTCTCGGTGAACAGCGCATGAACCTGTCGGTGACAGATGCGATGGAGGTATTGCGTGACTCGCCCGCCTTTTGATTTTGGAATGAGGTGGTGGGCATCGCGCTGAGATTCAGGAATGTCGCGTCCACAGAGCGGGCAGACAGGGTCTTGCATCTCCTCGTTGGCGGCCGCTTGCAGGGCCACTTCCTCGAGTTGCCTGCGCTTGATTCTTCCTTGCATGGCCTGAATTATGAGGGGTCTCGGGGCTTGCCCAACTTTAAAGCCCCATAGACCAACAGCGAGACAACAAACCAGAAGAGGAAGACTTCTGGAAAAACACCCTCAAAGAAGAAGTCCACCAGAGAGGCCACCAAAAGGGCCTCCAAGGTGGAGAGGGCCGCCACCCATGTCCAATCCAACCGGCGCACCCAGGCAACCAAGGGGTGCTGATCGAACTGGCTCACGGATGAAAGCCCATGGTGCGTAATTAGTGTTTACCGCCAGAGTGGTGTTTGTCACCCGCACCGTGGTGCTTCTCACCGTGGTGCTTGCCCCCTGCGCCGACCTTCGCGGTGACCTCCTTCTCGCCCGCATTCTTAAAGATGAGCGTGACCT
This sequence comes from Betaproteobacteria bacterium, assembly GCA_016868255.1. Classification (GTDB taxonomy): domain Bacteria; phylum Pseudomonadota; class Gammaproteobacteria; order Burkholderiales; family Burkholderiaceae_A; genus Hahnella. Next base: position 13,041 of record VGHN01000024.1, read on the forward strand.
TGATGCTCGACCCTTCTTTGAGGGTGTCGTTCAGGCCCATGAGCATGAGGTGATAGCCCTGCGGATTGCCTGGCGCCAA
>VGHN01000025.1 GCA_016868255.1 Betaproteobacteria bacterium
CGCTGCGTTGGGTCTCTTCGGACTCAGCCTCCTTCGCCCACTTGCTGCGCCTGCCCTCTGTTGTTGAGCCGTCCGCCTCGCTGCCATATGTGTTGATAGCCCTCCCACTTTCTTTCGGGCTTGCACTTGCGGGCCTAGCGGTAGGAGAGGTGTCTGAACGCTGCGCCCTGGGCATGGGCGTGACGTTGTCGCTGCTCAATGCGCGAGTCGCTGCACCAATGGCCCGCTGTGCTTCCGCATTGGTCTGGCAGTCGGCCAGCTCCTGCGCCACAGCCTCGAGGCGTTCACGGCCGTCTGTTGCGAGACTTCGACCGACTTCGCGCACCAGACCGGCCAGCCCATAGGCGAGCACCGCGTGCAGGTGGTTAACGCCATTGACCGCGAGTGTGGCCGGCCAATACTGGCTGTAGTGCTCCCAGGGAATATCGAAGTCCTCGATAAAGCTTCCTGGCCCAGGCCGCCCAATCGATTTGAAGAACTGCTCCCAGTCGTCTTCGATGGCCTGCGCCAGGGCAGGGTGATGAAGGCGCGGATTGACACGCAACCACAGCGGCTTTTGCAGAGGGAATCGGCTACAGAGTGCGGCTGCGAAGTCGATGATCTGCGCCTTGGGCGCACTGGCCGACTCCAGCAGCACATTGCGCGCGGCCACGTCCACATGAAAGACACCCATACGGGCCACTCGATCAAACCCAGCAATGGCCGCGCCCAGGCAGACTATTACCTGGTCATCGGGCAGTTCATGCGTCCACTGCGCAAGGCTCTGACCGCGATGCTCCATGGTGATGGTCAGGGCCCGATGGTCGCTCGCAAGCACTCGGGGAACAGGTGCTGCACGCTGGCCCAGGTCATTGAGAAGGGCGAGCTCGCGAGAGAGGTTGTACTCGTCCTCGAATGTCTTGGTGAATGATTGGTCCATCATCCCAATTGGCCCATCATTGCTTGGCCGCCTTGAAATCAATCCAGGCGATTAGCACCGAGGTGTCGTCCTCGCTGCCCCTTGAGATGGCTGTCTGCGCCAGGGTCTCTGCACAAAAAAGCAGGTCATGCTCACTGGGCGTCTCATCGCCAATGGCCAGCAACTGCTCACGCAGGTCTGCGGTGGAGAGAAAACCCCCTGCGCCATCACTCATTAGAAATGCGGCCCATCGGCTGGCGGCGGGGCCGACTGATATGCGGTGGTGCTCGGGCGAGATGGGAACATCTGCGCCAATCAGTTGGGTGGGATGGTCTTCTTCATCGACTTGGCGCGCCAGTCGGTGGGCAGACTCCCAGTCTTTTGCTCGCGATTGAAAGACCTCGGCATAGCTGTCGCCCACACCATAGAGTTCCAAGGCTGTCTCATTCGCCTGCAAGAGCAGAAGCGTTGCACCGGAGTCGGGCCATTCCAGTTCCAATTCATTGCTCAGCGCTTGAAAGTCACTCGGGCGCAGCATGGTATCGGAGCAGGCCTGCTGAATGAGCCTCTCACAGAGGGCCGACGCAATCGCCCCGCCGTGGGGCGTTCCGTTGGCCCCATCGCTGAGCACTGCAAGGGGAGAGTGTTCATGGAAGGCTGCTGCATCGAAGTTGAGTGCCTGCCCACCGCAGAGGTTCACCGCCGCTGCACAGCGAAACTGAATGCGACTCACTTGATGGCTCGTGGGCGCGGCGTGGCCTCGGTGATGGATGGCCCAGAGGCCCCCTTGCGACGAATCTCCACAATGGGGAATTGATCGGCGGCGCTGGTATCGAATGCCTGCTGACGATTCTCGGTGGTTGCACCAAATAGAAGCTTCATCTCAGAGTGTCGGGGCATGCTGTAGACGGTCGAGGGCCTTAGCAACTGGCCGCCCGATGAGAGGCAAGAGAGGCTTGCCGCGTCGTGGACAAAGAAATAGGTGTCCTCTAGAACATTGACAATGACCAGATGGCGGCGAGAGACATACTGCCCCTGCAGAGAAACAAAAGACATGCCGCCCAAGTCTTTGGCATTGGGGGCCTCTCGGCCAATCAAGCAGGGTGTGGAGACTTCCACCATTCGCTCGCCCAGGCCATCCCAGATTCGAAGCAAGAGGCTCTCGCCCACGGCAGCGCGCTCGGCCCCACTCGCAGGAGACGAAGAGAAATTGCTCGGACCATCAACCGCCGAGGCACCACCCTGCAGCGTGCCCAATCCTGCAGCCGCATTGTTTGAAGCGGGAGCGTTTGCTTTGGCCACGGGTCCCTTGAGGGCCACCCGCACCTCGAAGTTCAGGCGTCGTCCTCGCAGCGACACCCGGTAGAGCTCATCCTCGCTGGGCTGCTCAAGGCTCTGGCTCAAGAACTGCACAGTGGGCTGAAAGTCAGGAGAGACCACCACCAGTGAGCCGCGGGCAGAGCGGTATTGCGACTCCATGAGTGATCGAAAGAACTGGGTCTTGAACGCAGGGTCGACCTCGGAGTGAACCGTTAAGAAGCTCTCGAAGTTGGTCGAGGCCTCTTGGTCCAGGGGAATCACCACAAGCGATTCAAGCATGAACTGGCTCTTGGCCAGAATGCTCTGGAGGTACTTCTTCTCGCGGGATTCGAGCTCGGCCACCACCGCCTGGGCAATCAGTCCCTTGAGCTCCAGGCCAATGGCATCGGCCCAGTGGCCCTCATCGGAAGCGGCCTGGGTGCGTGGCTGTGCCCGGTCGGAGCCGCCCGATCGAAAGCGTGAGAGAAGATCAAATAGCATGACTCTGGCAATCTATACGAATGCGCTCGAATTGGAAACTTGGGTCTCATCTCGCGATTGCCGTTGTGGCCCTTCTTCTGGGAGCCTTGGCGGGCTGGGGGCTCGACCGCGCCCTGCCGGCCGATCGGGCCGCACGTGAGTTGGTTCTCTTGGCCCACAGCAATGGCATTCCTCTGCAGCCATTTGGTCTGAGGGATTCATTGGCGCTGGCCGTCTGCGAGCAGTCTGCAAAGCGCCCCTATGCAGAGGTCGATTGTCTGTTGCCGCGCGGTGGGCAGCCGGTGGCGCTCGATCCCAACTGGCTGGGCGCCATGCAGGCCAAGCTAGTGCCTTGGTATGCATTGCGCGACCGATTGGATTCCGCGCTCAGGGGGGACCAGCGAGCCGCCTGGCTTCTGGCCACAGTCAATCAACGAATTGGACGCATCGAGGAACTCATCCGCGATGCCACACCGGTCAACGACCCACGCAGTGTTGCTGCCTCGCGAGATGCATCCGCCGCAGATCAACCCTATGCAAAGCTTTTCAACGCCGCGCTCTTGGCCGAGGGGCTTCGTTACAACGCGCTCTCGGGGAGTTTCGCTATTGTTCGATGGGACCTGGCCCGCCTCATCGATGACCGCACGCGACTGCTCGAGCGCGTGAAGCTCCACCAGATGGTCTTGAAATGGCTGCCCCTGGGATTTGGCCTACTCACTGCGGCCATTCTCTTCTTTGGCTTCTTGTATGCCGGACCGGCCGCACTTGCCGTGGGTGGGCTGCTTGCAGCCGGCCTGGGTCTGGGCCTTGCAATCATTGGGGATGCAAGCCTTCGATATGGCGAGGGCGCTGCAGGCTTTGGACTCAATCCCTTCTTGTATGCACTCTCGCGTCAGGTTCTTGCGTTGGTGTTGGCGGTGGTCGTGGGACTCTTGGTCTTGTTCTTTTGCCGACGAGTACTCTCACTTGCGAACTGGGGAGGCGCTCATCTCAACTGGGTTGCCTTGATCGGTGCGCTTCTGACAGTCATGGCCTATGGCTTTAGCCCGGCCGCTGGCTCCGAGATTCTCAAGATATGGATGGCCGGGCTTGCGGGCTTGGCACTTGCATCGCATGCCCGGGTGGCCGACTCGGCCCGGCAGGTGGTGAGCGGTCTATGGAATCCGTGGGAGATTTTCAAGCAATCAATGCCTGCGCGCCTCTCCGCACCGCAGGTGATTCGCCGTGAGCTCAGCAGGACCCTTGGCATCTTCTCTTTGTTTGCGATTCTCGCCTTGGGTGCAGCTGCAGTGCTCTTCCAAGACCTCGGCGGTACCTTGGTGAGTGCCGCAGTCTTCTGGGCCCTAATGAGCCTTCTGTTTGGTCCTGGAGCCGGTGGTGCTGCCATTCTTGTAGGTGCAGTGCTGGCCTTGCTTGCGCTGCAGACGGACAAGGTGGCCGCCCGCGTTGACCTCATGCTCTCGCCGATGTCGGCGGCCGTTAGTGACTTTGCACGGCTTCTGAAGTTTGAGCAGGCGGCACGGCCCGATGGCTACGGACTCGGAACCATTCAGTGGTGCAGTTTCGAGGGCGCTTGCTTGCCCTTGCAGTCTTTGAGTGACTACATGCCTGTTCTCTTGCAGGGAGCACTTGGTCCGGTGAGTTCGGGGCTGGTTTTTATCGTGCTGGCCTTGGCGTATTTGATGTTGATGTGGGTCTGTATTCGCGGCGTGGCTCGCTCCAACCATGGGCATCGCGCACTCTATGCCTCGGCCTTCTTTCTTTTCTTGGCGGCCCTTGCGCAGTCGAGTCTTACAGTCTTTGGCAGCCTGCGGTTGCTGCCACTGACCGGACTTGGGTTGCCCCTGCTAAGCCTTGGAGTCTCCTCGAGTCTATCGGTGGTCCTGGCCCTGGCATTGTTGGCATCGGCCCAGCGTCTCTCGAGAGATCGCCCATGAGGGGCATTGCGCCATGAGTGGCCCTCGCACTAGTTTCACTGCTCGGCTTACCCGCAGCATGCTGGGCTTCTTGGTGCTTGCAGTGGTGGCCCTGGCCGCAATTGTCTGGCTGCAACGGGATCGAGTCGCCGGTGCTGCATTTGAGTCGGTCAATGGTTTTGTTCCGCAGCGTTCTGTGGTTGCCAGAGTGGCGGTGGCCAACGCCTTGATCTCGCCATCAAAAGAGACCCCTTCACTCGAGACCTGTCCCGAGAGGGCGCTTCAGATCGTTGGTGGACGCTTGTCGATGAGTGCCCAGTCGCTCGGGGGTGCCTGGGCATCTGCCAATCGCAGCCTGCCAGACGCGCTGTCTTGTCGCGCATTCCTGGAGCATGCCGATTGGATTTCACGCCAGTCCGGTCTTCTGCAGGAGGCCTCGGCCTCGCGCCGAAGCGCTTGGATTGAGGCGGCCTCTACCGAACGTGTTTCTTGGGAGGCCTTGCCGCCCTGCCTGATGGCCAGTGATGAACAGGGCCGCCTATTGGCCCTGGCAGGGTCTCGCGGCCGATGCCCCGCCGAGGGCCTCGCACACCGGCTTCCTGAGTCCACCCAAGCACTCGGCCGGTGGGTCTACCGACGTGCGCTTGCAGCCGAGTCGGTCGATGGCCGCGCGCAGGCGCCTGTATCACTTGCCTTGAGCGTGGATGGCCAAGTGCAGAGCCGTCTCGATGCGATGCAGAGTTGTTTCATTAACCCGCAGCTCGCGCACTGCACGCAGGCCGAGGCGGCACTGGCCAGCCGCCTGCAGCACTATGCGGTGGTGGTTATGCATTCGGCCAGTGGCGCCATTCTGGGTCTGCATTGCCAAGGACGCCTTTGCGAGCAGGCTGGCATCGAGGGCAGTGAGCCCGTCGCAGCGCTCCTGGCCCAGTCGCCTCCTGCCTCCACCGCGAAACTATTTGTCAGTATGTCCCTTGGCGCAGCTGGCCCTGGCGATTCAGTGGCACGACGCGATCTCGCCCTGCAGATCAAGACATCGGGCCAGCTCGACGACTCGGTGACCAAACGCAACGAGTGGTGGGAGCGCAGCATGCTCTGCGATCTCAGGCCCACGCGATCTGCTGGCAATCGCGCGAAGACGTCATTGAGCGATTTCACGGCGCGCCAATGTCGCGTGCCTGGCGAGAGTGAGTCGATTGCAACGGCCCTTGGCTTTAACCAGGAGTGCCCCTCGGGTCGTTGCGGTCGAGTCAATCTGGGCACCATGCGTCTGGATATGCCGGGCTTTATGGGGAGTTTTCGACCGGTCGAACCCTTTGCCTTGCGGGATGCGAAGTCTTCCCAGAAGGGCAACACCAAAGCAGACGATGCATTCATGGGCTGGGACGATTACGAGGCAATCCGAGCGGGTCGCGCCAAGCCCCCGCGTCCGCCAGCCGATCGAATTTACCTTCGCACCTCATATGCAGTGCAGTCGGTCATTGGTGCGGGCGATGCAAGGGTGAGTGCCCTCGGACTCGCGCATCTTGCAGGCCAGGTGGGCAGCCTGGCCTCTGGCAAGAGCGCGCCCATGCCTTGGCTGGTCCGTCGAACGGATTCAATGACCGAGTCGGTGGGAGACAAGGCGCCCATGATGATCTCGCCCATGGCGAGTCGATCGCGCTCGGCCTCGGTACTTCGCGAGTCTCAGGCTCAGTCGGTCTGGCTGGGAATGGCCAAGGTCACGCAGCCCCCTGAACCGGGCTGGCAGGGCGGCGGCACGGCTTACCCGGCGCTCCAGGCGGTATGGGCAGACAAGTGCAAGGCGGGCTGCTCGGTTTGGGGGAAAACGGGCACTGTGGGGCGTGCCGATAAGGTCTTCGCAGGGACCACCACCTTTGCGGGCGCTTGGGACCCGCAGCGAATCCGCACCGAACTCGACTACCCCGCCCTGGAGACGCGGCCCACCAAGAATGGTCTGTGGAGCGTGGGCGTGATCGTTCAGCCCGACGCGCGTGCGATGAACGCCCCCGCTTCAGGACATCTGGCGAGTCGACTCGCACTCCTGGTGATGGATCGCCTTGCAAGAGAGGAAAGAGAGGAGGGGCAGCCTCTGCCCGAGAAGCGATGAAACCCCGGACCTTCGAATACCGCTTCAATGAGGGCGATGCGCCCTCACAGCAGCTGCTCGCACTGGTCTTGGCCATGCGCCGTCTGCCTTGGTCGAGTCACGAGTGGTCGGCCTGTCGTTGGCGCCTTGAGATTCCGCAGGGTGTCTTCGAATCGATCGATGCCGAGGCCTTCAAACGAATCTTCTCCGATCTCGTCACCGAGTTCTTCCCCAAGTCCGAGACCCAGCTGTCTATTCGGATATCAAGGGCCGACCGCTTTGTTCTGAGCCCTGAGCCCGTTGAGAGTCTCGAATCCGTAACGCGCACCGAGGCGGTGACGCGCCCAGAATCGGTGACTCGTACGCCAGCCCCTAGCGAGAGCGAATGACCTCGTGATCGGGCTTGGGTTCTTGCTTGCGAAGCGCGGCAGTGCCAATGCGCTCCTCCTTCGGCGGCTCGCTGGGAGGGCCGGCAACGCCTGAGTTTCCGGCCACGGGCGGCGGCTGAATCGTGGTGGGTTGGATTGGAGGATCGCCCTTGCTGCGATCTGGGGAGAGGAGTTCTGGCTTTGGTTTTCCGTCGCCAAAACTTGCCTTCAGGCGGGCGCTGACCTGATCACAACCCGCAGTACTTATAAAGAGTAGACCCATCGAGGCCCAAGCAACAATCCTCATAAGAAGCCTACTTGCTGGCTGTTGGGTTCTCACGAAGGTAAGGGGGGATGAAGACAGGGCGACCAACTTTCTCGTTTAGAAACGATTCATACGTTTCCGCATCGGCCGAATAGGCCGCTTCCGAATCGCTCGGGAGCATGGTGCCGCGCTCAAGACGATCGATTCGGGATACGGGCCATACCATTCCGAGGGCGGCCTGTTGTTGTGTGAGGCCGGCTCGCTCTCTGAGTGTTTGCAGCTGGACGCTGAATTCCAACAGGATGGCCTTATTCACTGATGACCTTGTTCACGGATTGTTCAGACGCCCGGGCGTAATTTAAGTCAAAACCCTATTAACCAACGCACTTTTAGTCAATAGGGAAAAGTGCAGATTCAATTGGGGCGATGGCCCCCGACAAGGCTAGAGCATAGCAAGCGGCATCTTGCGACTCGGGGGAGGGAAGGCGGCGTCGAGATCGGCGTTTGCTTGCGCAGACAGGGTGATTTGAGAGGCCTTGAAATTCTCTTCGATTCGATCCGGCCGCACTGACTTGGGGATGGAGATGACATTGGGGTCGCGCATGGTCCAGGCAATGGCCATCTGGGCAGGCGAGAGGCCGTGCTTTTCGGCAATGGATCTGAGCTTGGCATCTCGCATGAGTTGCCCACTGCCCAGTGGGGAGTAGGCCATGAGCGGCATCGACTGGGCCTTCATAGTCGGCAGCAGATCGAACTCACTGTTTCGGGCACTCAGTGCGTAGTAAATCTGATTGGTGGCACAGGCATCGGCCACACCGGCCGCCGATTCCGCCTTCTGCCATCTTCCAAGTCCTTCGAGGTCGAAGTTGCTAATCCCCCATGCACGAATGAAGCCCTTCTCCCGAAGGGTGATGAATGCTTCCAGAGTTTCCGCAAGCGGATGTCGGCCCGGCCAGTGCAACAGGTAGACATCGAGGTAATCCACACCGAGGCGGCGCAGGCTCGCCTCGCAGGCCAGAAGGGTTCCGCGCTTACTGGCATTGGAGGGCAGTACTTTACTGACCAGCACCAGTTCCTCCCGCTTGACGGAAGAGGCCGCGAGCGCCGCACCGATCACTTGCTCCGATCCACCATCTCCATACATTTCGGCGGTGTCGATCAGACGAATCCCAAGATCCAGCGCAAACTCAAAGGCACGTTGCTCCTCCTTGGCTCGCGCGGGCATCTCGCCCATATTCCAGCTGCCAATGCCAAAGCGAAGGTCTTTAAAAGGTGTTTGGCTCATCTTGAATTCCTCCACTGGTTGTATAGTTTTGGGCGTCGCCCAAGGAATCCCTTCACTCTACGCACCGAGGACCCTCTGAAGTTCAACCTTCCCAATCTGCTGACATGGGCCCGGGTCCTGGCAATACCGCTTTTTCTTATTCTCTTCTATGTCCCCATGGGGCTCGATCGGCAGGATATCAACCTTCTGGCCACAGTCGTCTTTGTCGTCGCCGCTGTAACCGACTGGCTCGATGGCTGGCTTGCGCGCATGTGGAACCAGACCTCTGCCTTTGGGGCATTTCTAGATCCGGTGGCAGACAAACTCATGGTCTGCGCCGCGCTGGTTGCTCTGATTGACCATGATCGCGTGGGCCCACTGGTGGGCTTCATTATCATTGGGCGTGAGATCACCATCTCGGCGCTGCGCGAGTGGATGGCCGAGGTCGGCGCTCGAAGGAGTGTGGCGGTCAACTGGTTGGGCAAGGCCAAGACCATTGCACAGATGGTGGCCATTCCCTTCCTGCTCTATGAGGCCCCGCTCATGGGCGGCCTAATTGACACGGCCCGCTGGGGCGACTGGCTCATTGATGTGGCCGCGGTACTCACGGTCTTCTCGATGGTCTACTACCTGCGCCAAGCCTGGCCCGAGTTGCGCAAGAACGCCTAGTTCACTAGAATTACAGGCTCGCTGCGGGAGTAGCTCAGTTGGTAGAGCGCAACCTTGCCAAGGTTGAGGTCGCGAGTTCGAGACTCGTCTCCCGCTCCAAATAAAAAAGGGAAGCGCCGCAAGTTCACGCTTCCCTTTGTCATTTTTAAGTCTGCTGGCGGAATGGCAGAGTGGTTATGCAGCGGCCTGCAAAGCCGTGTACCTCGGTTCGATTCCGGGTTCCGCCTCCAAACCTCCTTGCACCCAATGGGTCTTGGAGTAGCCAGCCGCATGTACCACCCACCTGTGTACCTTAGATAGCTCCGCTGGGCACTGAGGTCAGCCCGGCTTTGACCAGACGTTTGCGTCTCGGTCAAAGGTTACCAAAAACACGAACAATCTACGAACAGGTTCGTTGTAACCTCAGTGTCGAAACGACCTGTTGATAGGGTGCAATTGAAGTTTGTTCGCACCGTGAATTCACGTCAAAGCCCGTCGATACAAGTGTTTGAGGATGAACTCGGCGGCAATCTAAAAACACGAACAAGTTTTACAGATCCGGGTGCACCCTTGGACCCAAATCTATGTGTGTTGGAAACTTTGTTCGCATCGCTCAATCCTCCCGAAGCCACATGGATACTAGTTCTTGAGGATAAATGCAGCCGCCGTGTTGATGAGAGTCTCCTCGATGCCGTGAAAGCCGTGGTAAGAGCGGGATTGGCAACGGTGCCCCGGCTCAGTCCCACCTTCCAGCAGGACCATCGCTTTGGGTGTGTCGGGTGAACGAGATTGGATGATTGCCTCCGAGGCTGCAATGGGTGTCGAGGGGCATCCTTCAAGTCGGTGGTGAATCGCCAGTGCTGGGAGTCTGATCTGGGCGGGGACTGACTCCCCCCTGTGGGTTCCGGCAACGATGTAGCCCTGCAAGAGGTCAATCTCGGGCCTGTTCGAGCCGAGGAACGCAGCGACGGTCGAGGTGCCCATACTGTGGCCGAAGATCCAGAGGGGTCGCTTTGACTTAAAGTGCTTCACCACCTCGGCAACCCGATTGAGATGTTGCTGGGAGCCTCTCTGGTGCCCTCGCATGGCGTTTCCAAGGTCCTCTGGGGAATCGACCAGCACGGCCTCGATCCCATGCGCTTTCCACATCCCGAATGATCTGACGAACGTGTGACCGTGCTCTGTTTGTCCGCTTGGTGTCAGTCGAAGCAGCCCATCGCCGCCGATGAATAGAAGGATCGTTGCACGAGGTTCCTTGACAGTGGCAACCAGTGTTCGTGTCGGGACACCTTGGACGGATGGGACATCAATCACCTCATTGGCTGAGACCATCCAACTGTTCGCACAGAGTAAGAACAACAAAAGGAATCTCATGCTCTTCGCCTCCAATCTGATTCTCTAAAAGAGCCTTCAGCACGTCCTTTGCGCTCGGGAGTTACCCAACCCTTCGGCGCCCTCCTCGAGGTTCTCTCAGGGCTTTCTGGGGGCAATCAACAGCATACCGTTTATGCCTCTTCGTCGATCCCCGAGTGCGGTTGAAAAGACAAGGTGTTTAAACGACGTCTCTCTAACAAAACTTGAGCGTTTAAACGCAGTGCCTCAAAAAGATGTCGTAAGCCCCTTTAAAAGTCTCCGTGGTTGTGTTCTTTTAGGAGCGTTAATTGAAGGGGATTTTTGATGACGACAAATTACAAACGGGTCTTCGCCCATCAATGCAACGCACATCGGAAAATTCTCGATCCGCTCGTGACGAAACTCAAAAAAGAGTATCTGGGGGGTGGTCTCAAGCCGAGACCTTCTGCGGCGCAAGTCAGTCATCTCCAAGGGGCGATTAGATGGCTTCTTTCGGCACTCTGGGTCGCACATGGTGTGCGTCTGGACAGGGTCGTTCTTCCGCTTGGGAAGCGTTCATTCTCCGGGCGACCCTATGGGGAGAAGGTCACCCGACGTGCTCTTAATATTTTGGCCGGCAGTGAATTGGTGTCGCTCATAAAAGCCCCGAAGGGACTCAACATTGCCCATGCGAGCGAGGTTGTCGCCACAAAGATTTTGAGGCAGCACTTCGATGAGATCGGATTCGTCTGGACCCAGCAAGAGCCTGAGAGGAGGGAAGTGATTTTTCTCAGGTTTAAAGACGAATTCTTTGACTGGGTTGAGCGATTGCCGATTCCGGATACGCCCGAGACCGAACAGATGCGGCAGGAGATCCACCGGATCAATAGAGCAACTGATCGGCATGTAATATTTCCGCATCTCCCAGACGGCAATCTCGTTCAGTTGATGAATCGATCGGACAAGAGGTACTGTAATTTTCGGAAGACTCACTATCGCCGTATTTTTGTCGAAGGTCGATTCGACAGGTGTGGGCGATTCTTTGGCCCTTGGTGGCAGTCGATTAAAAAGGAGAACCGCCCCCATATTCGGATCGATGGAGAGCCAACAATCGAGTTAGATTACAAATCGACCTTTTTTTCGTTGGCTTATGCCCGTCTCGGACAGAGGCTCACGAGAGATGCTTACGACGTGGGGATAGGTCCAGCGGGCGATGAATGGACACGGGATAAGATAAAAGAGTTTGCTAACGCAATTCTTAATGATCGCAACGACCGGTATACGCTGGGTAGAGAGGTCTTCAAACAACTCGGCGTTACTCGGAAGGGGTTGCTTAGACGTCTGGAGGAGAGGCATCCGCTGATTGCTCACCTCTTCGGCTCTGGGGTCGGGCTGGAGTTAATGTGGCAGGAGTCAGAGATTGCTCGCTTGGTTCTACTTGAGATGTGTAGGCGTGGACTCCCGGTGCTGTGTCTTCATGACGGCTTCAGGGTGAAGGAAAAAGACCGAGATGTTCTTGAAAAAGTCATGATCAAGGCATTCTTTAAAGTTGCTGGGGTCATGCCGGGTATTGGTGAGAAGCCCACAGCCCCTAAAGCGCTTGATGGTCAGTACCTGATCTACGACAAATTCATGTCAACTTTTAAAGTAAGGGACGATTTGGAGAAGATCAGAGCAAGGCTGAGAGTTGCTTGAACTGATGTAGGAACGGGTACATATTTTTTTTTATTGCTCCATATGTAGGGTCCGGGAACAAGCGAGTAATCGATCAGAGCGAGTAGCGTGGGGTCCTTACTCAAGAATTAATCGCTTTGAATTCAATGGCATAGGAAGTTACTGAAGTACCGAAGGGTAGGTTTCCGAGCCAAAAGTACTGAGAATTGCAAATTGTTCGTGTTTTCTGACGACCATTGGGAGCGAATATCCTCACTGGGGTGCTAGATCGGAGAGGCGAAATGGCGGTTTGGTGGGTCTTTCAGAACAATAGTTATGAGCGAAGTCGTGTAGGCGGCTACCTATGGGCGCCTCTTGTCGACAAGTCTGGGAATAGGAAGTCGCACTGGGAGACGATGGCGCAGGTTCAACCCGGCCATCTTCGCCCAACTCAGCGATCGCCAAGAGTGGTTCGCAAAACAACTCACCAAATCAACCCTGAGCAGAATACTTCGGCAAAAGTAGAGCGCCGGCATTCTTGCGCCTTTATCCAACCCTAAAACCAGTCGTAGCTAAGTGATGAGAAACCTCGAGACCATCTTCCCCAGAATCCGATCGACACAACACCCTGTGCGTGTTTCA
>VGHN01000026.1 GCA_016868255.1 Betaproteobacteria bacterium
TGGCCGCGGCGGCGCAACTGCCAATAGAGCAAGAGTGCGTTGGCGCAGGCGGCCAGGCTGGTGGAGAGGGCGAGGCCAGCATGCTGGAAGAGCGGGACGGTTGCGAGGTTGAGCAGTTGAGTGAGCACCAGGGTAAAGAGGGCCGCTTTGACCGGTGTCTTGATGTTTTGCTGGGCGTAGAAGCCGGGCGCAAGAACCTTGACCGCAATCAGCCCAAGCAACCCCACTGAGTAGGCCGACATGGCCATTGCCGTCATCTCAAGGTCTTGGGCATCGAAGGCGCCGTAGTGAAAGAGGCCGGCCGTGAGTGGCACCGACATGAATGCCAGGGCGACGGCGGCGGGAATACTCAGAAGGACAACAAGACGAAGGCCCCAGTCGATGAGTTCCGAGGTGCGCTGGGGGTTGCCCTCGTTGTGGGACTGGGTGAGGCTGGGCAGAAGCACCGTGCCCAGGGCCACACCGAGCAGGGCGGTGGGGAACTCCATGAGCCGGTCGGCGTAAGTGAGCCAAGACACACTTCCTTCCTCGAGTCGGGAGGCGATGTGGGTATTGATGACCAAGCTCACCTGGGCAACCGACACCGCCAGACTGGCCGGTAGCATAAGAGTGAGCATCCGCTTCACATGTGGGTCTTGTGTTGCCGATCGAAGGCCTGTCCAGGGGCGCAGCCAGCTCGATGACCACCCCCTTAGGAGACCCAGGCGGCGCAGCCCCCAGAACTGCAGCAGGAGTTGGGCCAGGCCACCGACGAGCACGGCAACAACCAGGGCCCAGATGGGCTCCTGCAGTCGCGGGGCCAGAAGGAGGGCAGTGCCAATGAATGAGAGATTGAGAAGGACTGGGGTGAAGGCGGGCAGCCTGAACTCCGAAAAGGTATTGAGCACCCCAGCCGCCAAGGCGACCATTGAAATGAGCAGGATGTAGGGGAACATCCATCGGGTCATCTCTGTGGCGAGGTCGAATCGGGCGGTGTCACCCGAAAAACCGCCTGTCATCAGCCAGACCAGTAGGGGGGCGGCCACAATGGCAAGCACCACGAGCACTGCAAGTCCCAGAAAAAGCAGGAGGGCGGCACGCCCGGCCAAGGACTTGGCGGCTTCTTCGCCTTGCTGGGCCTTGACCTGCCCAAGCACGGGAACAAAAGCCTGGGTGAAGGCGCCCTCTGCAAAGAGGCGGCGCAGGAGGTTGGGAAGACGGAAAGCAACGAAAAAAGCGTCGGTCTGGGCACCCGCCCCGAAGAGGCTTGCGGTGAGGACTTCGCGGATCAGGCCAGTGACCCGGGAGAGCAGGGTGAGCCCGCTGACAGTGGCGACGGTCTTGAGTAGATTCATCGGAACGGATATAGTGACAGGCTTTCCGTTTTCAGTTTCAGGACAATTCATGGCCAACTCCGCCTCCGCTCGCAAGAGTGCTCGACAAGCCGCGACCCGCCGTCTCATGAACGCCGGTCTTCGCTCCTCCTACCGCACGGCGGTGAAATCCGTTCGCAAGGCCGTTGCTGCGGGCGATTCCAAAGCCGCTGTGGCCGCATTCTCGGCCGCCACCAGCGTGATCGACCGAATTGCAGACAAGAAAATCGTTCACAAAAACAAGGCCGCTCGTCATAAGAGCCGTCTGGCTGCAGCCGTCAAGGCGCTGGCCGCCTAAGACTGTTGCCGCTTGCCCGGGGCGGCTCGCCCTAGGACCGTGATCCAAAGATAGCGGTACCAATCCTTAGCCAGGTTTGAACACCTGGCGGGGTGGCTCGAAGGGCCGCCCTCCAGTCATCGCTCATTCCCATCGAGAGACAAGGTGCTTGAAAGGCATGCCGAGCCGAAAGGGCCTCGAGCGCCTGGGCGAGTTGTTTGAAGACTTGGGTCTGTCTATGCAACTGATCGGCTGGGCTCAACTGCGGTGCGGTTTCGCCGATGGCTTCGGGTATGGCCATGAGCCCGCAGAGTTCGATGCGTCCCTCGCGCCTTGAGAGGTCTTGGACCTCGGCACAGAGATCGGGCAGGGCTTCGAGCGAGACCCCCGACTTGCTTGTCTCGCCACTGATATTGACCTGAATGCAGGTGCGCAAGGGGGGCAACGCTGGGGGCCGCTGGTCGCTTAAACGCAGGGCAATCTTGAAGCGGTCGAGGCTGTGGACCCAGTCGAAGTGCTCTGCCACGTCGCGGGTCTTGTTGCTCTGAAGGGGGCCAATGAAGTGCCAGCAGGCGTCGATGCCCATGGCCTGTGCCTGCTGAATCTTCTCGACGCCCTCTTGCACGTAGTTCTCGCCGAAATCTCTTTGGCCCGCATGCCACGCCTCTGCCACAGCCTCAATCGATTTGGTCTTGCTCACCGCAATAAGGCCCCAGGCGGAATGGTTGAGCCCCAGGGCATTGGCCTCTTCAGAGATATCCCTGCGAAGGCCCTCGAGCCGGGATTGAATGCCGCCGTCGGTCATCGCGCAGAGCCCGCCACCATATCGAATCGCATCCAGCGGCACTCGATGTCTCCATTGAAGACCGGAAAGCGTCGAGCGGCCTTGAGTCGAATCGCGCGATCGAGTTGAAGGTCGTCCGAGAGGATCCAGGCGGCCCATCCCGCGTAATGGCGCTTGAGCACCTCGCTGATTCGCCGCTTGTCTTCATTCTCTTCGGCCATGTTGAGTCGCACGCCGTAGGGCGGATTGGTAACCAGCATGCCGGCCGCGCCTGGCGCAGCAGTATTAAAAAAATCATGCTCTGCGCATTGGACCTGTTGGGCAATCTTGTTGGGCAGTGCACGAGAGAGGTTGTCTTGGGTGGTCTTGACCATTCGTGCATCGTTGTCCCAGGCCGTGATGGTGGGAAGTCGAACCGACTCGGCCTGGAGCCAACGCTGGGCGCATTCCTGCCGGAGCGCGGTCATGGGGAGTCGCTGAAAACCGCTGCCGGCGGCAAATCCCTCGAAGGCGAAGCTGCGTGGTCGGGCAGGATGAAAGCCCGGCGCAAGTCCAAGGTGGGTCGAGAGGGCCTCGATGATGAGAGTGCCGCTCCCAGACATGGGGTCATGCAAGGCCGATGCGCCATCCCACTGGGCGACTTGCATCAATGCGGCAGCTAGATTTTCTCGCAGTGGCGCCTCACCCTTGCCAAATCGCCAGCCCCGCTTGAAGAGGGGCTCTCCGGTGGTATCGATGGAGAGCGTGGCCTTGTCGGCATCCACAAAGAGCCAGACACGGATGTCGGGAAGATGGGTGTCCACGTCGGGTCGACGGCCGGTCTGTTCGCGCATTCGATCGCAGAGGCCATCTTTAATGCGAAGTGAAGCGAAACCCAACGACAGCTTGAAGAGGGGTGCCTTGGCCTGGTTGGCATCGACCCGAAAGCATTGCTCTGGGGTCATGTATCGCTCCCAGGGAACGCGCCGGGCCGCACTTAGCAGGTCTTCGGCCGTGCGGAGCCGGAACTGATCGAGTAGCAGCAGAATGCGTGTGGGGAATCGGCACCAGAGATTCGCTCGTGCAAAGCCCTCTGCCGTTCCTCGAAACTGTGCGCCCCCACGGCCGGCTTGGCACTCAGAGAGACCCTCGAGGTGGGAGAGTTCCTCGGCGCAGAGTGCTTCGAGGCCCTTGGGGCAGACAGCGAAACCCGAGTAGAGCGTGTCTCTGGACAAACGGCCCTTTTGAATCTTAGAAGGGCTTGACCACGACCAAGATCACCGAGGCGATGAGCATGATGACCGGTGCCTCGTTGAACCACCGGAACCAGACGTGGGATCGGGTGGACTGGCCCGCCTCGAACTTTTTTAGGAGGCTGCCGCAGATGTGGTGGTAACCGATGAGCAGCACAACAATGAGGAGTTTGGCGTGCATCCAGCCATTGCCTGACCCCATTCCTATTCCGTAGCCGATCCAGAGCCAGAGGCCAAAGACCAAGGTGCCGATCATGAGGGGGAGCATGAAACGGTAGAGCTTGCGGGCCATTAGTTGGAGTCGCTCGCGCTCGGCGCGATGGGCCTCGCCTGCCTCGACCATGGCCAGGTTCACGAAGATGCGCGGCAGATAAAAGAGCCCAGCGAACCAACTCGCCACGAAGATGATGTGAAAGGCCTTAATCCAGAGCAGTTCCAATGCTTAACTCCTTGTCTCGCCGTTGCCAAAGACCACGAACTTCTGTGTGGTGAGACCTTCGAGGCCCACCGGGCCCCTTGCATGCAACTTGTTTGTGCTGATGCCAATCTCTGCGCCCAATCCGAACTCGAATCCGTCTGCAAAACGGGTGGATGCATTGATCATGACCGAGGCGGAATCGACCTCGCGAATGAATCGCATGGCATGCCCATGGTGTTCGGTGAGGATGGTGTCGGTGTGGTGCGAGCCATGGGTCTCGATGTGGTCGATGGCTTCATCGAGATCCTTCACCAGTCGAATCGAGAGAATCGGGGCGAGGTACTCTGTGCGCCAATCTTCCTCTGTCGCATCCACCAAGGACGAGGTGGCCAGGCCGAGTTGTTCGAGTGCAGATCGAGTGCGTGGGCAGACCCGCAATTCCACCTTCTTCTCGAGGTAGATCTTTACCAGTGGCATCAAGGCCTTCTCCACCATGGAGTCATGAACCAGAAGGGTCTCCATTGTGTTGCATGGCGAGTACCGCTGCGTCTTGGCGTTGTCTGCCACTCGGATGGCCTTTTCAACGTCGGCATGCGAATCGATGTAGCAGTGGCAGACCCCATCGAGGTGCTTGATCACCGGGATGGTGGCCTCGCGAGAAATCCGCTCGATGAGAGACTTCCCACCCCTGGGAACAATGACATCGATGTATTGGTCGAGACGAATCATGGCGCCAACCGCTTCGCGATCGGTGGTCTGCAGGCATTGCACTGCTGTGGAGGGCAGGCCTGCGGCGGCCAGGCTCTGGCCGATAAACTCCGCCAGCGCGGTGTTGCTATGAAAGGCCTCGCTGCCGCCACGCAAGACGGTGGCATTGCCCGCCTTGATGCAGAGCGCGGCTGCATCAACGGTGACATTGGGTCGGGACTCGTAAATGATGCCAATCACTCCGATGGGCACGCGCATGCGCCCCACCCGAATCCCCGAGGGTTGCTGTTGAAGTCCGCTGATCTCTCCAATGGGATCGGCCAGGTCATGAATTTGTTTGACGCCGGCGATCATGCCGTCGATGACCTTGTCATTGAGTTTGAGCCGATCGATGAAGGCGGCATCGGAGCCCGCAGCCTCGGCCGCCTTAATGTCTTTGAGGTTGGCCTGCACGAGCGCGGCTCTGTTTTGATTCAGCCGCTGGGCCAAGTCGGCAAGCACCTGATTCTTCTTGGCTGTGGATGCAGCGGCCATTGCCCGCGATGCGGCGCGAGCGAACTGGCCCATCGCATTCATCTGCGAGGCGATCTGGGGCAGCGGATCGTGGTGCATGGGCTCAGTGTGCTTAGTATGGGCTGTTCGGTTGGTCTAGAAAGAGGGCAAGGCGTTCAAGCGCCACCCATGGGTCTTGCTCATAGGAGAGGCCTTTGGCCATTGTATCGATCAGGGCAATCTGCCGCATGGCCTCTCTTGCTCGCGCCTCGGGCAGGCGTCGACAGGCGTTTGCCGCGCTCCAGATCAATATTGGCAATGGCTCGCCTTCTTCGCGAAGGCCCCGAATCATTCTCAGACTTCGAGAGGCGCTGCCGGCCACCAGCGTCTCCCCAAGTTGAAAGGGATTGAAGCGTGCCTGGTCGGTGATGGCCGATTGCATCTCTTCCAATGAAATGGGGGTCTTCTCCTGCCCCGGGGGCCGAGGCAGGTGCGCAAGCTTGTCGACCTCTTGGGCCGCGGCGGTGAGATTTCCCTCGCATCGATGGGCCAGCCAAGCCACGGCCTTGGGCTCCGCACTCAAGCCAGCCCTGGCCAATCGATTGGCAATCCACTGGGGCCGATCGGATGCAGGGAGCTCTTGAATGGAGATGACTTGCCCATGCTGCTCGAGCGCCTTGAACCAACTGCTCGAGGCCAGCGTCTTGTCGACTCGCGGGAGTACCAGGCTCAGACAGACGTCTTCTGGGGGGTTCTGGCACCAGGCCTGAATGGCCTTGCTTCCCTCAAGCCCCGGTTTGCCAGTGGGCAGTCGCAGTTCGATGCTGCGCTTGTCACTCAGTAGCGATCGGCTCTTGGCATTGGCAAGCCACTCGGCCCAGTCGAAACTGCGGTCGGGCGTGTCACTGATTCGCTCTTCAAAGCCGGCATTTTGAAGGCATGCGCGGAGTGCATCGAGGGCCTCGCGTTGAAGGATGGGTTCCTCGCAGCAGATGGCCCAGATGGGCCCTCTCGATGACGTGCCCTGCGCGGCCAGTTTGTCTGTGAGCAGCCGAGGAAGACCCTCAGGGCGTCTGGGGTCGAGTCGATGGAGGGGCATTGCGCAGTGCTGCGAGCTGCCGAATGATTTGTTGGACGAGGAATACTTCCATGGATGCCAACTGCGACGCCTCTTCGTTGGAGGTGGCCAAGGTGGTTGTCTCCAGGGTGGCCAGTGTTCTCACCACCTCGAGGCTTGCATCGGGCGTGAGGATGCGCCCATTGTTGTCCTCGATGCTGTAGTCGAGTTCCATGCGCAACTCAAACTCGCGGACTTGGCCCGCACTGGTGAAGCTCAACGCGAGCTTGCGGGTCTCGATGCGCTTGATTTTGAGGACCACCTGGGCCTGCAGGATGGTCTCGACCAAGGTCTTCTTGTGTCGGGCACGGAGTTCTTGGCGCAGTCTCGGGACAAGCCCTCCGCCCGAGGTGACTTGCGGATAACGCGTGGTGCCGGGATCGCCTCTGTCGATGTTGACCTGCTGCTCGGGCGAGAGAATCATTATGGATTGGAAGTCGAAACTCAAGGCACCGCCGCGGACTCGCCAGCCGGTGCAGCCCGAAAGCCCCATGGATGCGCCAAGCAGTGCCAGTCCCGCCAGGGGAGCAAGCCTTTGAAGGGTTTGTCTTCGGTTCATGGATTTGTCGTTTCTATTGTCTTTTATGCCACCAGGTTCACGAGGCGCCCAGGCACCACTACGCACTTCTTCAATGGGCGGCCCTCGGAAAACTTTTGGAATGCCTCGCTGGCCTGGGCCAATGCGCCAATTTCTTGTTCTGTGGCGGTGGCCGCGACTTGAAGGCTTCCGCGAAGTTTCCCATTGACCTGAAGCATGAGTTCGATTTCCGCGCGGGCCAAGGCTGCCTCATCGACTTCGGGCCAGGCGGCATTGATGAGGCTTGCTCGACTCGAGCCGAAGCCCAGGCAGGCCCAGAGTTCGCAGCAAATGTGGGGCACGATGGGGTAGAGGATGCGCAGCAAGATGCCAAGCCCTTCGGCCAGTGCCATGCGCAACGATTGCAAGTCTGATTCGCTTGCCGCAGAGAGTGCCGCAGGCTTGGCGGCCTCTTCAAGTGTGTTGAGCATCTTCATGCAGGCCGAGACCACCGTGTTGTACTGGCGTCTGCCGATATCGAAGTCGGCCTGCTTGAGGAGTTCATGGACCTCCCTGCGAAGGGTTGTGGCAGCGCTCGAACTGCTTGCATGTGCACGGACGCCGTCGGCTCCGTCGGCTTTCAGGCATTTGGCTCCGATGGCCTTGAGCCAGGCCTCGTTCTGCGTTGCGAAGACCCATAGTCGACGCAGAAACCGGTGCGCACCTTCCACGCCAGACTCCGACCATTCAAGGGTCTGTTCGGGCGGAGAGGCAAACATGGTGAAGAGCCTTGCGGTGTCGGCCCCGTATCGGTCGATGAGGGCCTGGGGATCGATGCCATTGTTCTTCGACTTCGACATCTTCTCGGTGCCGCCAATCTGAACGGGCTTGCCGTCGGAGATCAGGGTGGCGCCGGTTGGGCGTCCGCGGTCGTCGGTCTCGAGGTTGACCTCTGCGGGGTTGAACCAGGTCTTTCGGCCCGAGGCGTCTTCGCGGTAGTAGGTCTCGTTGAGCACCATGCCCTGGGTGAGCAGATTGGTGAAGGGTTCATTGAACTTTAGAAGGCCCAGGTCGCGCATGACTTTGGTCCAGAAGCGCGCGTAGAGAAGGTGCAGCACCGCATGCTCGATGCCCCCGATGTACTGGTCCATGGGCATCCAGTGCTCGAGCCGCTCATCGACCATGGCCGAATGGTTGCCCGGACAGCAATAGCGCATGTAGTACCAACTCGAGTCGATGAAGGTGTCCATGGTGTCGGTCTCGCGCCGCGCCGGCTTGCCGCAGGTGGGGCAGGAAACCTTCAGGAATGCTTCGGATTTGTTGAGTGGATTGCCACTGCCATCGGGGACCAGGTCGGGGGGAAGGACCATGGGGAGATCGGCCTCGGGCACGGGCACCTCGCCACAATGCGCACAGTGAATAATGGGGATGGGTGTGCCCCAGTAGCGCTGTCTTGAGATGCCCCAGTCGCGCAATCGGAACGTGCTCTTTTTCTCACCCAGGCCCCGCTTGGCAAGTTCCTTGGCCACAGCATCGACCGCGCTCGGGTGGTCGAGTCCATCGAACTTCCCTGAATTCACACAGGCGACGGCCTCTTTGTCGGCATACCACTCACGCCATTGAGTGGCATCGAACATGTCTGAAGATGCACTCGATGGCTGCGATGGCTGGCCTGCAGTGGTCTTGGCAATCACCTGCTTGATGGGCAGGCCGTACTTGAGTGCAAATTCGAAATCGCGCTCGTCGTGGGCCGGCACACCCATCACGGCACCATCGCCATAACTCATCAGCACATAGTTGCCGACCCAGACCGGAATGTTTTCGCCGGTGATGGGATGGGCCACCACAAGGCCCGTGTCCATGCCTTCTTTCTCTCGGGTGGCAAGGTCTGCCTCGGCCACACCGCCGGACTGGCAGCTCTCAATGAATGCCGCCAGTGCGGGATTGTTGGCCGCTGCGACAGACGCCAGTGGATGCTCGGGTGCCACGGCCATGAAGCTCACACCCATGATGGTGTCGGCCCGTGTGGTGAAGACATAGACCCGGCCATTGCCCACCAATTGATGGTTGCTGTCTGTGATCTTGTGGGGGAAGGCAAATCGAACGCCGCTTGATTTTCCAATCCAGTTCTCTTGCATGAGCTTGACCCGCTCCGGCCAGCCCAATCCATGGAGTCCATCGAGCAGCTCTTGCGCGTACTGGGTGATGCCCAGGTAGTACATGGGAATCTCGCGCTTCTCGACCACGGCACCGGAGCGCCAGCCCCGGCCATCGACAACCTGTTCGTTGGCCAGCACCGTCTGGTCGATGGGATCCCAGTTCACTGTGCCTGTCTTGAGATAGGCAATACCCTTCTCGCGCATCTTTAGGAAGAGCCACTGGTTCCACTTGTAGTAATCGGCTTCGCAGGTGGCGGTCTCGCGAGTCCAGTCAATTGCCAGGCCCATCGAGTGCATCTGCTGCTTCATGTAGGCGATGTTGTCGTGGGTCCAGGCTGCAGGTGCCACGCCATTGGCCATAGCGGCATTCTCTGCGGGCAGCCCAAAGGCATCCCAGCCCATTGGCATGAGCACGTTGTAGCCCTGCATACGAAGGGCGCGGGCCATCACGTCGTTGATGGTGTAGTTGCGCACGTGGCCCATGTGGAGTCGGCCCGAGGGGTAGGGCAGCATGGAGCAGGCGTAGAACTTGCCTTTCGGGTAGCGCGGGTCGTTCTCGATGGCCTTGTACGCCTGGGACTCCGCCCATTCGGCTTGGATTGATTTCTCGAGGGCTTGGGCTTGGTAGGGGGTGTTTTGCAGAGACATGGGCCTCGATTTTAGTCTGAAGGGCTTGGCCGGGGGGCGAGCGCGCATGAGCGCCTAGAATGCCCAGATGTCTTCGAATTCCCTCTCAAGCTTTTCGACCTCGTCGGACCCGCAATCACGATCCACGTCGGCCTCGGGATCCCCGCTTCTTGCGGGTCTCAACCCCCCGCAACAAGAGGCCGTGACCTTGCCCCCTGAGCCCGCGCTGATCCTTGCCGGGGCGGGAAGTGGAAAGACGCGTGTTCTCACCACGCGCATTGCGTGGCTGGTCTCCACGGGCCAGGTCAGCCCCATGGGCATATTGGCCGTGACCTTCACCAACAAGGCGGCCCGAGAGATGCTCGCCCGGCTCGGGGCGATGATTTCGGTAAACTTAAAGGGCATGTGGATTGGCACCTTTCACGGCCTTTGCAACCGCTTCTTGCGTGCCCATCATCGGGATGCCGCCCTGCCCGCCACCTTTCAGATTCTCGATAGCCAAGACCAGCTCTCTGCGATCAAGCGCCTGCTCAAGGCGCTGGGGGTGGACGATGAGAAGTACCCACCCAAGCAACTGCAGTTTTTTATTAACAGCGCCAAAGAGCAAGGCCTTCGTGCGGGCGACATCGACGATTCAGATGGCTACAACCGTCGGCACATTGAGCTCTACCAGGCCTATGACGATCAGTGCCAGCGAGAGGGTGTGGTGGATTTTGGTGAACTCATGCTTCGCTCGGTGGAGTTGCTGGGCCGCTCCGATGCAATTCGTGAGCACTACCGAGCCCGCTTCTCGCATGTCTTGATCGATGAGTTTCAAGACACCAATCCCCTGCAGTATCAATGGCTCAAGCTATTGGGAAGCCCGGGTGGCGGCATCTTTGCTGTGGGCGACGATGATCAGAGCATCTATGCCTTTCGTGGGGCCGATGTTGCCAATATGCATCGCTTCGAGAGTGAGTTTGGGGTCAAGCACTTAATCAAGCTCGAGCAGAACTATCGCTCCCACGGAAATATTCTGGATGCGGCCAATGCCCTGATCTCCAATAATGCGGGCCGCCTGGGCAAGAATCTCTGGACCGAGGCGGGGGCGGGCGAGCCGATTCGCGTTATGGAGACCTCGAGTGACCTGCTCGAGGCCCAGTGGGTGGTCGAGGAGATCAAGGGCCTGATTGCCGATGGCCAACTCAGAAGTGACATGGCCATCCTCTATCGCAGCAATGCGCAGTCGCGTGTCATAGAGCAGACCCTCTTTCATGCGGGCATTCCGTATCGGGTCTTTGGCGGGTTGCGGTTTTTTGAGCGCGCCGAGGTCAAGCACGCCCTGGCCTATCTGCGCTTAATGGAGAACCCCCATGAGGACACCGCGTTCTCGCGGGTGGTGAACTTCCCTGCGCGTGGCATTGGGGCCCGAAGCATTGAGCAACTCGCGGACCTGGCCAAGCAGCAGGGCTCGAGTCTCTACTCTGCCTCGGGACTTCTCGATGGCAAGGCCGGCACCTCTGTGCGTGGCTTTGTGCAGATGATTGAGTCCATGCGTTTTGAGACCCAGGGATTGAGCCTTCGAGAGACGGTGCAAGTGATGCTCGAGCGCTCCGGTCTGGTGGCCCACTACCAGGCAGAGCGCGAGGGCCAGGAGCGGGTCGAGAACCTTGAGGAGTTGGTCAACGCGGCGGCGGCCTTTGATTACGACGCCGTGGTGGCCGATCCCGATGCGCCCGCCGAGCAGGCGGTGATGTCGGCGCTCTCGGCCTTCCTCAGCCACGCCTCACTCGAGGCCGGAGACAACCAGGCCGCCGAGGGCCAGGATGCAGTTCAACTCATGACCATTCACTCCGCCAAGGGCTTGGAGTTTCATGCCGTGTTTCTGACGGGTCTCGAGGAGGGCCTCTTCCCGCACGAGAACAGCATGACCGAACTCAATGGCCTGGAGGAGGAGAGGCGACTGATGTACGTTGCGATGACGCGTGCTCGGCGACGACTCTACCTCTCGATGTCACAGACCCGAATGCTCCATGGGCAGACCCGCTACAACATGCGAAGCCGGTTCATGGAGGAACTCCCGGAGGGCAATCTCAAATGGCTGGCACCTCGGGTGGCCGCGCGCTCGATGTCTTCCATGTCGGCAGTCGGTGGCCTCGACGATTCGGAATCGAATTGGCGACGTCCTGCTGGGGCATGGACTCGGCAGGGGATGGGCCAGAGCAATACGGGTGGGGGCGGTGGGCAACCTTCTTCACTGGCCTGGTCCGGCAGCGCTGGGCACGAGAGTGGCTACAAGGTGGGAGAGGCGGTTCGACACAGCCGCTTTGGCGATGGGGTGATTACTGCCTTGGAGGGCAGTGGAAACGATGCCCGCGCTCAGATTCGATTCAAGCGCGATGGCAGCAAGTGGCTGGCCTTATCGGTCGCGAAGCTCGAGCGTGTCTGAATCGTCTGAGTCGTCGGAATGGTCTGAATCGT
>VGHN01000027.1 GCA_016868255.1 Betaproteobacteria bacterium
GCCGGTGGTCATGGCCGATCAGGCGCAGATGCGTCAGGTCATTCATAACTTGATTCAGAACGCCCAAGACGCCCTCGGCGATGGGGTGGCAGGTGAAATCCTTCTTAGCGTTGGACGTCACCATGCCAACGCCAATGCATACCTTCGAGTCGATGACTCGGGCCCGGGTATTGCTCCCGAGATGCAGGGCAAGCTCTTTGAGCCCTATAGCACCAACAAACCCAAAGGCAGCGGCCTGGGGTTGGCCATCGTTCGCAAGATCGCAGAGGAGAATCATGCGACGATTGCCCTTCACAATCGCGTCGACGCGCAAGGTCGGGTCTTGGGTGCTCGCGCTGAACTCCAATTTGCAGAAGTTTCCAACCAAGCAGAAAATTCAAGACATGGCTGAAATTTTGATCGTCGATGACGAACGGGGCATTCGAGACCTCCTTCAAGAGGTGCTTGAAGACGAGGGCCATGCCATTGGTCTTGCCGAGAATGCGGCCCAGGCCCGAACTGCCCGCGAGTCGAGCGCCCATGATTTGGTTTTGCTCGACATCTGGATGCCCGACACCGACGGCGTGACCCTGCTCAAGGAGTGGTCCGCGAAAGGGCAACTCAATATCCCGGTCATCATGATGTCGGGTCATGCAACCATTGATACTGCAGTGGAGGCCACGCGCATTGGGGCCTTCGATTTCCTCGAGAAGCCCATCGCTCTCAATAAGCTGCTCAAGACAGTCAATGCAGCATTGGCCAAGGCAGAGGCGCAAAGAGCGTGGAAAACCGCGGTTGCCCAACTGCAGGCCGAACAGACCGAAGGCGTTTTTGAAGAGACCCCCTCGGAGGCAGATTCGTTGCCAGAGGAGTCTGCCCTCGAGCGCGCCCAACAGGCCCTCGCGCAACTCGATCTCGATGCGCCCATTCGTGAGTCCCGAGAGGCCTTTGAGCGCATTGTTTTGCAGTATCAGCTAGAGGCCGAAGGGGGCAGCATGACTCGGCTCGCCGAGCGTTGTGGCCTTGAGCGAACCCACCTCTACCGCAAGGTCAGGCAATTGGGCATTGAGCCCGGAAAATCAGCCCAGCTGCGGAAAGTGGTTTCTTGAAGATTCTGATTTTAGGAGCTGGCCGCGTTGGGGCCGGCTTGGCGGAGATGTTGGTTGCCGAGCGCAACGACATCACGGTGATCGATACCGATCACGAGGCCCTGGGTGAGCTCCAGGAGCGCTTTGATCTGCGCACTGTCTATGGCTCCGCAACCGACCTTGAAATTCTGGATTCAGCCGGTATCCAAGACGCCGATTTGCTCATCGCGGTCACCGCCAGTGACGAAGTGAATTTGGTTGCTTGCCAGCTGGCCTATCGACTCCACAATGTGCCCCGCCGCATCGCAAGAGTGCGAAATGGGCAATGGCTCACCAACCCAGAACTCCTATCAACCGATGGCTTTGCAGTCGATGTTGCCATCAGCCCCGAAGGAACAATCACCGATTACCTGATCCGTCTGATTCAAATTCCCGAGGCCCTTCAGGTGCTCGAGTTTGCCCAGGGACGGGTCAGCCTCTTGGCCGTGCGGGCCAACAAGGGCAGTCCATTGGTCTCCCACCCCATTCGAGACATTCGCAAACACCTGCCCTCGATAGACTCTCGTGTTGTTGCGGTGTTTCGCCATGGCACGGCCATACTGCCCGACGGCGACACGCTCATTGAGCCCGATGACGAAGTCTTCTTTTTGGCGGCCTCCGAGCACATTCGTGTGGTGACCCAAGAGTTGCGACAGATCGACAACCCGGTTAAACGGGTGATGATTGTTGGTGGCGGCAATATTGGACGGCGATTGGCCGAGGCCATATCCGATGAGATTACGCCCAAGATCATCGAGGGCAATCGAAAGCGATGTGAGATTCTGGCCCAGCGACTCAATGGCCGCGCGCTGGTTCTGCATGGCGACGCCACCGACGAGGAGCTTCTCGAAGAGGAGAATGTCGCCGGGGTGGATTTCTTCCTCGCCCTTACCAACGAGGACGAGAACAACATCATGTCTTGCCTCTTGGCCAAACGCCTGGGCGCCAAGCGGGTTCTTGCTTTGATTAATCGGCGGGCCTATGCCGAGTTGATGGAAGGCGGCCAGATTGACATTGCCCTGACCCCATCCCACGCCACACTCGGGGCGCTATTGAAATACATCCGCCGAGGCGATGTCGCCGCTGTTCACAGCCTTCGCAGGGGTGCCGCAGAGGCCCTGGAGCTCGTGGCCCATGGCGATGCCAAGACTTCCAAAGTGGTGGGCCGCAGAGTGGAAGAGGTAGACCTTCCGCAGGGGGCTCAGATTGGTGGCCTGGTGCGAGAGCTCGAGGGCGAGGCACCCCAGGTTCTTATGGCCCACCATGACCTCGTTATTCAGACCGGGGATCACCTCATCTTGTTTGTGACCAACCGCAAGATCATTCCAAAGGTGGAACGGCTGTTCCAAGTCTCGGCGGGCTTTTTCTAAAAACCTGTGGCCCACCGATTCGGTCCATCCTCTTTAAAAGTTGTGGCCCACATCCTCTCGATGTTGGTCATCGCCTTCTCCTTCCTGTTGTTATTGCCCGCGGTTTTTGGACTCTTCGGCGAGGACGCAGCCGCCGGTGATTTCCTCTCCACGGCCATCCTTACACTCTTTGTCGGCATCATCATTTTCTTTCTTACCCGTGTTGAGGAGCGCGACCTCCGGCCCAGAGATGGCTTTCTGCTGGTGGCCTTCACATGGGTTGTCTTGGCTTTTTTTGCGTCTTTGCCACTTTATTTCCACCTGCCCATCTCCTACAGCAGCGCCTTTTTTGAAGCCATCTCTGGCCTCACTACAACGGGTGCCACCGTATTGGTGGGGCTCGATGAAATGCCGCGCTCCATCCTCTTCTGGAGAAGTCTCTTGCAGTGGTTTGGAGGCATGGGGATCATTATTTTGGCGGTCGCGATTCTCCCGCTTCTGGGGGTTGGGGGGATGCAGCTCTACAAGGCCGAGATCTCCGGACCCACCAAAGACAACAAACTCACACCGCGCATCACCGAGACCGCGAAGGCACTCTGGGGAATTTATATGGCCCTTAGTCTTTTGTGCTTCGTGGCCTATTGGCTGGCCGGTATGAGCTGGTTCGATGCGCTTATTCATACCGGCACCACGGTGGCGATTGGCGGCCTCTCAAGCCATGATGCGAGCTTTGCCTATTTCAACAGTCCGGCCATCGAGGCGGTGGCCATCACCTTCATGCTTCTGGCAGGCATTAACTTCGCTATGCACTTTTCTGCTCTGCGAAAAATGTCGATAAAGCCCTATCAGCGTTGCCCCGAAACCCGCTTCTATCTGCTGGCCGTGGCAGCCATGGTCTGCTTTGTGACTGCCAACCTCTGGCTCGCTGGTCACTACGAGAGTCTTCTCTCTGCCTTTCGCTATGCCGCCTTCAATGTGGTCTCGGTGGTGACCACCACTGGCTATGCCAATACCGACTACGGGCTCTGGCCGTACCACATTGGTTGGTTGATGATTCTTTTTTCCGCCTTTGCCACCTGCTCGGGATCGACCGGCGGGGGCATCAAGATGATTCGCCTGGTCATCATGTTCAAGCTGGCCTCTCAGGAGCTCACGAGGATCGTGCACCCACGGGCGGTGGCTCCTGTGAGCCTCAACGGCAATGCGGTGGGGCAGACGGTGATCTTTGCAGTGCTTGCCTACATGCTCTTTTATGGGGCCACGGTCATGGTGGCGAACATGGCCCTTCAAATCACGGGAATGGATGATGTCACGGCCATTAGCGCAGTCCTGGCCTGCATCAACAACCTTGGTCCGGGTCTCAGCGAGGTGGGTCCAGCAGGAAATTATTCGGGGCTCACTGCTGCACAGCTCTGGGTACTGTCGTTCACCATGCTTCTTGGCCGCTTGGAGTTGCTCACCGTCTTGGTCATTCTTGTGCCGGCCTTCTGGCGGGACTGATCTTTCCGGTTCCTGCGCGCCCAAAGGGGCTGGGCTTAAAAAGGGCAGGCGCTTAGGCAGGCATAGGCACAGCCTTAGGTTCGCGGTTGTTCGCGGACCATGCTCTGCGACAGCCAGGTGAGCGCAACCCATAGGGCCAGTGCCGCAAAGGCCCATTGAAATGCATGGGCCGGATAGAGTCTTGCGCCGTTGGCCATCTCATTGAGCCAGTGGTGGTCCAGAATGGCGCCAAAGAGTGGCGGCAGCCCAATGCTGCCGAGCATGACAGAGAGATTCACCACCCCCACTACGGTGGCTGTTCGTTGACCATGCATCAGGTCCTTTGCAAATACGAAGGACAACACCATGCAGCCAGACATTCCGCCGATGGCCCAGAGCACGAGGGTCGTTAAGAGAAGAGAGCCATTGAACCAGCCGCTTGCGAGCAGGCCGATTAGGAGGGCCACTGCCCCATAACCAAAAAGCAAGGGTCGCTTGCGAGTTCGATGTCGGTCTGAGTAGGTTCCAAAGGCAATCGCTCCAACAGCGAAGAAAACCATCATGATGGAACTCAAGAGCGTGGCAAAGCCCGGCTCGAGAGAAAAACGCTGCGACAAGAACGGCGCCGCCCAGAGCCAAGCCAGGGCCGCCAGGCTTCCGGTCACCCCCATCTGTCCCACGCATAGAAAAGCGATGTCTCTCCAGGGAACCGGGTGTGGCCTGCCGTCGCTCGTGGCGGGCCGGGGGTGCTCAAAATCCGCATAGCCTCGCTGGCCGGGCGTGTCTGAGAGTTTCCAAATAGCGATGAGTGCAAGTGCGAGCGCAAAGACAGAGGTCCATCCCAGGGCCACGCGCCAGCCCCACTCATCGGCTGCCAGTCGAAGTGGCATGCCAGAGGCCACCGCGCCCAGCGCCCCGATGGCCAGTGACACGCCGGTAATAGAGGCAAAGCGCTGGGGCGAAAACCAGTTCGAGGCGAGTTTGAGCATGCCAATCCAGGCCACAGCCCCCGAGGCCCCCAGGATGAATCGCCCGAGCGAGGCCTGTGTGGCGGTCTCTGCGCTTACAAAGACAAGCACTCCAATGGCGCCAATCAGGCAGGCCACCACCTGAACCAATCGTGGACCGAATCGATCGATGAGAAGGCCCGAGGGAATCTGCATGGCTGAATAAGTCACGAAATAGGCCGATGAGAGGCCACCGAGGGCCACGGCCGTGGGGGCCAGTTCGCGCGAGAGGTCGAAGGCCAGCGCAGCCGGCGAGACCCGTTGAAAGAAATCGAAGAGATAAAAGGCCGCAGTGATTCCCCACATTGCCAGCGAGAGCAATAAGGGCGGTGAGGGCCGAGAGGGACTCATTGGACTTGAGGAGAGAAAACGAACTACTGCTTCTGAAACCGATACAGCGCAAGGGTTGCGCGCAGGGCTGGAAGCGAAGCAATCGACTTCAGCTCGCCGTTGTCGGATTCCACCAGGTATTGATGCTCGATGATGGTAAGTCCCAGCCGACCCAGCAGGGCCTCGAAATCCGAGACCGTGGCCAAGTGAAGATTCGGGGTGTTGTACCACTCATAGGGAAGCCTACGGTTAACCGGCATGCGGCCCATTAACAACGAGACCAGATGCGACCAATGGCCAAAGTTGGGAATGCTGACA
Source organism: Betaproteobacteria bacterium (assembly GCA_016868255.1). Lineage (GTDB taxonomy): Bacteria > Pseudomonadota > Gammaproteobacteria > Burkholderiales > Burkholderiaceae_A > Hahnella. The sequence goes on from VGHN01000027.1 coordinate 5,590, forward strand.
ATCACCTCCTGGCCGAGCTCTGATATCTCTCGCAAGACCGCTTCCGTTCGATGGGTGGCCTGAAGGGCCTGGGAGAGGATGACGACATCGAATCGATTCCCTGAAAAGAGTGACAGGCTGGTATCAATGTCGGCCTGAATGACATTGACCCCCCGCTGTACGCAGGCCAATACCTGGTCCTGGTTGATCTCTGCACCGTAGGCCAGGCACTCCTTTTCACTCTGAAGCCAGGCCAGCAAAGCGCCATCGCCACATCCCAAGTCGAGAACCCGCGCCTTGGGTCGAATCCACCGGGCAATCCGCTCAAGGTCCGGTCGCAATTCCAAGTCAGAGTGATTGGGCCTGTTCATGCGCAACCGACCTCGGCGGCGACTCGATCAAAGTAGCTTCGCACCAGGGCGTGGTAGCGGGGGTCTTCCATTAGGAAGGCATCGTGGCCATGGGGTGCATCAATCTCTGAGTAGACAAGCTTTGCGTTATTGCGCATGAGTGCCGAGACCATCTCGCGGGAACGCTCGGGCGGGAATCGCCAATCGGTGGTGAAGGAGATGACACAAAAAGAGGCTTCTGCGGGGACCAATGCCTTGGCCAGGTCTCCGTCGGCCCGCGCAGCAGGATCGAAGTAGTCCAGGGCCTTGGTGATGCGAAGGTAGGTATTGGCATCAAAGTACTGAGAGAACTTCTCGCCTTGGTAGCGCAGGTAAGACTCAATCTCAAAGTCGATATCAAAGCCATAGCCATAACCTTGCTTGTTGCGCAGGGCCCGGCCAAATTTCTGGGCCATGTCATCGTCTGACAGATAGGTGATGTGGCCAATCATTCTTGCCACCGAGAGGCCTTGTCGTGGAACCGCCTGAAATTCCGCGTAGGCCCCTTCATGGAATTCCGGGTCATTGAGAATGGCCCGGCGAGCCACCTCGTTGAACGCGATGTTTTGCGCAGAGAGTCGCGGTGTGGAGGCGATGACCAAGGCATGGGCCACGCGCTTGGGAAAACGAATGGACCACTCCACGGCCTGCATGCCACCCAGACTCCCGCCGATGACTGCCGCAAATCGATCGATCCCAAGCCGATTGGCCAGCAAGGCTTGCGCCTCTACCCAGTCCTCTACAGTGACCAGTGGGAAATCATTTCCATAGGGCTTGCCGGTTTTGGGATGAATGCTTGTCGGACCGGTCGAGCCAAAGCACGAACCCAGGTTGTTGACTCCCACCACAAAGAAACGATTGGTGTCGATGGGCTTTCCTGGCCCCACCATGTTGTCCCACCAGCCAATGTCCTCGGGGTCTTCGAGGCGTGTCCCCGCCACATGGTGGGAGGCGTTGAGGGCGTGGCAGACGAGCACTGCATTTCGACGGTCGGCACGCAAAACGCCATAGGTCTCATAGGCCAACTTAAACCCTTCGATGGCTTGGCCACTCGAGAGCGTAAGAGGTTGATCGAATTGAGCAAATTGCTCGGCAACGGGGCCCAGGCTGTTTTTTGTCTGCATTTGTCAGGCCCTAATTAGACACACTTTTTCACAATCTTGGCGGTCAAGCCTTCTCAGACTCTCGGTTCAAACACCTCAACCAACCGGAGATACTCGGATGACCAATTCCATCACCAGTCTTTTGGCCGCACACCATGCCCAGCGCGAAGACGCCTCGCCCCAGATCCGTCTGCCTGCCAATCCCCACGAGTCGCCATCGCATTCCGGCAGCCCCGGAAACCGGGCGGTCCTTCAGCCCGGCGGGGAGGCAGTGATTCGCATAGAGGTTCGTGACCCCAAGGAGAGCGACCGCTGGTCCAAACTCACCCCACGCCAATTCGAGGTGCTCGAGCACCTCATCCATGGCCGCCCCACCAAACTCATCTGCAGAGCCCTGGATATGTCAGAGGGCACGGCGAAGGTTCACATTAGTTCCATCCTGCGTGCGCTTCGAGTCACCAATCGCTCAGAGGTGGTGCTCGCTGCATTGCGCGCCGGATGGCTTGAGCCAGCCTCACCCATGGCCGCCGCAGACCGTGTGAGCCAGGACGGCCGGGTGGGCCACCAGGGCCATTAGAAACACCACGAACACTGCGACCACTAGGGCCAAGAGCGGCATCACTGCCTCAGGGTCACTGCCCGTTGAGCTGTTCGAGGCCGCTGCGAATCTTCTTGGGATCGGGGAGCCTGAGCAGTCGAGCCACTGGTTTGATGAGGTCGGAGGCACGGGTGCGCAGAACCTCTTGCTTAACGCGCAGGAGTTCCACCGGGTGCATCGAGAACTGACGAAGCCCGAGCCCGAGAAGCAATCGACAAAGCTCGGCTTCGCCGGCCATCTCGCCACAGAGTGAGATGGGCGTGCCCGACTTATCGCAGGCACGAATCACATCCCGAATCAGTCGAAGCACAGCTGGGTGAAGCGGCTCATAGAGGTGCGCCACTTCACTGTCTGTGCGATCGATGGCCAGGGTGTATTGGATGAGATCGTTGGTGCCCAAGGAGGCGAAATCAATGTGGGCAAGCAGGCCATCGATGGCAATGGCCGCCGATGGCACCTCGATCATGGCCCCCACCGCAATCCTTCGATCAAAGGCCGTGCCTTTGGCCTCGAGCTGCTGCATGGCGGTCTGAATCATTCGTCGGGCCAGAATGATCTCAGAGGGGCCGCTGACGAGCGGGACCATGATGCGCACCGGGCCTTCGGCCGAGACCCTGAGAATCGCGCGCAGCTGGGTGAGAAAGAGTTCGGGCTCGGCGAGGCATAGCCGAATAGCGCGCAAGGCCAAGGCCGGGTTGGTGGGTTCGGAGCGGCCCGCTGCCAGGGCTGCCACGGTTTTATCGGCCCCCGAATCCAGCGTACGAATCGTGACGGGGCGCCCGGCCATGGCCCGAACCACTGACCCGTAGGCCGCGGCCTGCTCGTCCTCCGAGGGCGCATCGGCCCTGTTCATGAATAGAAACTCGCTTCGGAAGAGACCCACACCATCGCAGCCCGCTTCAAGGGCCGCGGCCGCATCCTCGGGCAGGTCCAGGTTGGCCTGAAGAAGCACTCGCTCCCCATCGAGCGTCTTGGCCTCAATGCCTCGGAGCCGCTTGAGTCGCTCCATGGCGAGTTGCTGACTGGCCTGCTGATCGCTGTAGTGGGCGCGCAGCTCCTCATCGAGACTCCCCATAACCACACCGGCTGCGGCATCGAGCACAATCTCTTCGCCCTGCTCGACCAAGCCATGCAGACTGTTCATGCCCACCACCGCCGGAAGCCCAAGGCTTCGAGCGAGGATGGCCGTGTGAGAAGTTGGGCTGCCCGAGTCGGTTGCGAATCCCGCGAACTGATGGTGCCGCAGCAACAGCATGTCGGCGGGGGCGATGTCCTTGGCCACAAGAATCCATGGCAGAGCACCTTCGCTTTGGGCCGTCTGCTCAAGTGTGGTGGAGAGGTCTCCAACGCCCTGCATGCTCTTTAAGATTCGCTCAACGAGCTGCTGAACGTCGGCTTTGCGCTCCCTCAGATACGGGTCGTCAATGGCATCGAACTGCGCAGTGACTTCAGCGAGCTGTTGAATCAATGCCCATTCCGCGTTGCAAGACTCGCTCTCAATGCGCGCGACTGTCTCATCAATGAGTATGGGGTCTCGTAGCACGTGTGCTTGAAGATCAAGAAATGCACGAACCTCGGCGGCGGGCTCTTGACCCAGGGCTTCGCGCAGGTCTGTGAACTCCTGATCGATGCGTCCGACCGCGGCATGAAAACGGGCGATCTCGGGGGCGATTTGCTGGGCCTGGAGCTGCCGCCGAGGAAGATCCAGCGATGCCGGCGCGAGGACCCAGGCCCTGCCCAAGGCGAGCTTGTCGCCCACCCCGATGCCATTGACCGACCATGCCATGGCTTACTGCCCTTCCCCGAACTTGTCGTTGATTAGGACCAAAAGGGCGGTCATGGCCTCATCCTCTTGCGCGCCGATGGTCTCGACTTCGATCTCAGTGCCTTGGCCAGCAGCGAGCATGGTCACCCCAAGCACACTCTTGGCGTTGATGCGATTGGCACCTTTGCTCAACCAGACCTCACAGGGGAATTTTGTGGCGAGCTGGCTGAGCTTGGATGAGGCCCTTAGATGCAGGCCAAGCGCATTGGAGATGGTGACGTTGGTCTTCATTGCTGATGTTGGGGGGGCACTCTTGTAGAGAGCGCCTCGAGGCGGCAGCCGCAATCGGCCTGGCTGCGCAAGAGATGCTCGGCCAACTCACTGGGCACGAGCTGCTTGTAGGTGAGTGCCTTTAAAAGCAGGGGCAGACTCATGCCAGCGATGCCTGCAATCTGCAGGTTGGCTTTGCTTCGGCCCATCCAGAGGCCGGCCCCATTGCAGGGTGTGGCGCCCAATACGTCGGTCAGCAACAAGACCTGTGTTGGCGACCCAGCAGCCACCCAGGCCTCTTCAATGAGCTCGGCCACCTGCTCACGAGAGTGGTGGCTGAGGACATCAATGGCCACCGCATCGTTGAGGCGCTGACCAAAAGCATGGCAGGCCACGCCATGGAATGAGGAGGCCAGCGGGGCATGACAGATGAGAAAAAGCCTTGTTGCGATTTCCATGGGTCAGTGTCTCTGAGAGCTCTTCACCATTGACTCCAACTGCCCAATAAAGTGCGCGGCCACGTTCAAGCCGGTCTGATCGTGGATCTCTCGAAAGCCAGTTGGGCTGGTGATGTTGATTTCGGTCAGTCGCTCACCAATGACATCAATCCCCGCTAGAAATATTCCTCGCTGCTTGAGGTGCGGACCAAGCCCCTCCGCAATTTCACGGTCTCTTGGCGTGAGGGGCCGGGCCTCTCCGCGGCCACCGGCCGCGAGGTTGCCGCGCGAGGCGCCTGCTTGGGGGATGCGCGCAAGGCAATGGGAGAAAGGCTCTCCATTGATGATCAGAATTCGTTTGTCGCCATCGACAATTTCAGGCAGCCACTCCTGACCCATGATGGCCTGTCGCCCGTTCCTCGTGAGCACCTCAAGAATCACGGGGAGGTTGGGATCTTGGGCATGGGTGACAAAAATCCCACTGCCGCCCATGGCATCGAGTGGTTTGAGCACCACCTTCGGGTGTTGCGCGGCAAAAGAAGCCAGATCGGAGATGCAACTACTCACAAGCCCCGCAGGGGCATAGGCCGGGAACTCAAGCACAGAGAGCTTCTCGCCGTGGTCACGCAGGGCCGCAGGCTTGTTGACCACAGGCACTCCGGCACGCTCAAAGAGCTCGAGCATCTGGGTGGCCACCAGATAATCTTGATCAAAAGGGGGGTCCTTGCGCATGAGCACCGCATCGATATCGGCCGGCGACAGGGCACGGGATTCGACGACCGTCCACCAATCGCTTGCATGGGCCTCTTGTATTTCAATTCGGTCTGCAGTGGCCGTGGGTAGGCAGCCACGATTCTCAGAGAACCCCGCTGACAAATGCGCTGGTTGGCAGGCCCAGATGCTGTGGCCCCGTTCCTGAGCGGCCTGCATCATGGCAAAGCTGGTGTCTTTGTAGGTCTTGAATCCTGCAAGGGGGTCGCAGACAAAGAGCAGCCGCATAACGTTTAGCTCTTCCCGCGTGCAGCAGGGTGAGTGGCCTCGATTTCGCGCGAGGCCGCCAGAAGTGCAAGACGGGAGACCACCCCATAGAGATAGAGCCGATTGGGCATGGCATCGGGGTCTTCGTGGCTCAGCGGCTGCTGGCAGCCACTCGCAAAAGGCAGCGGCACAAACTTGGCACCGGGGGCATTGAGATTCTCATCGGGACCACGCTCGGAGTGGACACGGTAGAAGCCACCAACCACATATTTGTCGATCATGTACACCACCGGCTCGGCCACGGCCTCGCCCGCACCGTCGCGAACCGTCTCGTAGGAGTGAACGCCCTCTTGTATGAGGACATCGCTGACTGCGAGGCCCTCTTTGATGACTGCCATCTTGTTTCTTTGTTTGCGGTTGAGCTGGATGATTTCCGAGGGGTCTTT
>VGHN01000028.1 GCA_016868255.1 Betaproteobacteria bacterium
CCCAATTCAGAAGGCTTGGGCCATGAATGAAACTCCACGCCACCAATTGTTTCGTTGCCACAGATGTGAAGGTAGTTGGCATCGGGCCGCAGCTGCCACTCGGCCTGCGGCGGAATGTAGCCAAAGGCTGCACAAGCCTCCTCGTTGAGGATTCGCGGTTCCTGTGCTGTGGCGGCCACATGCATATCGCCATAGAGCGTGGCCTCGGTCAGTGACTTCGTCGACCAGTGGCCGGTGTTGATGTAGTCGCACTTGGGGTTCTTCGCCAGAAGGTTCATAGGCACCAGGGCATTCTGGGCCGTGGCACCACCCTGCATCCAAAGCACCAAGTGCTGATCACCCAGACCCAGAAGACTGCGAAAGTCGGCCATGGCCTTGGCATGAATCTCAGAGAAGAGCGGCCCCCGATGGGTCATCTCCATGACCGACATGCCTGAGCCCCGCCAGTCGAGCATCTCGGCCGCGGCCCGCTCCAACACAGGCGCCGGCAGGGTGGCCGGGCCAGGGGCAAAGTTATAGGGCCGTTGTTTCATCGCGCTCATCGAACATGGGCAAATTGAGATAAGACATAGGGTAACGAAATTACCGACAGCGCTGTGCTGGCGGCCACTGCGGTGGCCGCCATGGGCACACCCTGGTTGTAGCGCTGTGTGAGCAAGTAGGGATTCGCCCCCGTGGGCAGCGCGGCCATCGTGGTGAGCACAGCCACGGCCATGGGTGGCAGTTCAAAGAGAAACTGCGCCACAAGAAATACCGTCACGGGCATGATGGCGAGCTTGAATAGAAGAATGAGCCCAACACCACGGGCTTGGAAACGATTGCGAGCGTGATAGACCGAGGCCCCCAGGAGCACCAGACAACAAGGCACCCCCACCTGACCCAGGGCCGCCAAGGTGGAGTCGAGCAAGAGCGGCATGGGCAGCGCAAAGTAGCTATAGGCCACGCCCAACATAATCGGCAGCACCACGGGGTGGAGCACCGCGCTCTGCACCAATTGGCGGACTGCCATCATTCGGCTCACGGGCGAGCGGCTCTTGCTTGTCAGTTCGAAGACCAGCGTTCCGAAACCCAGCAGCACCAATGCATGCATCGAGAGCACAGTGAGCAAGACCACCAAGCCATCCGGCCCGAAGAACAACTTCACAATGGGAATGCCCACCATCACATTGTTCGAGAAGGTGGCACAGATGGCCGTTGCCGCGGCCAGCCCAGCCTTGGAGTCGGCCGATCGGTCTCTGGGGCCCCAATAGAGGGCCACCACATAGGCCAAGCCATAAATGAGCAATGCCGCGAAAAGATAAGAAAGAATGGGGGCAATGCTCAGTGACTCAAACGAGACCGAGGCCATCGATCGGAACAAGAGCGCGGGCATAAATACCCGCAGCACCAGACTCGAGAACAGGTTGGTCGACTCCTCGTCGATCCAACCCACCCACGCCACCAGGACCCCAACCGAGACGATCAGGAAAACCTGTAGGAGAGCGTCGGTCACGCGCTAGTCGTTGGAAGAATCGCTGGCGTTGTCAGATGCCTCGGCACCGTCGGCGGCATCGCCAGCGGAATCGTCTTCACCCTCGTCGCCAAATGCCCCGGCATCTGCAATGCGCTGAACACCCACCAGGCTGCTGCCCTCATCGATAGAAATGAGCGTCACGCCCTGCGTGGCCCGGCCCAGTGCCCGAACCTCTGAGACACGGGTGCGCACCACCACGGCCTTGTCGGTGATCAACATAATTTCGTCTTCTTCACGAACAAGACAGGCCGAGACCACACGGCCATTGCGCTCGCTGGTGGCAATGGCAATCATGCCCTTGGTGCCTCGTCCGTGGCGCGTGTGCTCGGAGATCGCGGTGCGTTTCCCGTAACCATTCTCGGTGGCGGTGAGCACATAGGCCGACTCGTCCTCGGCCACGATCATGCTGATCAATGACTGACTGCCCTCGAGTGACATGCCACGCACGCCTCGGGCCTCTCGGCCCATTGGCCGCACATCGGTCTCTGCAAAGCGCACCGCCTTGCCCGCATCAGAGAACAGCATCACGTCGTAGCGGCCATCGGTGAGTGCCGCACCAATCAGGTAATCGCCCTCATCGAGCGAGCAGGCAATAATTCCGCGCTTCAAGGGCCGTGAGAATGCCGAGAGCGGTGTCTTTTTTACCGTTCCCTGGGCAGTGGCCATGAAGACAAACCGCTCTTCATCAAACTCTTTTACCGGCAATACAACGGTGATCTTCTCGCCCTCTTCCAGGGGCCAGACATTCACCAGCGGTTTGCCCCGCGATGTCCGTGAGCCCTGCGGAACCTCCCAGACCTTGAGCCAATAAACCCGCCCGCGGTTGGAGAAGGCCAGGATGGTGTCGTGGGTGTTGGCAATAAAGAGTTGCTCAATCCAGTCGTCTTCTTTGGTGGCCGTGGCCGTCTTGCCTCGACCCCCTCGGCGCTGTGCCTGGTACTCAGAGAGCGGCTGGCTCTTGATATAGCCAGTGTGGGTGAGTGTGACCACCATCTCTTGTGGGGTAATGAAGTCTTCGGTCTGGAAGTCCTCGGCGTTGTGCTCAATAACCGAGCGGCGCGTATCACCGAACTCCTTGCCGATGGACTGCAACTCCTCGGTCATGATTGCGGTGATTCGCGCAGGCCGCGCAAGAATGTCGAGCAAGTCGGCAATCTTCTCAATCACATCTTTGTACTCGGCCACGATCTTGTCTTGCTCAAGGCCCGTGAGGCGCTGCAGGCGCATCTGAAGAATTTCACTGGCCTGCACTTCACTGAGTCGGTAGCCCTCGCCCGAGAGTCCGAAGTCGGTCGAAAGCCCATCGGGTCGAAAGGCCTCGGCCACCGTGGTCTCGGTGGCACGCGCCAACAACTCTTTGACCAAATCCGCCCGCCAGGCCCGGCCCATCAGGCCCTCTTTGGCTTCAACCGGCGATGGCGATGACTTAATCAGCGCAATCATCTCGTCCATGTTCGAGACGGCGACCGCCAAGCCTTCTAAGACATGTCCGCGCTCGCGGGCTTTGCGCAACTCAAATACGGTGCGCCGTGTCACCACCTCGCGGCGGTGGGCCAGGAAGGCCTCGAGCATCTGCTTGAGATTCAAGGTGCGCGGCTGGCCATCGACCAGCGCCACCATATTCATACCAAAACTGTCTTGCAGCTGGGTGTTCTTATAGAGATTGTTGAGCACCACCTCGGGCAACTCACCGCGCTTGAGCTCAATCACTACACGCATGCCCGACTTATCGGACTCGTCGCGAATGTCCGATATGCCCTCAAGGCGCTTCTCGTTGACCAGCTCTGCAATTCGCTCGAGCAGCGAGCGTTTGTTCACCTGATAGGGCAACTCATCGACGATGATCGACTGACGCGAGCCCTTCTCCATGTCCTCGAAGTGCACCTTCGCACGCATCACACAGCGACCCCGACCGGTGCGATAGCCCTGCCGCACGCCTTCCATGCCATAGATGATTCCCGAGGTGGGGAAGTCTGGCGCTGGTATGTGAACCATCAGTGCATCGACCGTCGCCTCCGGGTTCGAAAGAAGATGCAGACACCCAGCCACCACCTCGGAGAGATTGTGAGGCGGGATATTCGTGGCCATGCCCACCGCAATGCCTGAGGAACCATTGATCAGCAGATTGGGAATGCGAGCCGGCATGATGAGCGGCTCTTTTTCTGAGCCGTCGTAGTTCGGCCCAAAATCCACCGTTTCTTTATCGAGGTCTTCGAGCAACTCGTGGGCAATTTTGGCCAGACGAATCTCGGTGTAACGCATGGCCGCGGCGTTGTCGCCATCGACCGAGCCAAAGTTGCCCTGGCCATCGACCAACATGTAACGAAGCGAGAAGTCCTGGGCCATACGAACAATCGTGTCGTAGACCGCCGAGTCGCCGTGGGGGTGGTACTTACCGATAACGTCACCCACGATACGCGCCGACTTCTTGTAGGCCCGGTTCCAATCGTTGTTGAGTTCATGCATGGCAAACAACACCCGGCGGTGCACAGGCTTCAAGCCGTCGCGCACATCGGGCAGGGCCCGACCCACGATCACGCTCATGGCGTAATCAAGGTAAGACTTGCGCATCTCCTGTTCTAGGCTGACAGGGAGCGTTTCTTTTGCAAATGAATCCATGGGGGGCAATCGAGAAATGGCGGGATTTTAAGAATCCTTCCATTTTACCGGTTTAAGGCCCTGGGCGCCCTGTCCCGTACCCCCCCGTGAAATGGGGGGCAAAACCGCTTAAATCAGCCGCTAGGTGGGAAAACGGCCGCCACCCCTAGCCAAAAACCGGGTAATCGGTATAGCCCTTTTCAGCCCCTCCGTAGAAGGTGGCGGGGTCTGGGGCATTGAGCGGATGGCCGTTTTTGAACCGCGCAACCAAGTCGGGATTCGCCAGGAAGGGCACCCCAAAGGCCACCAAATCCGCCTCGCCCGAGCCCACGGCCGACTCGGCCATCTCGCGGGTATAGCCGTTGTTGACCATGGTGGCCCGACCTCCAGCCTGTTTGAAGGCCTTGCGCAATGCGGCAAAGTCCACACGCGGGTCGGCATCGCGTGCGCCGCCGGTCTGCCCTTCAATGGCATGCAGATAGCCCAACCCATGCCGGCCAAGCTGCTCGGCCACATAGGAATAGAGGGCCTGTGGATTCGAGTCATCGATGTCATTGAACTTCGATGCCGGCGAAATCCGGCATCCCACCCGGTGTGCGGGGTAGACCTTCAGAACCGCCTCGACGATCTCCATCAGGAACCGAGCGCGATTCTCGATCGAGCCGCCATAGGTGTCTTTGCGGCGGTTGGTCTGGTCGCGCAGGAACTGGTCGACCAGGTAGCCATTGGCCGCATGAATCTCCACCATATCAAAGCCAGCGTCCTTGGCGTTCTGAGCCGCCTTGCCATAGGTCTGCACCAGTGCCTGAACCTCACTGGTCTCCAGGGCCCGGGGCTCGGAGCAATCTTCCATGCCCTTGTCGGTGTAGGCCTGCATATTGGCGCGAATGGCCGAGGGCGCCACAGGTGCCGCGCCGTTGGGCTGGAAGAAGGTGTGTGAGATGCGACCCACATGCCAGAGTTGCAGGCAGGTCTTGCCTCCTGCGGCATGCACCGCTTGGTTGACCTGTTTCCAGCCGGCCACCTGCTCGGCCGAGTGAATGCCAGGCGTGGCGATATAGCCCTGCCCCTCGGGACAGACCTGAGTGGCCTCGGTGATGATCAAGCCCGCACTGGCGCGCTGGGCGTAATAAGTGGCCATGAGTGCAGTGGGCGTGTTGTTGGCAACCGCACGGCTGCGCGTCAGCGGGGCCATGACCATGCGGTTGGACAGCGAGAGATCACCAATTTCAAAACGATCGAATAGCGATGGCATTTTTTCCTCCTGGGGGTGTTTTTGTTGCCGTGCGAAAGCATGCCTTTTTTGCGTCTCAGCAGAGCACCCTCACCCTGGGTTTGAGCGTGGGCTTTAACGCAACAAGTGGCAGCGCCTTGCCAAGATGCGCCGAAAATTCTTGAATCCATCGCGTTCTGACCGCATACTCCCTCCTCATTCGAAAACGGGGCCGACCTGGTTTCGACGTGGGTAGTGAAGAAGAGCAGGGCATACCGAGGACCGATTCCCTCGTAAATCCATTCGGAAATTAATAAACGCCAACGACGAGCGTTTCGCTCTCGCCGCTTAAACCCGGCGGGCGCTGCACTGGTTCTCTGATGGGCCAGGCGGGGTAAAACCCGCAGCAGTGTCATTCACATCAGATCGTCATCGGACAAGCCGTGGGTTCGGTGCCTAAAACAAGCGGATCGTCTGTGGCCGGCCTGTCGGTTGGCTAAGCCCCAGATTAAATCCAAATAAATCGACTAAGTATGTAGAACTGCCTTTGGATGACTTGCGGACGCGGGTTCGATTCCCGCCGGCTCCACCACAAATAAAAATGGCCCCTCGGGGCCGTTTTTATTTGTGTTTTTGCAGCGGCAAACTCTTGCCGGCCGACTGGCACGGCCCTTGCTCGTCTATTCCCAAATTGCTTATATGGGAGAGCGGGTATGTCCACATCCGTCAACTTTTCAACAGCCTCGACCGCTGGCGTCTTAAACGCCAAGCAGCGCTCGTTCGGAACCTGGGACAACGCGTTCAACACCCAACTCAACCGCATCAACACCCTGAGTGATTCGGAGCGCGCGCAATTGCTTCAGAAACAAGAGGAACTTGCCGCTCGAGAGGAACAAGCCAAGACCGAGCTTCTGGCGCTGGGTCTCGAAGAGGACACCAACCCAGCCAACGCGCTCGCGCCCAAAGGTTTTCCCCTTGGTGTGACCTGGGCCGATGCCAGAGACATGGTGACCCGCAAGAAGGTGGTGGGAAGTGAGATTCATCCCGACAAGCTTCGCCGCGCTATCTCGGATCAGTCAACGCTGAGCCTTGCCCTTCGCTACAACGCACGGCCCGACCCCAAGGCCACACCAGAGCAACAGGCGGCCTACGCAGCGGCCCAATCCAAGGCCAAAGCGGAACTTTTAGAGGCCGGCATCGGAGAGGCCGTTCTCGCAATGCTGACCGAATTGGGGATTGAAACAGAGACGGAAACGGGTTTAACACCTGCTGGCGTTCCCGAGGGGTTTGATGAGAACGTGGACTGGGTCTACCTCAAGCAGAGGGTTGCCGTCCCGCTTCTCGATGGACTTGAACTCGATGAGGAGGCCCTGGCCAAGACCTACGCGGCCACAGAGCGAATGGCAGCCTCAGGAATCACCTCGATCTACCCAGATTGGCCCCCAGGCACAACCGTTCTCCAAGCCTTCGAGGACAGTCTCAAGCAAAACAAGAAGGGCATCCTCAGCAGTATCTTTGATGAGAACAACATCACCCTCAAAGACTTCCCCAGTCGGGTCACGCGATATGAGGCCTACAAGATGGTCGAAGACCCCGCTGTGGCCGGAGGGGTGGATGCGACAAAAGTTGCCGCACTGCGGGCCGACTACGCTGAACTGAAAAAGATTGGCATCTTTGACATTGGGAAGTTCAAGTCCCTCGGTGGAACAACTCCATCGAAGGTCAAAGAAATTATCGATGCAAGGCCCGAGAAATTCCGCCCCACTCAAGCCGAGTTAGAGGTCTCCAAACCCAACTGGAAGATTCCCGAGCCCCTGATAATCAATGGGCCTGTCTCGGGGGCGGCCTGGGAGGCCCTCACCGTTGCCCACGCCAAACTCTTCAATCCCGAATACACCGAGGACGAAATCATGGCCCGCTATGGGTTCAACACAATTCGGGTCCTTGCCCAAGGGGAAAAGCTCTAGAGGCCGTCGCCCTGCCCACTGAGTTTCGATCCAGACCTTTTACAAAGCCGGCAATGAGATCTATAGTTTCCGTCCCCCGGGTCGATAAACGAGATTGAGGGTTATCCCCTGTGCTCCATGAATTCTCTGAAAAATTTCATTAAGTAATTGATTTAAAAGGTTAATATGTTCCGCATCCTAGTCACCAATCAGAAGGGCGGCGTTGGCAAGAGCACCATCTCTGCCAACCTGGTGCACTACTTTGCGGCCCATTTGGGCAAGCGCACCACCCTTGTCGACTTCGACAGCCAAGGCTCATCAACCCGCTGGGTCCGCGGCGCCCAGTCGCCCAAGGCCACCAACCCGGTTCGCCTCCACACCATTGAATTCCCCAAGGCCGGCGGCTTCAATCGCCTGCTCATCGATGTCCGCAAGACCTTGCGTGGTTTTGCCGACGACACAGACATTCTTCTTGCCGACCTCACCTGGAACGACTTCCTCGATGGCGAGCTCCTATTCGAGTTCGACCTGGTCATCATGCCCTCGGCGGTCTCCGAGGTGGAGTTGGTCACCACCATCGACTTTGCCAAGAAGCATAAGTGGGTCTTCGAGGCGCCCCGTTACCACCCCACCCTGGTCATTGCGCCAAGCCGGGTGCGGGCAGATCAACTCAACGCCGTCCACCGCTCCTCCGAGCGCTTCCCCGTCTCATTTGTTCTCACACCCCCTATCTTGGACACAGTGGATGCCAAGCGTGCTTTTGCAGAGGGCTTCTTGCTCAACCACAAGAACAAACGACTCGCAGAGTCTTTCGTTCAGTTTGCACGGGCAGTCGAGCAAGCCATCTCCTTGCATGCCGCACAGCAGACCCGCCCACCCACAGGGGGCCTGGCTGCATCCGCCTCACGCAGCCCACTGTTGCACTCCGACCTGAAGTATCGAGTGGCTGTATCGCAAGCCGAGCGCAACGCCGGGGCAGAGAAAACCGTGACACACGTAGGAAAGCCACTGGTTATTCCGCCGAGCATTGCCAAGCCCAAGCCAGCGCCCACCACGCATACATCCACCCATGCGGCAGTGGCCAATGGCGCCCCCACACAGGGCGCCACGGTCAATCAGACCAAGCCCGAAGCGCAGACCAAGCCGATCTTGCGCTTGGTCACGCGGCTCTTTGGCTCGAACGCACCGAGCAACAAGAAGTAGTTTTTTAGCCGCCAGTCGTTTTAACTGCCGCCGAAGCGCTTCGTAATCACGTTCGCGGCCAAGGCACTGATATTGGCGCGCACGGTGGCGGCCTCAAGGTTCTGCTGCTCCATATCGGCAAGCACCTTGAGCGTATGAAGAAGGTCATCGCGGGTCTCGCGAATCTGGCGCTCCACCTTTGCAAGCTTGGCAATGATTTCCTGCCGCTCATGAAGACACTCTTCCATGTGGCGACTGATGTCGGCCACGTCCCTCCAATTGGGCCCGCGGGTGGTGAGTTCTCCTCCGGAGCTGCTCTGCTGAAGAGCCAGAAATAAGCTGTTGAGAGAGTCTCCCACCTGGGCAAGAGCAGCGGCCTCACTCTGCGCCGCCTGAGACCTGGCTTGGTCTTGGGCCAGTGCCGGAGGAAGGGGATTGTTGTCGATGGTGCGATGCTCGCGCAGTCGAGCCAAGTCCTCGTAGCGAGGCGCGTCATCGGTGACTTCCTCGACCACAATCGCTGGGTCCTCGGCGAGTAGCACGGCCTCGCTCTGCTCGACCAAATCGTCTTCGAGTTGCTCCAACTCCGCATCGTCAGCCGCGTCTTTTAAGTCAACATCTTCCACGTCCGATTGCTTGCCGGGCCGCACGCCATCGGGCCGTGGGGGCTTCCCAGCCGACTGCCACCCCTGATCGGGTGAGTAGATTTTGACGCCCTCTGTGGGCAGCTCGAATTCGTTGTTCATCAAGCCAGCGGTCCGAAATCGTTGGTGAATCCTGCTACTGTATCAATCATGATCGCAAACCGCTTGTTTTTGCTCGGCAACGCCCTGGTCTTGCTTCTGGTCGTGGGTCGGCGAAACTCTCTGCCCGGGGGCGGACTCGATGCCCTGCCATGGGCGAGTTTCGGCACCGAGCTCCAAGACATTGTCACCGAGGCAAGCCTCTCCAGCGCCGCCCTGCTCTGCCTCTGGATTGTCCTCACTGTGGGCTGGTTTCTCTTCACCCTCATCGCCGAGCGTCGCCACCGAATTGAGACAACGGCCCGCCTCAAAAAAGCATCGAGCCAATTAGAAGGCTCCGACCGTGCAAGCCCAGGCCTTGGAATGGATGCATCGACAGGCCTCCATGATTCGTCGGCCCATCCGAATGGCGAGTCGGGTAACGCCAGCACGCATCGCACCGGCCAATCGGATCACTCAGAGCCCTCCTTCGGTGGAGCAAACGCACACGGTGCTCAAGGTGCGCATGGGACGCATGGAGCAGGCCCTCATTCAACCCACTCAACAGCGGGCCATGCGGGCAATGTGGGCCAAGTGGGCAATGGGCAGGACTCGGCTTACAGAGAGTTGCCACCATCATCGGCCAATGCCTCCGACATCTCCGGTGTTTTGGCTGGAGTGAAAGAGCGCAACAAGTCCCTCTCGCCCGAGGCCCGCGCCGAAATCGCTCGTCTACAGGCCGCCCTGCAGACGCTCAGCGACCAGGCCTCTGAAGAGAAAAAGAAAGATGGCGCCACCCCAGATGACGTCGCCCCCAGTGCCTCAAACAGTTAAAACAGTCGGCCTGATTGGACTCGGCGCCATGGGCATGGGCATGGCCCAGTCGCTGCGCCGCGGCGGGTTTCAAGTCGCGGTCTGCGACCGCCGCGCAGATCTCGTTAAAAGATTCGTAGCAGAAGACGGTGGCGGCATTGCCTGCGAGGGCCCGCTCGACCTCGCCAAGCATTGCGCAGTCATTGTTTCGGTGGTGGTCAACGCCGCCCAGACCGAAGACCTGCTTTTCGGTGAAGGCCGCCTTGCCCAGGCCATGCAGAAGGGCAGCCTCTTTATCATGTGTTCCACCGTCGATCCCAACTGGTCCCGGCAGCTCGGCGAGCGGCTCTCTGCATTGGGCATCCTCTATCTCGATGCACCCATCTCGGGGGGCGCGGTCCGTGCGGCCAAAGGCGAGATCACCATGATGACGGGTGGCGATGCGCAGGCCTATGCAATTGCAGACCCAATCCTTCAAGCCATGGCCAGCAAGGTCTACAAGCTTGGCGCAGCCGGTGACGGAAGCAAGGTCAAGATCGTGAATCAACTGCTCGCTGGCGTGCACATTGCCGCGGCGGCCGAAGCCATGGCCCTGGGCATCCGCGAGGGGCTCGAGCCCGCTGCACTCTATGAAGTGATCACCAATAGCGCGGGCAATAGCTGGATGTTTGAGAACCGCATGCCGCAGGTGGTCAATGGCGACTATGCCCCCCTCTCGGCCGTCGACATCTTCGTCAAAGACCTCGGCATCGTGCTCGATACAGCCCGGGCCAATAAGTTTCCACTGCCACTGGCCGCCACTGCCCACCAGATGTATATGCAGGCATCGAGCATGGGCCACGGCCTGGAGGGCGACA
>VGHN01000029.1 GCA_016868255.1 Betaproteobacteria bacterium
CCCTCAATGGCATCCGAGAGGGGGTGCGCGTAGTCGTAGAGGGGGTAGATGCACCATTGGCTGCCCGTGCGGTGGTGGTCGGCATGCCGAATTCGGTAGAGCACGGGGTCGCGCATATTGATATTGGGCGAGGCCATGTCAATCTTCGCGCGAAGGACATGGCTGCCGTCGGCAAAGTCTCCCTTTCGCATGGTGCGAAAGAGTTCGAGGCTCTCGGCCTTGGGCCGTCCTCGAAATGGAGAGTCTCTGCCGGGCTCGGTGAGTGTGCCGCGAAGAAGGCGAATGTCGTCCGCGGATTGGGAGTCCACATAGGCATGGCCCGCTTGAATGAGTGCCTCTGCAAACTGATACAACTGCTCGAAGTAGTCGCTGGCAAAGTAATGGTGCGAACCCCAGTCGAACCCGAGCCAACGCACCGACTCCTCGATGGAATCGACAAACTCCTGGTCTTCCTTTGTGGGGTTGGTGTCATCGAGCCGAAGGTGACAGCGACCCGAGTAGCGCTGGGCCAGGCCAAAGTTCAGGCAGATGGATTTGGCGTGGCCGAAATGGAGATAGCCATTGGGCTCGGGCGGAAAGCGAGTGACGAGTTCTTTGACACGACCAGCCTGCAGGTCGTCTTCAATGATGTGTCTGAGGAAGTTCTTTGCTTCCGGGGCTGCGGGGGGAGTGGACATGATGAACTGTTCTGGGGAAGGCCCGATTTTACCGGACGGCTGGGGGGTGACCGAGGGGCGATAATCCGGGCATGACACAGCCAACCCTGCTTCTGGTCGATGCCTCGAGTTTTGTCTATCGGGCCTTTCACGCCATGCCCGATCTGCGAAGCCGCTCGGGTGCGCCCACAGGGGCGGTGACCGGTGTGATCAATATGCTTCGGCGGGTTCGAGACGAGTGGCCCGCCAGCCATATTGCATGTGTCTTTGACCCCTCGGGCCCGACCTTTCGCGATGCAATCTACCCCGAATACAAGGCCAACCGATCGGCCATGCCCGATGAGCTTCGCAGCCAACTGCCACTTATTTTCGATGCCGTGCGCGCCCTGGGGTGGCCCTTGGTGGTCAAGGATGGGCTTGAGGCCGACGACGTGATTGGAAGCCTGGCCCGACAGGCCCAGGAGCGTGGCATGCGAACTGTGATTGCGACGGGCGACAAGGACCTGGCCCAACTGGTCAACGAGCAGGTCTGTCTGATTGACACCATGAGCCGCGATGGCGGCCCCACCAAGGTCACCGATGCCAAGGCGGTTTTTGAGAAGTTTGGTGTGCGACCCGACCAGATGATTGATTACCTCACGTTGGTGGGCGATGCCGTTGACAACGTGCCCGGCGTGGAGAAGGTGGGCCCCAAGACTGCAGCAAAGTGGCTGGCCGAGTATGGAAGCCTCGATGCAATTGTGGAGAATGCAGATCGGATTACCGGCGTGGTGGGTGAGAACCTTCGTGCTGCAAGGGAGTGGTTGCCGACCGCTCGTGTTCTAGTGACCGTGAAGTGTGATGCGGATCTCTCGGAGCTGGTGACGAGTTTTGATGAGCACCTGGCCCCACAGCCGCTCGATGCCCAGGGCCTGCAGCGACTTCGTGATGAGTTTGATTTAAGCAAGAGCCTTCGCGGGCTGATCGATGGCGATGTTGGAGCGCGCGGCTCTTCGAGCGCGGGTGGCCCATCTGGCGCCTCGGGATCTGCGGGATTGTTCCCGGGGGCGGCTGCGGTTTTGCCCACCGGACCAGGCCAACTCTCGCTCGATGCGCCTCTTGATGTGGATTACCAGACGGTGCTCACGCAAGACGCGCTCGCGGCATTGATCGATCAACTCCAGAAGGCACCGCTGGTGGCCTTTGATACCGAGACCACTTCTTTGGATGTGCGCGAGGCCGCGCTGGTTGGCCTCTCGTTTTCTTGGGCGGTGGGGCAGGCGGTCTACATTCCCGTGGGCCATCGATATGCAGGGGCCCCCGATCAACTTCCTTTGGGCGCGGTGCTCGATGCCCTGCGTCCATGGCTTGAGAACCCCGCCCATGCAAAGCTGGGCCAGAACCTCAAGTACGACGCCCATGTCTTGGCCCACCACGGGGTAGAGATTCAGGGAATTGCCCACGACACCCTGTTGCAATCGTATGTGCTCGAGGCCCACCGTAGCCACGACCTTGGAGGCCTTGCCGAGCGCCACCTGGGACGAAAGGGCTTGTCTTATGACGACGTGACCGGCAAGGGGGCCTCGCGCATAGGTTTCGAGGAGGTGAGTATCGAGGTGGCCAGTCGCTACTCATGCGAGGACGCCGACTTCACGTTTCATCTGCACACGGTGTTGTGGCCGCAGATCGAGGGCGATGGGCGGCTGCACAAGATGTATTGCGAGATTGAGTTGCCGGTCTTGAGTTGTCTCTTGGAAATGGAGGCCAATGGCATACGGGTCGATGGCCCGATGTTGCTTGCCCAGAGCGATGAGCTCGCCCAGCAGATTCAGCATCTCGAGGGCAAGGCCCATGACCTGGCCGGGGGGGCCTTCAACCTGGGCTCGCCCAAGCAGCTTGCGGAGATATTGTTTGAGCGGCTGGGCTATACCCCGGTGAAGAAGACCGCCAAGGGGGCGCCATCGACCGATGAGGATGTGCTCGAGCAACTGGCCCACGACTATCCATTGCCCAAGGTCTTGCTTGAGTGGCGGGCACTCTCCAAGCTCAAGAGCACCTACACCGACAAGCTGCCGCGTATGGTCGACGCAGGAACCGGCCGCGTGCACACGACCTTCTCGCAGGCGGTTGCGGTCACTGGACGACTTGCCTCGAGCGAGCCCAATCTGCAGAACATTCCCATTCGAACCGCAGAGGGTCGGCGCATTCGAAAGGCCTTTGTCGCCGCCGATGGCCATGTCTTGATGTCGGCCGATTACTCGCAGATTGAGCTGCGCATCATGGCCCATCTCTCTGGAGACGAGGGCCTGGTGGGCGCGTTCTCGCGAGGCGAGGATGTTCACCGTGCCACAGCGAGCGAGATCTTCGGTGTGGACCGCAGCGAGGTGAGTGACGAGCAGCGCCGATATGCCAAGGTGATTAATTTCGGATTGATCTATGGCATGAGTGCCTTTGGGCTCGCCCAGAATTTGGACATCGAGCGCTCGGCCGCAAAGACCTATATCGAGCGCTACTTCGCCCGCTATCCGGGTGTGGCCCGCTACATGGAGACCATTAAGCTGCAGGCCCGAAGCCAGGGCTATGTGGAGACGGTCTTTGGTCGCAGGCTCTGGCTTCCCGAGATTGCCTCGCCCAATGGGCCGCGGCGTGCCGCCGCCGAACGGGCTGCGATCAATGCGCCGATGCAGGGCACGGCCGCCGATCTCATTAAGCTCGCCATGATTGCGATGTCGCGCGCCTTAAAAGAGAAGGGGCTGCGCTCGAAGATGCTCTTGCAGGTGCATGATGAATTGATATTCGAAGTGCCGACGGACGAAATCGGGTTGATGGGCACACTTGTGCCCGAGCATATGCAGAATGTGGCCCAGTTGACCGTGCCCTTGTTGGTGTCGGTGGGCACCGGCCCCAACTGGGACGACGCGCATTGATGAGAAGGCCACCGAGAAGTAAAACTTAGAGACCACACCCACGGAGAAATCGCATGAACAAACCAATGGATGCCGCTGCTTGGGTTGACCAGGCCAGCCTTGAACTCGACTCACTCTCGCCCCCCAACCCAGAACTTCTCCCCGGGAGTCGTCGTGGCTTCTTGCAGGCCTCGGCCCTGGCAGGCTTCGCGGCGGCTGTGGTGCCCACCGGTGCCCTGCAGGCGCAGACGATCACCACCGACACCCAGGGCCTGGATGCCGCCATGGTTCAGATTCCCACTGCCACCGGCAACATTCCGGCCTATATGGCCAAGCCCTCAGGCAAGAAGAGCCTGGCCACGGTGGTGGTGATCCACGAGATTTTCGGCGTTCATGAGCACATCAAAGATGTCTGCCGACGCTTTGCCAAGCAAGGCTACCTCGCGGTGGCGCCTGAGTTCTTTCATCGCCAGGGCGACCCGAGCAAGCACACCGACATGGCCAGCCTCTTTGCAAATATTGTGAGCAAGGCCACCGACAAGCAGGTGCTCGGTGATCTTCAGGCGGCACTCGATTGGTCGGTTGCCAACGGCGGCGTGAAGGGCCTGGCCGGTGCCACTGGTTTCTGTTGGGGCGGCCGGATTGTCTGGCTGGCCGCGGCCGAGTTGTCTGGACTCAAGGGCGGGGTGGCCTGGTATGGCCGCATTCGCACCACAGTGAACGAGGCCAATCCTTCTCACCCCATCGATATTGCAGAGAAACTCAAGTGGCCTGTGCTGGGTCTCTATGGCGCTGCCGACTCGGGCATTCCCAATTCCGATGTCGATGAGATGAAGACCAAGCTCTCCTTTGGCGGAGCGGCATCGCAGGCCTCGGAAATTATTCTTTATCCGGATGCGCCCCATGCCTTTCATGCCGACTACCGGCCGAGTTATCGCAAGGCCACGGCAGAAGATGGCTGGAAGCGCTGCCTGGCCTGGTTTGCGAAGACACTAAAAGCCTAGAGGCCGATCACCCCGCCGTCGGTCCGCGTGATGACGATCGTGGCCGATCGCGGGCGTCCGGGGCGGCCGTAGCCCTTGTTTCCGGGCCAGTTGCTCTGGTACCTCTCTGCAACCAAGTCGGCCGACTTGGTGTCTTCTCCGGGGTGCTGAATATTCACGAACAAGGCCTTGCCATCGGGTGTCTCGGTGAGGCCGGTCACCTCGGCCCCCAGCGGGGCCACCAGGAAGCGACGCAGCCTTCCTTCCCCCAGGGTGGCCCCTACAAATGTCTTTTGACGTCCCGACTGCGTGCCCATCTTGTTATTAACCTCAATGGCCGCGCCGTCTCCGACTTGCCCCGGAATGGCCGCAAGCAGCATGCAGTTAGATTCATCGGTCATTGCGCCATCGTCGGTCTGTATCCAGCAGATCTTGGTGGCCTGGCTAAACCAGAGGCCATCGGGTGAGGAGAAGCTGTTGGCGGCGGTGAGTCTTGAGAGATTCGCCTCGCCCGCATCTTCCTCGGCGCCAAAGAGAAAAATATCCCAACGGAAATCGGTGGCACTGGCCGAGTCATTGTTCTCTTTGAATCGGATGATGTGGCCGTTGGGGTTGCCCGAACGCTTCTTGCCATCGGCATCGCTGTAGGCCCGGGGGTTGGCGGCATTGGTCTTGCCGGGAACACGGAATCGGTCGCTGTTGTTGGTGAGGGCAAAGTAGATTTCATTGTTCACGGGGTTTCTTGCGCCCCACTCGGGGCGGTCCATGGGCGTGGCGCCTGCCGCGTCGGCGGCGAGTCGGGCAAAGACCATGACCTCGGCCTCGTTGGTGAATGAGAAACTCTGGGCGCTTTTGATGGCTGGGTTTTGGATGCTCAGCAGAACCCACTGGCCGCTGCCGTCGTCGTTGAAGCGGGCGGCGTAGAGTTGGCCCTCGGTAAGGTATTTGTCGCCGGCCTTGGTGCCGGCGCCCTGGTCTTTGGGCGACCACTTGGCCTTGCTCACGAACTTGTAGATGTATTCATTGCGACCATCGCAACCCATATAGACCGCAAGTGGCTCGCCCTCGATGGGCTGGCTAAATACCGCGGCTTCATGCACAAACCGACCCAAGGCAATTCGTTTGGCTGGTGCGGATTTGGGCCGCACGGGGTCGATCTCGGTGACGTAGCCAAAGCTGTTGGCCTCGTTGCGAAAATCCTCTTTGGCGGACTTGCCCGTCCAGGCCAGGTTCCAGCGGGCAAAACGCATCTGTTCATCGCTGCCAGAGACCGTGTGCCAGCCCTGGGATGAATTGCGAGAGTCCAAGGCGGACTTCATGGGAAGGCCATAGCGCTTGAGGGCAGTGAGTGTCTTGGCATCGGGCTCGGGGCCCTCGGTGCGCCCGAAGTATGGGAAGAAGTTCTCTTCGCAGGTGAGGTAGGTGCCCCAGGGGGTGCGGCCCATTCCGCAGTTGTTGATGGTGCCGCGCACGCGGACGCCCGTGGGTGAGAAACGGGTGGCCAATAGATTGCGGATGTCTTGCAACTGGGAAACGGGGCCGGTAACGCGAGCGGGTGTTTCGGGCGTGATGCGTCGATTGAGTGGGGACTTCTTCACCATGGCCCACTGGCCCTTGGTTCGGCGGATTTCGCTAATGGAGACCCCGTGGAGGTTGATCTCTTTGAGGACCTCTTGCATGGGGCGCTCGCCCCCATCCCACTCGCCGAACTGATCAAACTTCAGGCCCTTGCGGCCGCCGCTGGTCTGGCCGTTGGCATGCAAGAAGGCGGCATCGGCAGAGCTCTCGTGGTTGACCACCAGCAGGGCGCGGCCGGTGTCTTTGTCTGTGTAGTTGCCCTTCTCGTCGATGAAGAAGATGTCGAGGCCGTCGTGGTGATCGCCAATCCGTTGGCTGAAATCGTCGGTCTCGATTCCCATGGCCGAGAAGTCGCTAATTGCTGCACTCAGGGCATCGCCGGTGGCGTGAATAATTCTGTATTCGTAGCCCGGGGGGAGAACAACATCGTCGACGAGTGACTTGGCGACTGCATCGAACTTGAGTTCACTGGCAGCACCTTGGGCTGCGCCAGCAGGGGTGGGCCAACCCGCCACCGAGAGTGAGGCCAGACCCAGAGAGCCCACCAACATGCGCCGGCGCTGTGGATTGGCCAAGCCACGCGAGAGGATGTGTTGGAAGTGGAGGTTGAGGCTCTGGTTGTGAATGGGGTCTTTGGGGTCGTTGTTGTTGTGGGCGGACATGGTGGGCTCCGAGAATGTGGTTGGGGTGCGGGAGGCACTTTTTCTCATGCTTGTATGACGCCCGAATGAAGCCGGAGTTGCAGAGGGATTTCGCCTATGATGGCGAACCGATAAGACCATGATTCTTCTTCATATTCTTCTGGCCGCCACTGCGGCCACTTTCATAAGCATTGGGCTGGCTGCGGTGGTTTCCCTGGGCCGACTCTCTCGGTGGGTCGACCGCATGGTCAGCCTCTCGGCGGGCCTGCTCATGGGCACGGCACTTCTGCATCTTCTTCCAGAGAGTCTTCACCTGGGCGGGGCCGATGTTCATGCAGTAACCGCCACCATGTTGGGCGGCCTAATTGGGTTCTTTGTGCTCGAGCGGTTCTCACTGCTGCGGCACGACCACCACCATGAGCACGATGGCCACGACCACCCCCATGGCCACGACAAGGAGTCTGCGGGCAAAGGCGGCACCACCTTGCTGATTGGCAGCACCATTCATGCGCTGGCCGATGGGGTGCTGATTGCAGCGGCGTTTCGCACCGACACCTTCTTGGGCGTGATGACGGCCGCGGCCATTGCCACCCACGAGATTCCCCAGCAGATTGGCAACTTCTTTGTGCTGCTCAATAGTGGCTTTACCAAGGCCCGCGCACTTTTATTCAATCTGTTGACGGGAACGGGTGCGCTGGTGGGTGGAGTGGTTGGCTTTTTTGCCCTGGCCGAGGCGGGCGGTTGGCTGCCCTATGTGTTGGTGGTGGCAGCCAGCAACTTCATCTACATTGCGCTCTCGGACCTCATCCCCCAGCTTCATGCCCAGGCCCACTCTCACCACCATGGCGGCCAGTCACGGGCGGCCTGGCAACAGCCCCTGCTCATGCTCACCGGCGTGGCCATTGCTGCACTGGCCACCACCTTTTTGCATGGGCATTGATGCAGTCAGTCTTGCGGATTAATTCGATCCACTAATTTTTTTGTCTCGCCTCTCACTGCAAAGTGGCGACCTCTTCATTGAAGGAGGTCTCCATGAAAGGCAAGTTACTCCCTATTCGACTCGCAGCCGCATTGCGCAGGCAGCTCAGCGATCGATTCTTCCAGACCCCGCCCTCCGGCCAGGGCATGACGGAATACATCATCATCGTCGCGGTCGTCTCTGTGGCCGCAATCGGTGTCTATAGCTTATTGGGTCAGACCATTCGCAATCAGGCTGCCGGTGTAGCCCAAGAGATTGCAGGCAACGATGGTGGTTCTGCCATTGGTGCGGCCAGTCAGACCGCCAACAGCGCGCGCATCCAGGCCAATACAGCCAAAAACCTTCGCAATTACAACGAAGACAATCGGCAGTGAAGCGCTCTGCCCAGAGGGGCTTTGTTCTTGTGGCGGGGCTTGCGCTTCTTGCGCTCGCCTCCGTGGCATTGCTCGGGGTGGGCTATTCGGCCAATCTATTGGTGGAGAAGCGCAGAGCCACTGACCTGGCCGACGCCGCAAGCCTCTCGGTGGCGAGTTGGTATGCACAGGCGATGAACTATCAGGCCTATGCAAATCGTGCGATTGCTGCCAACGAAATCATGATCGCGCAGAGCATTACGGCGCTGTCTTGGATGCGGCATGCTCAAAAGCTCTCTGAAAACTCTGGGCAACTGGCGGGGCTGGTCCCCGGGCTTGCAGCGGCCAACCAGTGGTTTCAACAGTCTGTTCGTCTGGCCGAAGGTGTGGTCGAGTCAGCGGCCCGCGCAGAGATTCCGGCCCGCAGCGCCTACACGCGCGCACTGCTCGCCTCTCAGGAGGCCATGCGCCTTGCGCTCAGTCCGTTTGCCACCCAGTCGCTCGTCAATGAAATTGTCTGGTCGGGCGATCGACGCTTCTTCGGCCAGTACCTTCCGACAACCGATGTTTCGCGCTACTACCAAGCAACTCGAACCTACTCCGGGACAGAGGCGCAGCCAATGGCGCAGTTTCTTATGAGCGAGCTCGATGCCTTCAGTCGCCAGCGTCAGTTTGACCAGAGGCTTTATTTGTACCCAACCCATTCCTGTATTCCGACCAGCTGGGATCGACTCTTCGGCCGAATGATTCGTGGGGGCGGAACAGCACTGACTCCGGATTACCGGGAGTGGGAGGCGGTGGATACCTTATCAGCGCACAGTTGGAGGCGACGCAGTCGCTGGAATAGAAGTTGTTCAGGCTTGGGTGAGTCCATTCCCTTGGGTTGGGGATCGGCGCAGGCGGGTTCACCCGCCGACTACTCGGTCGCTGGTCTTGGAGGTGCCTCCAGAAACCCAACGGCACATTCACTTGCCCAATCGAGCTCCTCGCGAGTGCTCGGATACCTTGGACTCTCGCCCTATCGAGACCTCTCCGATCGCTCTGTCGAGGGGCGGCAGAACGCGCAATTCCGTGTGCCCATTCTGGTGAGACTCGCCGAGAAGGATCTTCTCCAGAGCCCGCAGGCGGCCGCATCTTTCTCGGGACTGGGGCTCAATCGCTTGGCAGGCGGGCATGTCTGGGCGAGCGCAACAGCCCAAGCCCATTTTGTACCGGGCCCAGGGCAACTCCAGGATTCCTTGCCCAGTCTTTTTCTGCCCTATTGGCGAGCCAACCTTGTGAGCTCATCGGCGCTTGATCAGGCGGCAGCCGCACTTCTTGTGGAGCGAAGCGGCAAATGAATACTTACGCGATGTCTGTGAATTCGATTGGCTCGCTGCGAGGGCAGGCCATTGTTGAACTCTTGGTGTTGCTTCCTGTTCTCGCGCTGGTGGTTGTTGCCTTGCATGTATTTGGCCCCCTCGGCCTCAAGGGACAGAAGCTTGGTGAAAGCACCTGGAATGTCCTTCGCAAGTGTCACGCCCTTGAGCCGACAAGGCCTTGCACCACAACGATGGATGCCCATGACCAGTATGCAAGCGCACCTTTCCTGCCTGTGGTCTCTTCGTCGGAGGCGCGAACTGACGTGAGCGTGACAGCCGATCGTCCCTCTGCAGATGTCTCTGGTCGAGGCGCGATTGGTGCGATCGATCGAGTCTTGGCGAGCACAGTGGGACGAGCGGGTGAAGCGCTCTTCTCTCTCCCAAGTGGCCGCTCGCTGCTGCGTCTTCAATCCCAAGAAACGGCTGTTATGTCGGGGGAGCGGAGTTATTCGATTCGCCACTCTCTTGCCTTGGTCAATTCGGAGTGGTCTTCGATGAACTTCGAGGAGGCCCATCGAAGAAGCATGCTGGGCGGTCATCCGACCACTTGGATTGAGTCGCTCAGCCGGTTCTCTTATTCCCCCGCGCTTGATGTCGCCATGCCCGTGACGGAATTCCTGGGCCTCGAATCCGGCACCGCGTCCTTTCGAGGTGGCTTTCATCGTCCAGCGATGACCAGCCACCTTCCTGGCACACGAGATGTTTCTGGCAAGGGGGTGCGGCCATGATTCTCAAGACCCTGCTGTCGATGCAGATCTCTTTGGCAGGCCATCCCGCTCAGATTGACTTCGTCTCGTCATCGGAACCCGCCTGTATGGCGCGGGATCAGCAGTTGGTTCAGTGGAGAGCGATGGCACGTTCGGTTTACTCGGAGCGTCGGACTCCCTGGTGTGTCGGAGCCAGCTTCAAGGATGGTGAATGGGAGAGTCTTCAACTCAGAGACACCGATCGAGCCGGGGCACAGGGATACCGTCTGCGCGCCAAGGTCTCGAGTCGTCTGAACGGGGTTGAGAGGGGCTCGGGATTCGGGGCGTCGGAGCCGTTGCACATCAATCTCGGGATCGATTCAGCCGACATACGGATTCATCGATTTCCTTACCTCTCAGCCAGTGGTGCGTTTGGTCAACATCAACGGGCACTCGATCGCATGGGATTCGCAGAAGGGCGTGTTTTGTCGTCAGCGCCATCGAATCAGGCCGGTCAATCGACATTCGTCACTCAGTTTCGGATGGAGCGAGAGTTAAAGACGGTGGTGACTGTCTGGAATGCTGAAGATGGTGTTCAACAGGTTTTCCTAACGCATCGACTCGGTCCCAACTGATGTC
>VGHN01000030.1 GCA_016868255.1 Betaproteobacteria bacterium
CGGCGTTGAATTTCTAAGTGCATGAATTCATTTGGTTTTTTTGGAAAGCAAGGCATGGCCACACTCAGTTTGACGAGCTTACGACAGGGACTGACCAAGTTCGACCCCAGCGGTCTGGGCATCCCCGTGCTCGTTTTGCTCATCATGGCCATGCTGGTCTTGCCGCTGCCACCCCTGCTGCTCGACCTCTTTTTTACCTTCAATATTCTGGTTGGGCTGATCGTGATCATGGTCGCCATTGGCGTAAAGCGACCGCTGGACTTCTCCTCCTTCCCGGCGGTCATTCTGCTCACCACCATGCTGCGTCTGGCATTGAATGTGGCCTCGACACGCGTCATTCTGATCAATGGACACGAGGGCCCCGATGCTGCAGGCAAGGTGATTGAGGCATTCGGAGAGTTTGTGATTGCCGGAAACTACTTGGTCGGTGTGGTGGTCTTCGCAATCCTGGTGATCATCAACTTTGCGGTGATCACCAAGGGTGCCGGCCGCGTCTCTGAAGTCACTGCCCGATTCACTCTCGATGCGATGCCGGGCAAGCAGATGGCCATTGATGCGGATCTCAATGCAGGTGTGATCGACCAGGAGACCGCCAAAAAGCGTCGCGAGGAGATTTCACAAGAGGCCGACTTCTTTGGCTCCATGGACGGTGCCTCAAAGTTCGTCAAAGGCGACGCCGTCGCCGGCCTGATCATTCTCTTCATCAACATCATCGGTGGCATGGTCGTGGGGCTCTTGCAGCACGACATGAGCTTCAAAGATGCCGGCCAGATTTATATCCTGCTGACCATCGGTGACGGCCTGGTTGCACAGATCCCCGCCCTCTTCCTTTCACTGGCCACCGCCATTGTGGTGACCCGAGTCACCACCTCGGAGAACATGACCGAGCAGGCGAAGTCTCAACTCTCGAATCCTGCTGCCATGCTCCTATCTGCAGGCGTGCTGGCCACGCTTGGAATTGTTCCTGGCATGCCCAGCATGACGTTCCTCACCCTTGCGGCCACCGCAGCCGGCATTGGAATCATGATTCTTCGGGGCCGGGCCCAAGCGGCCCTAGAGCCCACACCAGAGGAAGCCGCAGCCCAGGCCGCCGCCGAAGCACCCAAAGAGCTCGACTGGGACGATGTCGACACCGTGGATGTGATTGGACTCGAGATTGGCTACGGCCTGATTCCCCTGGTCAACGCAGAGACGGGGGGGCAACTGATGAACCGCGTCAAGGGCGTACGCAAGAAACTCTCGGCCGAACTTGGCTACCTGGTGCAGCCGGTTCGCATTCGTGACTCACTCACACTCGACCCCGACCACTACCGAATTGTTCTCAATGGGGTGGTTCGCGGGAAAGGCGAAGTCAAAGTCGGGCGCGAGCTCGCCATCAGCCCCGGTCAGGTCTATGGAACCTTAGAGGGCATCCCAACGAAAGACCCGGCCTTCGGCTTGGACGCCGTCTGGATTGACCCCGCCCAGCGGGACTACGCTCGAACACTGGGCTACACCGTGGTCGATGCGGCCACCGCAATGGCCACGCATCTAAACAAAGTGCTGCGTGAAGGCGCTGCCGAACTCTTAAGCCACGACGAGACCCAACAACTTCTCGACAAGCTCGCCACCCGGTTCCCCAAACTCGTCGAAGACCTGGTACCGGCCAAGCTCTCTCTGGGCGTGGTCACCAAGGTGCTTCAGAACCTCCTCGACGAAGGCGTCTCGATTCGCGATATGCGGTCGGTGATGGAAGCTTTGTCCGAAGCCTGCGGCAAAACACAAGATCCGGCAGAGCTCACCAATATGGTTCGACCACGCCTAGGCCGCATGATTGTTCAGTCGCTTCTCGACGAACAAGACACCCTTGCGGTCATGACCTTGGACCCCACGTTGGAACAGATCCTGCACAACACGATTCAACAGAATCGGGGCGACCCCAACAACATCATTCTGGAGCCCGGGCTCGCTGAGGGGCTCTTTCGGGCGCTTCGCGAGAGTGTGAAAAAAGTGGAAGACGGGGGCAACAACGCGGTCTTGGTGGTGTCGCCCGTATTGCGCCCCTGGCTGTCGAAGGCCGTGAAGCATCGAACAGAGGGGCTTGCAGTGCTCTCTTACAGCGAGATTCCCGATGACCAGTCGGTGAAGGTCATTGAAACAGTTGAAATCGCATCGCGCGATGGCATGAATGAGTAAAACAAAAAACAAGTCGAACGGAGCAATGTTATGGAACTAAGACGCATCCTCGCCCGAGACCTTCGGGCTGCCACCGAGAAGGCCGTGGCCCTCTATGGAGACAATGTGCTTGTCATCTCCAATGACCAAGTCCATGGGCAGACCGAGGTCATTGTTGCCGTCGAACTCGAACCCGATCCTGTGGCGATGCGACTCGCAGACCGCGAGAACGAGTCGGTATTGGCCGATGCCTCAGACCGCGAGAGCCGCCTCGAGCCTCGATTCGAGCCCCTGGCCTTTGGTGAGGCACTCAACGATGCACTGACTTCTCGCGAGAGCACCGACGAAGAAGATGAGGCACCCGCACAGACCTACTCAAGAAAAACTGTGGCCAAAAAGACAGCCAATGCGAAGGTGGCTGCAAAAGAGGAGGCTGAGCAAAGCGCGGGGCGCGACCAAATACGTGCCCGAGAAATTGTCGATCTCGTTCGACAAGAGATGGCCATACTTCGCCGTGACCTTCGCCTTGGCCAGAGTCTGGCCGTCTGGGGGCAGCCCGCTCTGTCGGGCATTGCGCAGCAGTTCGACCAGGCACTCTCTGCAAGCCATGCCCCCTTGGCACTTCGCACACTGATTACTTCGCAGGCCGAGGAGCACGACAACGTGCAGATTGCGTTGGCCAAGGTAGAAGAGGCGCTGATTGCAAGCATGGGGCAAGAGGTCTTCAGAGGGCCGCTGTCTGGAATTCATGTGGTCATGGGCCCATCGGGCGGCGGAAAAACATCCACCGCAGTCAAATTGGCCGCAGAGGCGGCCCAATCCCACGGCACCGAGCAGGTGGCGGTGGTGAGTTGGTGCGACAGTCGGCTGGGCGCCTGGGCACAGATACAGATGGGTTGTTCCAAAATCGGGGTGGATTGCTTCCGCGCCCAAGAGACCAGTCTCTTGCTGCCGCTTCTCGAGGAACTCAGAGGCCGCAGCTGCGTGATTATTGACACCCCGGGAATAGAGATGAATCGCCACCGCAGCCGGCTGCAAGAACTCATTTCCGATGCACGCTTTCACCTGGTGGTTCCCATGGATGCGGCGAGCCATCAGGCCGAGCAGCTCCTCAAGACACACGAGTGGACAAGCCTGATGGTGACCAAGGTCGACGAGGCCGTTCATGGCTGGGGGCTGATCTCTGCATTGAGCCACCGCCCCCTGGCGATCTATCCCTGGACGGGCGGCACGGCAGATGGCAATGATCGAAATGCATTCGGTAGCGCACAACTCACGCGGCTTGCCATGGACCACCTGGCGGGTCAGATGGCCGAGCAGGCGCGGCATGCCGAGAGCGATAGAATGGGGACTTCACTGAATAAAGTGCCCGCCCAAGTCGCATTGCAGCAACTCGCAAGTGGCCCAGTGGCATCCGCAACGGGTCAGGTCTCCAACGCATAAGAAGCCAAGCAATGCCCACTCCCAAAAGACCAGAAGTCATTGGAATTGCCAGCGGCAAGGGCGGTGTTGGAAAGACCACCATCGCCGCAAACCTGGCCACCTCGCTGGCCGCCTCCGGCAAGAAGGTGCTTCTGTTTGATGCCGACATGGGGCTTGCCAATGCCCAGATCGCGCTCGGTATCAAGGCCCCCTTTCACTTTGGCCATGTCCTCAACGGCGAGAAGACGCTCCACGAGGTCATCGTGCAATCCCAGGCAGGCGTTCGACTTGTGCCCGGTGGCTCAGGCATCTCGGAGCTCGCGAGCCTCGATACGGTGACCTCCGGCGCCATTGTTCAGGCCTTTAGCCAACTCAACGATGAAATCGATGTGCTCATTGTGGATGCAGCGGCAGGTATTTCGGCCCAGGTCATCACCTTCATGCGCGCAGTGGGCCGGCGGCTCATCGTGGTGAAAGACGAGCCCTCCTCGATTGCAGATGCCTACGGAATTATTAAGGTTCTGGCCCAAGAGGGCGTGAGCGACCAGATTTACCTTCTACCCAATATGATGGAGACGCAGGCCGCAGGCGAATTGCTCTTTGCACGCATCAACGATGTGGCCAGCCGTTTCTTGGGGGTGCAGTTGGGTTATCTCGGAAGCATTCAAAACGATGAATTGGTCTTGGCCGCTCTCAGGAAGAACAAACCCCTTCTTGAGCATGCACCCGGCAGCGTGTGCGCACGCAACTTCAAGGATTTGGGCCGCTCACTGCTGGAATTGCCGCAGAATGAGCAGATGGAAGGTGGCCTGAGCTTTTTTCTCGAGAGACAGCTCCAGTCGTGAAGACCACCAACCCCTACGCGAGCCCACAAGACCAGGTCGAGAGCTTGGTGCTTGCCCACCTCGACCTCGTCAAGCGCATCGCCTTGCATCTTCGGGTGCGGCTTATGTCGGTGATGGACTTGCAGGAACTCATTCAGGTGGGCGTGATTGGTCTGCTCGAGGCCGCCAAGTCCTACGATGCAACCAAGGGCGTGCCCTTCGAGCACTTCGCCCACAGCCGGGTGCGCGGCGCAATCATCGACGAAGTTCGGCGCATGTCCACCCTGCCCCGCTCGGCAGTCGCCATTCACAAGCAACACAACGAGGAGAGCCGTCAGTTGGCCACGAGCCTTGGGCGTGAGCCCTCGCAGGCCGAGCTTGCCGCCTCACTGGGCAAGGATGTTGACGACTTTCAAGACGATCGTCGCAAGGCAGCCCAGTTCCAGACGGTTTACCTGGAAGATGTGGCCGAACAGGCCTTTGCCGTGCCCGATGACATCATTCGACAGCCCGATGTTCAAGTGGAGGAGGCCGAGTTCATCAATGCCCTGGTTGCCGCCATCGACCAACTCCCCGAGCGTGACCGCCTGGTCATGTCCCTCTATTACGAAGAAGAACTTAACCTCAAGGAAATTGGTCATATACTGGATGTCTCCGAATCGCGCGTGAGCCAGATTCTCTCGGCCAACGTCAAGAAGCTTCGGGGCATCCTGGGTATTTCCGAATAAAAGTATTCACTTACTTCCATCGAGGTTTGCTTGTTAGGAAAGCTTTTTGGTAACTCCGAAAAGGAGAAACTGCTCAAGGCCAAGCAGGAGTTTGAAGAGGCCTGCAATGCCGATAAAGAGACCCGCGAGGGTCGGGCCACCCAGATTCGCATCTCTCTGCGTTGCCGGGCCGCGCTCGACAAGACCTTTATCGAAGGCGCTGAAAAAACAGCCGACCACTCCGAGGCCTGCATGGTTGCCTTGGCCGCCGGGGAGGACAAGCCCAAGGCCCCCTCCCCCCGGGCGTTCCAACAGATCAAGTCGGTCAATGGAGAAATCTGGGCCTACATTCCGCTTGATGCGGCCGAAGAGGTCTTCAAAATCGGGGCCGCCTACCAACTCGAGGAAATCTCTGCCGAGCAGGCCATTGAGCTCGCCCAAGCCGTGGCCGATGAAATCTCCGAGCAGTTGCGCCTAGACCAACCCTTCGAGGCCCTGGGTTTCCTAAAAGAACAACTCGCCGAAGAGAGCGAAGACGGCGACGAGGAAGAGTAATTCCGCGGCAGTGGAGGCCCTTTTGCCCTGCTACCGCCTCCACGGCCCCGCGGGCGCCTCTGGCTCGGCTCGGCGCGCTCGCTCAAGAATCACTGTAGGCGTCCGAAACCTTTCTCAACGGGATCGCGTCTCAGTTGGAGGCGTGACCGACTGAACACTCCTTAGGGGCTGGCCATGGATTCGGTGATTTTGTTCTCGATATTGATACTGCTTGCCGTGGTCGTCATTCTGATGCTCATGGTGGTGGACCACGTTCGCGCGGTGCACCAGGCCGTTGCCCCCCCACTGCCCATTGCGGAGCTCAATGGCCTGAATGCCCTGGCCTTGCCCAATGCCGAGCAGACGCCTTCAGCCAACGGCACCCAAGAAGACCAGCCAGTCAACGAGCAGGCCGAGGCCCAGGCCGACGCACAGGCCCTGCAGGAAGACCGGGTCGACATGACCTTTGGCAACCTGCAAGGAAAGCGGCTCTGGGACGGCATGACCGGAAAGCCGGTCGAGGGGGTCGAACCCGAGAAGATCCAGGAGCTGCGCCCGCGTTACGGCGTCATCCTTACCAAGCACGTCACCGAGTTGATCGGCGAAGGCGCAGAACACGCCGCCGCGGGAGGGCCCAAGCCAGCATCCAACCGTCGCAAAATCAAAGGGTTGCGGGGAATCGTGTCGTCTTGGATTCCACAGCAACATGCCGATGCCATCTACCAGGCTGGTTTCGATAGCGCCACCGTCACAGAGAAAAACCTCGATTCGGTGCGCAAGTCCCTGTCCGAAACCCTCGAAGTCCTCTTCAAGAGAACCGAGGTGGATGCCAACGCCAGCGACTGGGCCAATCGACTCATTCACCTGCCCGGCCAGGGCGGGGAGCCCGCAACCCCGTCGGCTTTGGGCATGGAAGGGGCTCCGGCCGAGGCCCTTACAGAGGGCGGCGCGCCCGCTCCGCAGCGGGCCGAAGCCCAGCCCGCCTAGGGACATCCGGGCCCAAGGAGTTGGGTTCGGGTCCAGGAATTCGACTAAAGCAGAAGAATTTTCGGTCGATACCAAGCATGTAGGGCAAGAAGCCCAGTTCGATTAAAAAAGGAACGAGACATGCGCCAGATGAGAAAAGCGATCGAGAGTTACGGTGACGTGAAGGTCACCACCGGTGTGGCCACGGCCGACAGCGTTCAACTCATTCAGATGCTCTTTGATGGGCTCATGGAGAGCCTCAAGGCCGCCGAGGGTCAGATTCGTCGGGGCGCGATTGAAGAGAAATCAAAGAGTCTTGGCCGTGCAAGCAAGATTGTCTTGGGCCTGCAGAGTGCCCTCGATTTCGAGGCCGGTGGCGAGATCGCCCGCAACCTCGACGAACTCTATGGCTACATGACTCGTCGCCTCTTGCATGTGAACCTGCACAACGACCTGGAGGCCCTGGCCGAAGTCACAAGCCTGATGGCCGAAATCCAGAGCGCATGGGGAAGCATCCCCAAGATGTTGGGCGAGCAACAGCGCCCAGCGGTGCGACTGGCCTCCTAAACTACTAAGCGCTGGCCTGGGCG
Source organism: Betaproteobacteria bacterium (assembly GCA_016868255.1). Classification (GTDB taxonomy): domain Bacteria; phylum Pseudomonadota; class Gammaproteobacteria; order Burkholderiales; family Burkholderiaceae_A; genus Hahnella. The sequence goes on from VGHN01000030.1 coordinate 7,198, forward strand.
AGTCCCAGGCTTTGCTGCTTATGGGGCCTTGATGTTTTTGGGCCCTGTTGCTTTTGGGGGCCTTGCTAGTCGAAGGCCTTACGCATGCTCTTGGCGGTGCTCTCGAAGCGGGCACTCGAGTCGCAGTGGGCCGTCAATGTAATCGAGCGGGCGGCAGTGTCTTCCTCCCCCTCAAAATGAAAGTCGTGGTACTTCGAATTCGCCACGAGCTTGACACGCTGATTGCTCATCGCCTCCACCACAGCCACCTTGTTATGAAATGTGGCAGTCGCGCCATAGGGCATCACCTTCACCATGAAGACCTCGTCGGTGAGTTCGCATTTGTTCACCAGTGTGACCTTCACGGTGACCGGGCGCGGCGGACCCACATCTTCCAGTAGAGTCCATACAAAGGCCCCGACAATCACCACAACCACCAGCGTGGCAACAATTGCCAAGGCTTTCTTGAACTCTTCCATAGCTGGAAGTTTGCCATGGCTGGGGGAAACCTGAATATCCAAAGTCCTCGGTCTTGGGCAAGGTCAAGCCCCCCAGGTTCCTCGGAGTCCCTTGTGAAAGATTTCCTTCATGTTCGTTACTGGCCATGGCTGGCGATGGCGCCCCTTGCCATTGCAGCGCTGACTTACTCGGCTTGGTTATCTCTACTCTTTGCCGGTCTCTTTGTTCTTGGTTGGCAGGATGTGCAGCAACAAAAACAGGCGGTGCGCCGAAACTACCCCCTCACAGGCCGCCTGCGCTACGCACTCGAGTACATCCGACCAGAAATTCGACAGTACTTTATGGAGGGCGACGAGGAGAAATTGCCCTTCTCGCGCAACCAACGCGCCATGGTCTACGCCCGAGCGAAGATTCAAAACGACAAGCGGGGCTTTGGAACCATTAAGGACCTCTACGCCAATGATGCCCAGTGGATTGCCCACTCGATGTCACCCATTCATGTGGAACACACCAGTCTGCGTGTCCAAGTTGGCGGAAAGTCCTGCAAGAAGCCCTACTCCATCTCCGTCTTCAATATCTCGGCGATGAGCTTTGGGTCCCTCTCGGCCAATGCCATTCAAGCCCTCAATCGCGGGGCGGCCATGGGCAGTTTTGCACACGACACCGGCGAGGGCAGCGTCTCCGTTCACCACCGCCGTTACGGGGGCGACCTGATTTGGGAGATTGGCTCGGGCTATTTCGGCTGTCGCACTGCCGATGGCAAGTTCGATGCCGAACGCTTTGCCGAACAGGCGCAGGACGCCCAGGTGAAGATGATCGAGATCAAACTCTCTCAGGGCGCCAAGCCCGGTCATGGGGGGGTATTGCCTGCGGCCAAGGTGAGTGCCGAGATTGCCGCGGCCCGAGGCGTACCCATGGGCCAAGACTGTGTCTCCCCTGCGGCCCACTCGGCATTCAGCACGCCCACCGAACTCATGCAATTCATCGGCCGTCTTCGAGAGAAGAGTGGTGGCAAGCCCGTTGGGTTTAAGTTCTGCGTGGGCCAGACCGCCGAATGGTTCGGTCTGGTCAAGGCCATGTTGCAGACCGGCATTGTTCCGGATTTCATTGTGGTCGATGGTGCCGAGGGCGGCACCGGAGCAGCGCCCATCGAGTTTGCAGACCACATGGGCATGCCACTCCGAGATGGCCTGCAGCTCGTGCACAACACACTCATTGGGGTGGGGCTTCGCGATCAAGTGCGCATTGGCGCGTCCGGGAAAGTCATCTCGGCATTTGATATTGTCCGCTGCCTGGCCCACGGTGCAGACTGGTGCAACTCTGCACGGGGCTTCATGTTTGCCCTGGGCTGCATTCAGTCTCGGGCCTGCCACACCGACCACTGCCCAACGGGCGTGGCCACCCAGGATTCGCATCGACAAAAGGCGCTGGTGGTCACCGACAAGGCCACACGGGTCTTTAATTTTCACTCCAACACCCTGCACAACCTTGCAGAACTCATGGGTGCGGCCGGTCTGCGGCAGACCAGTGAGGTCACAGCCGATATGATCATGGTGCGACAGAAGGGCGGGCCGGCCACCCCGCTCTCAACAGAGTTGACCCGAATTCCACCGGGCAGCCTACTCAACGGAGACACCAGCACACTGCCTGAACCTTATCGATCCCTCTGGGGACGTTCGTCTGCTGAGCGATTTGGAGGATCAGCACTCAACTAGAGTGGTTGCTATTAGTCGCCCCTGCGTCTCAACTTTTATTGATCGAGGCACAAAACTTGCTTAGTGTTCGGTGTGCTTGATTGCAATGAAGGGAGTGCAGATGGATTGGCAGCCTTATATCAAAGCAAGCTGGGACTTGGTCATGGAGGCCGAGGGCCGCACCGAGGTCTACCTCAAGGACGACCTGGAGGCCTATTTGGTGCACATGATGGCGCGCAACTTTCGCAACTCGAAAATGCCACCAGAGATCATCTGTCTTGAGTTCCCGCGTGCACGAACCCAAGAGGACTTCCTGCAGATTGGTGACAACTGTCTATTTGTTGACGCCTGGGATGTGAAACGGGCCAAACTCGTCGCACAAGACTATTACCAGCGCATGGGCCAGATTGCATACAGCAGTGCCGCCATCGCCAGTCGCCCCATTAACGAACTCTACGAGCGCGTGGCCCGCGAGTTCGGCACCCTGAGTCAGGTGCTCCGCGG
>VGHN01000031.1 GCA_016868255.1 Betaproteobacteria bacterium
TCGGTGTCCACTCCATCCGGGTCCGTGGCGACTCGGTCCGAGACACCTGGGTGACGCGACTCGGTCCGCTGGGATTCAAACTCGCCTACAGCGGCATCTCTCTGATTGGATTTTTGCTAATCGTTTCGGGCTATGCAGCCGCGCGGCTCGAGCCCATCTTGGTCTGGCAGCCCCCGATGGGAATGGCCCATGCAAGTTCTTTGCTCACATTGGTGGCTTTTGTTTTCCTTGCTGCAGCATACATTCCAGGTAATTTCATACTCCGCAAGACCAAACACCCAATGACCATTGCTGTGAAGCTCTGGGCATTTGGCCACCTCCTTGCCAATGGAGGCTTACACGACATTTTTCTTTTCTCAGGCTTCCTAATCTGGGCCGTCTTGGTGTTTCGATCTGCTCGCCGGCGAACTGCGCCGGCCAGTCCCAGCATGGTTAAACAACTCCCCGCGTGGATTGCTTCGCAGCCGGCCAACCGATTGGCCACTCTCGTGACTCTCGGCGTGGGCATCGGCGCTTGGGCATGGTTTGCCTTTGTTGGCCATGCGCTTCTTATTGGGGTGGCGCCCTTTGCCCGTTAAGCTTCTGTTGGCATCGAGTTCTCCGCGAAGACATTCCTTGCTCAGGCCACTCGCTGAAGCGTTGGGAATCGACCTGTTGACCATGCGCGGCAAGAGCCTTCATCCCGAATCACTCGAGACTCCATTGTTCAACGAGAATCCAGAGGACTATGTAAAGAGAGTGGCCCGAGACAAGGCAATCTTCTCATTGCGAGGCCTGCAAAGCGCAGACGCTCCCAGAGAGTCGGCATTCGATCTCCTGCTGGCCGCAGACACGACCGTGAGCATCGATGACTGCATCTTAGGGAAGCCCGCCAATGCAGATGAAGCGTCGGCAATGTTATGGAAGCTCTCGGGTCGAACCCACCGTGTTCAGACCTCGGTGGTGGTTGCAAGCGGCAACGGACAGCATCTTTTGCAAGACACCGCCACCTGCAAAGTGACATTCGCAAGGCTCCAGCCGCCCTGGGTGCGTTGGATGAGCCGGCGCACTGAATGCCTTGACAAGGCCGGGGGGTACGGCATTCAAGGCAACGCAGGGTTTGCTATTGAATCCATACAAGGCGATGCCACGGCAATCATGGGCCTACCAATTGATTCAACGCGTGCGTTGCTTGGGCTGGCTCTGCAATGAAGAAAGTCTCCTTTTCCGTCGATGCATCGTCGTTCAAAGGACTGCCGCTCTCGGCCCGTCGAGACCAACGAATCGAATTCTTCAACACCGAGGGCCTTGCCGCCGAGGAGCGGCTTCTCTATCAACTCTGGGCCGACCGCGCATTAAAGACCCGCGTTTTCACCACCGGTCAACTCATCTTGGCCAAATCCGAGGTGCCCCACGATGCCTTTGTCGTTCTCACCGGCGAGGCGAGAATTAAGAGCAAAGGCAGCGAGTTCGCTCTGGGGCCGGGCAGCGTATTAGGCCTCGCCGAGGGGCTCTGGGGTCGGGCATTGTCCAACGATGTCCTCGCCCAAACGGTAACCAATTGCAAGGTCATCCCCATCGATCAGGCCTGCGCCGAATTGGCCCGATGCAACGCAGGACTCAAGGGCCTCTTCCGTCTGAGTATCGAACGGGTGCTTGGCAAAGGCCCCGATCTTCCCGAGTGGCTCAAGGGGGCCCGTTGAGTAAGTTTGGGAAAGTGATTCGCGATGCGGAGTCGCGCAACAAGCTTGTGCGTTCCGACACCCATCAGACGGCGATCGATTTTGAGCGGCTGGTCAGCCTGGTTTTCGGTCTGCCGAGCCTGCCCGATGAACTCAGGCCCCTGTTAAAAACAGCGGATCCGCGACGGCCCCTCGATGGCCAGGCCGTTGAGTCCGCGCCAATTCCCAAGCTCTCCGCCGATCAAACCCAGCGGGCCACCGACCCATTGCCCAAGCCACCCGCCACACCCACCCGCGCGGCCCCCAAGATCTCGGCCGACGGCCGCAGGATTTATCAGAGCGGAGAAGTGGTTTTTAGTGAGGGCGACCCAGCCGATGTCTTCTTTGTGATCGCGAGTGGCGAGGTCGAACTCCGGTCGGAGCAGGAAGGCTCCGTATTGGCCCAACTCGGACCCGGAGAGACCTTCGGGGAGCAGTCCATTCTGATGGGAGGCGTTCGAAGCCTCTCGGCCATTGCAAAGACCGAACTCGAGGTCACCGAGGTTCGTGCAGACCTATTGCGAGATGCGTTGGCCACCAGCCCTGGGCTCATTCGGCCCAGCTTCGAAGCGTTGCTACTGCAGCTCTATCTGTCCAATAGCCTCCAACTCAGGGGCCACCCCAGCATTCACTAACGCATGGACAGCCTCACAGTCGGCCAGCAAATTCTGATTGGCCTCATCTTCGTCTGGAGCGGTTTTGTTCGAAGCGGCCTGGGATTTGGTGGTTCGGTCCTGTCGCTGCCCTTCTTTTTGCTGGTCATCGACGACCCTCTCATCGTGCTCCCCCCCATCGCAATTCATCTGCTGATCTTCTCGACCTGGATCACTCTCAAGGGCGCCCTGGAGGCCCGCAGCAACTCCAGCGTGGACTCAACCATCGACTGGGCCTTTCTTCGAAAGGCACTCCGAATCATGATTATTCCCAAGCTCATCGGCGTGATTGGTCTTTTGACCATCTCGGGTCAAGTCATGAGCGTAGTCATCTTCTGCATCATCTCCGCCTATGCAGTGGGTTACATCTTGAATCGGCCCATCCAAAGCAAGAGCCCATGGGTAGATCGGTTGCTACTCGCGACTGGCGGCTACGTCAGTGGGGCATCCCTCACTGGCGCCCCACTCATCGTTCCCGTCTTCGCCAACCATGTCGCAACACATCAACTCAGGAATACGCTCTTCGTCCTTTGGTTCATCTTGGTCGTGATCAAAATGGTCTCCTTCCTGGTGGCCGGGATCGACCTCCAACTCGAGCACCAGGTCTGGCTCTTCCCCTGCGCTCTAATTGGTCACCTGGCCGGAGACCGACTTCATTCCCGGTTGGTCAAGGCCGAGACCCCCACCTTCTTTCGAGTGCTTGGGGTGGTGCTTCTGCTAACCGGTGCAATCGGCATTGGCAAAGCGTTTCTGTCCTAGCAAGTGTTAACATTCCGCTGATCTTATGAAGACTGCCTTGCGCATCTCCATTCCTGCCCACCTGATTTTGCTGTTGGCCCTGCCCAATGCAGGGGTCCTCGCCTCCCCCGCAATCGCGTCAACAACTGCAGTCGGCGCCGAAGTGCTCTCACTCTCTCGGCAAGGCAAACTCAATGAAGCAAGAGCGGTCCTTGAGAACCGGGTGAAATCCGCTCCCGACGATCTTCAGGCCGCCAACGACCTTGCGGTATTCCTCGCCGCGCTGGGCGACTTGGAATCCTCCCGTCGCACACTTGAATCCGCGTTACTGGCCAACCCCCAATCCGCAGCCGCCTTCAAGAATCTTCGCGAGGTCGCAAGCCAGCAGTTTGCCGAGAACTACTCCAAGGCCATCGGCAAGTCGGCCCCCCGAAAAGAGGTCAGCCTGGCCTCCGCAAGCCTCGATCCAAACAATGTCAAGCGTGCCGTTGATGAGGGTCGAGCGGTTTTGGCTGCCGCAGAGGCGGCTCGAAAAGAAGCCCTGGCACGAGAAGAGGCCGAGGCACGTGCACGCGCAGTGGCACTGGCCAAAGCGTCTGCAGACAAAGAGGGGAAATCCATCGAACCGCTTCTTCGTGCCTGGGGCAAGGCATGGGAGAACAAGGACTTCGATCGCTACGCCAGTTTCTATAGTGCGGGCTTTAGTATTCCCTCTCACCCCACGCTTAAGTCTTGGCTGGAGTTTAGAAAGCCCCGAATCGTCGGAAAGAAGCAAATCGTCGTGGAACTCTCTAATATTTCAGTTACAAGAAAGTCCGACTCCACTGCAGAGGTTCGATTCGATCAACGCTACGAGTCGGGAAGTCTGAAGGTGAGAAGTCGCAAGACACAGATCTGGGTTTCAGAGGGTGGTGCATGGAAGATTCAAGCGGAGCAAAATTAGGTCGGTTATCTAAAGGGTCACTGATTGCAGCGCTGTCTTGCGTTGCTTCTCTGTCGCTGGCCCGCTCGCCCGATCCCTACCTAGATCAGGCGGTAAAACTCGCCGCCGAGGGGGATGCCCAACAGGTGGCCGAGCAGGCCCGGCAGGCGGCCACTATCGAGCCGAAGTCTCGGTTGGCCCACTGGCTCAAGGCGCAGTCGCTCCTGAGTCTCACCGGGCAGTCGATGACAATCCGGGCGGCCGACCAGGACCTTCTATCGGAGGCCCGAGCCAGGTCATTCACCCGCCCCCCAGACACACTGCCCAGCAGCCTCGTCTACATCTCTCCTTCCACCGCCATCGGACAACACATTCTTGTTGCCGACTTGGCCGTCTCCAGAATTTATGTATTTCGCAACGAGCCCGGTGCCCCGCGCCTGGTCGATGAGTTCTACACTTCGCTTGGCCTCTCGGGTGCGCCCAAGCGAGTCGAAGGGGACCGCAAGACGCCCATCGGTGCCTATCGGCTCCTCAAAGAAATTCGCGATCCCCGTGCAGATGGCTTCTTGGGACACCTTGCTATGACCCTCGACTATCCCAATGCTGAAGATCGCCAGGCCAAGCGAACCGGCAGTGGCATATGGATTCACGGTGTCCCCGACGACGTCCATGTGCGGCCACCGAAGGCTTCCGACGGTTGTCTTGCCGTGGCCAACGCGGACATCGACCGACTCAAAGCCTATGTGGAATACGGAAAGACCCATGTGGTGATCGTCCCCGAGATGCAATGGATTGCCACCAAGGATTGGGAGCGCCGCTCATCGCGTGCCAAACGTTTCTTCGATGCCTCGGCCAGTGGCACGCTTGCCGTGTTCGAAATTGGGCAGAACCGGCCGATGGTCAGTATTCATTCCAAAGAGCAGAGGGCCGAGCGTCTCTACTGGCCCAAGTCTGCCATCACCACCGTGATGGAATCCGGCCGCACTGAACCCCTCCTGAGAGAACGCTTGTGAGTGAGTCGGCCGGCCTTCGCATCTCTCGCAGAGGCGGTTGGTGGCTGTTGGCGGTCTCGGCACTCGGCATTGCCGGTGGTCTTTACAGGGTAATGCATGAGCCCGCCGGTTCTGAGGTCACGCCGGTAGTTGTCGCTGGCCCGACCCCCGATCGGCCCGCCCCGGGTGTCGCCATTCCACCCATACCCAAGCCCGGTGGAGTCGAACCCGTCCCCTCGACAAACAGCGAGACCAATCGGCCACTGGCAGGCATACCAGTCGCTCCGCCAGCCCCACCTGGACGCACCAATGCTTTGGGAACGGCCAGTCAAGCCATAGCGCCCCCGCCAGTGGTTGCCGTGGCACCCTCTACCCAGGCCCCCAATCAAGCCGGCAAGTCGACGGCACAACCCGTCGAGAGCAGAGCCTCAGTCCCCTCGGGTCCTGCCAGTTCTACTGTCATCTCGAACAGGGAAGTAGAGCAGGCCACCGAAGACTGGAGAAAGGCATGGTCAGCGAGGCAGCTGAACACCTACCTTGCTTTCTACGGAGGTGGCTTCCCCAACCGGGCCTCATTCATTCGCCGCAAGACCAGCATCATTCAGGCGGCTTCAAGCATTGAGGTCGTCATCGACAATCTCAAGGTATCAGTCAACGGCAATGAGGCCAGGGTTCAGTTCCGGCAGTCCTATAAGTCGGATAGTTTTCAAAGCGTCGACCAGAAGGAGTTGGTCTGGGTCCGAGAGAACGGCCGCCTGGTCATCGTTGCCGAGAACGGTCGCGACTGAAGCCCTCCCATCCAATGCCGACCTAGGGTAATTGCGGGGTCGGTGCTCTGCCCATATGTTCCCCCATTGCCTACACTTAAGCGTTTGATCAACAAGGAGTCCACCGATATGAGTAAGAATTCGATTCGCCCAATCGCCCGTCGCACTGTTCTTCAGGGCATGGGTTTGGCTGCACTGGTTGCCCTCTCACCGGTTGCTGCGCAGAGCAATTTCCCCGACAAACCCGTCACCATGGTGGTGCCCTTCACGGCGGGTGGTCCGACCGACACCGTGGCCCGGTCTCTGGCCCAGGCCATGGAGAAGAGCCTCGGCCAGCCCGTTGTGGTTGAGAACAAGCCCAGTGCGGGTGGAATTGTCGCGCCGGCCGAAATCGCCCGCTCAAAGCCCGACGGCTACCGAATTCTGATTCACCACATCGGTATGTCTACTGCGCCCGCTCTGTATCGGAAGCTCTCCTACAAGCCCTTAGAGGACTTTGAGCACCTGGGCCTCGTCAACGGCGTCCCCATGACCCTCATTGCCCGGCCAGACTTCCCAGCCAACAATTTGGCCGAGCTCATGACCTATGTGAAGGCCAACTCGCACAAGATTAATTTAGCAAATGCAGGACTCGGAGCCGCATCCCACCTCTGCGGCCTCATGTTTCAGTCCGCGATAAACAAGGCACTAACAACCGTTCAATACAAGGGTACAGCGCCCGCCATGACCGACCTCATCGGCGGCCAGACGGACATCATGTGTGACCAGACCACGAACACCACCAATCAAATCAAGGGTGGTCGGGTCAAGGCCTACGCAATCACCACGCCCAAGCGTCTGGAAACCCTGAAAGAGGTGCCTACCGCGGCAGAAGGTGGGCTCAAGGGCTTTGAGTTCACCGTGTGGCATGGTCTCTATGCGCCAAAGGGCACACCGGCCGACATCACAGGCAAACTCAATAATTCGCTTCGTGCTGCATTGAAGGACGAAGGCTTTCGCAAGCGAATGGCCGAACTCGGGGCCGAGAACTTCCCTGAAAGCCAGCAGACCCCCGCAGAGCATCGCAAGCTCCTGGCCAGTGAGATTTCCCGCTGGGGCAAGCTAATTGCCACTGCTGGAGAATTCGCTGACTAACCGAAGCAGTGCATCTGGCCAGTCAATTCGTTAGACGCCTGGCCAACCGCAAAGTCGAGAAGGCCCGCGCATGCGGGCCTTTTCTTTTATACGGGCAACCCCCAGGAGTGACAGCCCTATTGAGTCGACTCGCCTCTGCTCCATAGTGAATAACCCCTGCGAAGCAATCGAAGGCAGACACGCAAGACCAGAAAGCCAATCAATATTCCGGTGAAGTCCCCCCAGACCATCCACGCGAGTTCTTGGATGTGCCGCACCTCACCAAAAGAACTTGCCCAGAAGACACCGTGGACCATCGCATTGAGGATGCTGCTCAAGACCCCCACGGCCGCGAGTGAGGCCCAGTTTAGCTCGAGAGGCTTCTGACGAAATGCCCACTGAGAGAAGCAGACGGCCGTCCAGACCCCCGCAATAGAGAGAAAAGCATGTGCCATGGAGATGTGCCAGGCATCCCCGGTAATAAGGACCCCACACAGGAAAGACCCGAGAAAAATGCCGGCGGCGCCGGCGGCGCCCGCAACGAGAAGCGCCACGACTCTTGCAAAAGCAGGCAGGAATACAGCCGCAATTCGGTCTGGGACCACTGCCAGCTGCTCAGCCACCAGTGAGTTCATCCAGAAAAGTGCGATGAACAAAAGACCAAAGCCAGTGGCCCAGCGAAGCGGGTAATCGGGCCTGGCCAGGCCCCAGATACTGCGCGCGCCAACTTCTAGTGCTTGAGGCTCTCGACCCACTGATTGACCCGCTTATCGAGTTTGTCGAGCAGCGCAATGGCCTTGGGCATAGGAGAGACGATCCGTCTGCGAGAGTCGACAATGTCGACCTCGAAATTCAGATAACCACAGCGCTCGAGCAAGCCGAGTGCCTTGTGGATGGTTGCCGGAGAGGCAACACCCGACTGCGACACAATGTGTTGGACGTACATGGGTTGGTGGGGGTCGTGGTGAGTGACAACCCACTCCAAAACCCGTTGGGTGCGGTCATCGAGCTTTTTCACCTCTGCATCGGATGCAAGAAGGTTGAGCAACTCCCGAAGGTTTAACCAAGCGTTCATTTGGTTGGTCTCCTCTCTGTTAAAGAGAGAAACCCAGGGGGAACCAACGCCCTGGGTTTCGGGGATACCACTGACAATTACTTGCGCTTGTTGACGGAGTCTTTAAACGCCTTGCCTGCAGTGAACTTCACGGTCTTGGCCGCGGCAATTTTGATGGTCTCTCCGGTGCGGGGGTTGCGGCCCGTGCGAGCGGCACGCTTGCCCGATGAGAAGGTTCCGAAACCCACGAGCTGAACGCTGTCGCCTTTGGTGACGGCTTTCACGATCGTGGAGATCAGGGCGCCGATGACGTCATCGGCTTTGGACTTGGAGAGATCAGCGGCGCTGGCCACGGCTTCAACGAGATCGGCTTTATTCATGTTCCCTCTTTGGATGTGAGAAGAGTTGTAGTTGGAAGTGAGAGTGTATCAATGGTTTTCGATTCATGTGCAAGTGGCAAAGCAAATTTTTCAAGCACGCCGATCTGCGACACTCTTGCGAATGACAACAAGAGCCCGCCCCTGCGCATGACAATGCCACCCGACCATGAGCGTCACATCCGCAGCTTTGTGCGCCGTCAGGGGAAGATTACAGTCGGTCAACGCAAGGCCAGGCTTGATCTCGCGGCAAAGTGGGTACTGTCAAAGCCGGGTTCCCCCATCGACTTCGAGGCCCTTTTTGGGAATCGAAATCCGGTGGTTTTGGAGATTGGCTTCGGTATGGGAGAGACCACCGCCACAATTGCGCAGAAAAATCTCTTATGGAATTTCCTAGGTATCGAGGTCTATCCGGCAGGGATCGGTGCACTGCTTCAGCGCATCGAAACCCTTGGTCTTCGCAATATTCGCATCATCGAGGACGATGCCGTATCCATTCTTCGGCACGCGATCACCCCTCTGGCCCTGCATGCCGCCCATATATTCTTCCCCGACCCCTGGCCCAAGAAGCGCCACCACAAGCGGCGCATCATCCAGGCGGAGTTCGTCTCCTTACTGACCAGTCGAATCGCACCAGAGGGCTACCTGCACTGCGCCACGGACTGGCCGGAGTATGCCGATCAAATGCTGCAGGTGCTCTCGGCCGAGCCTTGGCTGAGGAATCATTCCCCCGCTGGCGGCTTTGCCGAGCGTCCCGACTGGCGGCCGCAGACGAAATTCGAGTCCCGAGGCATGCGGCTGGGCCACCCCATTGCCGACCTCTGCTTCAGGAAGCACTCCAGTCCACCCAGCCCAACTGCCAAGTGACCAGCACCAGCAGCCCGAAGGCAATGCGGTAGTAGGCAAAACCAGCAAAACTGTGCTGGCTCACAAAGCGAATCAACCATCGAATGACAACCATGGCGCTCAGGAAAGCCGAGACGGCACCTATTAAAAATATGGGCAAGTCGCTCGCAGACAGATACGCCCACTGCTTGGCCAGGCTGTAGATTCCGGCCGCAACCAGGGTGGGCACTGCCAGAAAGAAAGAGAACTCGGTCGCCGTCTGGCGAGAGAAGCCGAAGATCATTCCACCGATGATCGTGGCACCGGATCGACTGGTGCCGGGAATCAGTGCAAAAGCCTGCGCAAGCCCGATCTTCAATGCGTCTCGACTCGTCATCTCCTCTATGCACTGAACCCTGATGCACTCTGGGTGCCGGGCCTGCCAGGCCTCCACCCAGAGGATCACTATCCCGCCCACGATGA
>VGHN01000032.1 GCA_016868255.1 Betaproteobacteria bacterium
ATCAATAAGTGCAGGTTGTCGCCGACCGAGTGGCGGCCGGGACGGCTAAGGTGTTTGACCTCTAAGGCGGTGCGGTAAGGCAAGACAGAATCTCCAAGTTCTCTGTTCCCACAGCATTCCCACATCCGAGCCCTCACTGGATCGAAGCGGGTCTTAGTAGGCAAGGTAAGAACTCAGAACGAGGTAAGCCAGACTATTGCTAGCACCCGAGAAATCAAGGCGTTAACAAACCAGGGTTCCTTGGGCTATTAATGATTCTGTTGCGTAACGGCTCCGGCTGAGGCTTACTTGCCAGCCGCTAGGTTCACCGTCTCCGCCACAGGATTCGAACTTGCTATTCGGTCCGACGAAACGGATTAGGCGGCCTGCAGCTTAAGGGGCTTCACTTGGGACAAGACTTTCGAAGCCTTCGTTGCTTGGCGAGCCTGCCACAAGTCATAAGCGGTTTGCTGTTCAAGCCAAACCTCTGCAGCGCCACCGTGATCTCTGCCAAGCCAGCGCTCAATGCGCAGTGCCATCGCGGGACTGATCGCTGCTCTTCCATTGAGTACTTTGGACAGCGTTGTGCGGTCGACTCCCAACTGGAGAGCAGCTTCGCCAACCTGCAGGTTCAGCGCAGGCAGGACGTCGTCTCTCAGGGTGAGGCCAGGATGGGGGGGGTTAAACATCGAATTCATAGTCACCTCAGTGGTAGTCTCGGTAATTGACCAGCACAGCATCGCCATTTTGAAACGTAAAGGTCAGACGCCAGTTGCCGTTAATGCTGACTGACCAGTGACCAGAAAGGCTGCCCTTCATGGGGTGCCAGTCCCAGCCGGGTCTGTTCATGTCTTCTGGCCGCGATGCGGCATCTAGTGCTGAAAGTTGCCGAGCCAGGCGCGGGGCATGAGCAGCCTGGATCCCGGCACGCGAACCGGATTTGAAGAAGCGCTCAACGCCCTTGTGCCTGAAACTTCGAATCATTTCGCAATCGTAGCGTGTGGCGCCACGAGCCGCAAGTTCTGTGAACCTCTTACAGGAGGTTCGAATCCCTGACACCACCAGAACTTGATCTATTTGACCCCAGCACATTAGCTGCGGCAGGTGCTATCTCACGAGAGATCAGCTTAGCGCTCAGCTTCTCTGCAACGCGTAAGCACTCACCGGCAAACCACGGCTCGTGCCTCCTCGGTTTCGAGCATCGGGGTTGCTTCTTGAACCGATTCCCCGCCGCCAATCCACGCCTCAATGTCGCGAATGACGCGTTTGGCCTCTAGCTGTCGGGTGAGCATGTGCCAGCCATTGGGGTAGACAATGAATCGCAGATTCGCTGGGGATTGCGAAGGGATACTCACGAGCCGTGTGAGCCAATAGCAGGTGGGTTGCGGCGGAATGATCTTGTCCTTGAGTCCGTATAGAACGAGGGTGGGCACTGGAAACTCGATTGGATGATTGAGTGCCTGGCCCATAAGTTGGGTCACTCCGTAAAGACTGCTTACGCGAGTCTCCTTGATAAAGAGCGGATCAAGACTCAGGTCCCTCGACACGGCCGGATCGTCTGTGGGGCGGATGCCCAAACTCTGAATGCCTCGGCCAGTAAAGGTGAAGTCGGGTGCGATGGCATTGAACCACTGGAGACTCGCACGTTGATACCAGGGCATCGCCTCGGCGCCCCATATCGCAGCTGCCTTCAGAATGATTCTGTCTGCTGTTAGGCCCGGCCTCTCGGTGCTCGCGCGAAGCACAACTGCTCCGCCCATGCTCTCTCCCACAACAACCAGCGGAAGTCCAGGGTGACGTTGCTTGAGCATCTGGGCAACCTCTCGCAGGTCATCCACAAGCCGGTCTTCGCCTGCCCAAACGCCTGGCCTTGTATTGGCACCGAATCCGCGCTGGTCATAGGCATAGACTACGGCTTGACGCCGCTCCACAAGGGCCCGAGCCAGCGGGGCAAAGGCCTTGCTATGGTCATTGAAACCGTGCACGCCAAGAACAACGATCTTTGGATCGCCTGGTGTCCACTGCCGGTAGAAGAGGGTTGTCTGGTCGCTGAGTCGCAACACCGACTCAATAGGGGGAGGCTCCGCCCGTGGGCCACTCGTGTGAAGAATTGCAAGTGCCGCAAACAGCGATAGTGTGAGGCCAACGATTCGCATGCCCCGTATTTTGGAGCAGTTTCAGCGGCCCTCGGTTCTGGGACTCCTTCGAGGAGGCAGTCGATTTACCCGAAACACCTCTTACGTGGTTGCCACTCGTCTTGCAAAATGGCTAAAATGGCTATTCTTAAGGGAGATCCACCATGCGCGTCTCAGCGACCGAAGCCAAAAACCGATTCGGCAGGCTATCTGCCCTTGCCAAGCGTGAGCCCGTGTTTGTTGAAAAGGCTGGTCAACTCGACACCGTAATCATCTCGGTCGAGCATTACCAGGCCCTTCAAGCAGACCAAGACAGGGCCACCTCTGCCGACAAGAGGAAACGTTTTGAATCAGATTTTCGAGACTGGATCGCTGCAGAGAACGCTCGGTTTGAGGAGAGCGGCATCCCAGGCGCAGACTTGCGTCCATGGTAAGTGGCTGAAAAATGGCCCAGTACGATGTTTTTTCCAACCCCAGTAAGAGCGCCGCCGACGGCATTCCCTACGTTGTTGTGATCCAGAGCGATTTGCTCGATGCCTTGTCTACACGACTGACGATTCCACTTGCGATCTACGACGCGACTATTAAGGCGCCAACTGCTCTGTGCCCTCTGATCGTTGTAAAGGGCGAGCGAATGCAGGCCCTTGCGCACTACACAGCACCGCTCCCAAAAAAAGTTCTTCGACGGGCTGTTGACAACGTTGCGGCCCAGAGCAGTCTGCTGGTTGCAGCTGTCGATGCCGCGCTATCTGGAATTTAGTTGGAGCAAAGACCACGAGCCAATTTTTGGAGCAGTTTCAGTGGTGCTGGCTTTTGGGAATTGAATCCGATCAGGTTTTCAGCGCGTTTTGCGCTCGATCGGTTGGGGGACTTCATTCTCCGGATTGCGGGTCACTCTCTCGATGGGCCACATGCTCTCTGAAAATCGGCTCTGCATTTTTGGGGGGGTTCAAGTCGACGGCGGCGAGGCTGCTTTTGAGAGGGTCGGTCACTTCGACCGGTGGCCTCGACGCTGTCAGCGAGCTGGCAATTGCAGAGGTCAGGCCAAAGATCGAGCGCTGTGCGAGTGCCACGGCGGCGCTTAGGAAAAACGGTGGGTCATTGACGATATTTGCCACCCGGTAGGCACCCAGGGCCTGTGCGTTGGTCTGGCCCGTAAAGAATGGTGAGACATCCTCATCGCCCCGCCCCTCCTGAACGGCGCGCATGATGTCGGCGTAGGTCACGGGTCGACCGTCGGGGAGTCGATGGTGGACTCCCTTGTCCTCTCCTTGTCCCGAGCTCGGGATATAGGCCAGTGGTGACGGCAGATTGTTGTCGATAGTCGACACAGGACCCCCAAATGGGTTTGGTATTCACCTCCGTTAAAGCAATGGCTATGCCATGCCCTGGGGCGCCAATGGAGTCGATTAGTCGACGCAAGTCACCAGCCAAGGAAAGTCACCAGCCAAGACAGGTCACCAGCCAAGGCAACTCTTTCGTGCAGGCAACCATTCAGCCAAAGAATAAAAAAGCCCGATCCCTCTCGGGACCGGGCTGCTTACTGGCACTGAATGGTGCTAAAGCGACTTACTTCTGCAGATCGTAGCGATCGGCGTTCATCACCTTGGTCCAGGCGGCCACGAAGTCGTCAACAAACTTCTGCTTGTTGTCGTCTTGGGCATAGACCTCGGCATAGGCACGTAGGATCGAGTTCGAACCGAAGACCAGGTCCACACGGGTTGCGGTGAACTTGGTCTTGCCGCTCTTGCGCTCAACGATGTCATAGCTGTTCTTGCCGGTGGGCTTCCAGTTGTAAGCCATGTCGGTGAGATTGACGAAGAAGTCGTTGCTCAGAACGCCAACGCGATCGGTGAAGACGCCATGGGCGGTGCCACCATGGTTGGTTCCCAGAACACGCATGCCACCGATCAACACGGTCATCTCTTGAGCGGTCAGGCCCATGAGTTGAGTGCGATCGAGGAGCATCTCCTCGGGGGTAACCGCATAGGCCTTCTTCACGAAGTTGCGATAGCCATCGGCCAGGGGCTCGAGTACACCCACGGACTCGACATCGGTGTGCTCTTGGGTGGCATCGCCACGGCCAGCATGGAAGGGCACCGTGACATTAAAGCCGCCAGCCTTGGCCGCCTGCTCAATACCAACATTACCGGCCAGCACGATGACATCGGCCACGCTTGCGCCAGTCTCTTTGGCAATCGCTTCGAGCTTACCGAGCACCTTCGAGAGGCGAGCAGGCTCGTTGCCTTCCCAATCCTTCTGGGGAGCCAGACGAATGCGGGCACCGTTGGCACCACCGCGGTAGTCAGAGCCACGGAAGGTGCGAGCGCTGTCCCATGCGGTGGCGACCATCTCGGCGATCGAGAGGCCGCTGGCAGCGATCTTTGCCTTCACTGCAGCAACGTCGTACTTGCTGTTGCCGGCGGGAATTGGATCTTGCCAAATCAGGTCCTCTTTCGGAACTTCGGGTCCGATGTAACGGGTGCGCGGACCCATGTCGCGGTGGGTCAGCTTGAACCATGCGCGGGCGAAGACTTCCGAGAAGTAAGCGGGATCTTTGTAGAACTTCTCAGAGATCTTGCGGTACTCGGGGTCCATCTTCATGGCCATGTCGGCATCGGTCATGATCGGGTTGTAGCGGATCGAGGGATCCTCCACGTCCACGGGCTTGTCCTCTTCCTTGATGTTCTTTGGCTCCCATTGGTTGGCGCCGGCTGGGCTCTTCTTGAGTTCCCAGTCGTAGTTGAGCAGCAGGTGGAAGTAGCCGTTGTCCCACTTGGTGGGGTGGGTCGTCCAAGCACCCTCAATGCCGCTGGTCACGGTGTTACGGCCCACGCCACGGCCCTTCTTGTTGAGCCATCCAAGGCCCTGGGTCTCTACATTCTCGCCCTCGGGATCGGGACCGAGATCGGCTGCGCTGCCATTGCCGTGCGCTTTGCCCACGGTGTGGCCGCCGGCGGTTAGGGCAACAGTCTCTTCGTCGTTCATGGCCATGCGGGCAAATGTGATGCGAACGTCATGGGCGGTGCGAAGGGGATCTGGCTTGCCACCCACACCCTCAGGGTTCACATAGATAAGGCCCATTTGCACGGCTGCAAGAGGGTTCTCCAGTGATTCACGGTTCTCGCCAGCGCCGTCATAACGGGCAGCAGCCAGCCACTCCTTCTCGGAACCCCAGTAAATGTCCTTCTCGGGATGCCAAATGTCTTCACGGCCAAAGCTATAGCCATAGGTCTTCAGTCCCATAGACTCGTAGGCCACGTTTCCAGCCAGGATGAGAAGGTCGGCCCAGGAGAGCTTGTTGCCGTATTTCCTCTTGATTGGCCAAAGCAGACGACGCGCCTTGTCCAGGTTGGCGTTGTCGGGCCAAGAGTTCAGGGGTGCAAAGCGTTGGGCACCCGTCCCGCCGCCGCCACGTCCGTCAGAGACGCGGTAGGTTCCTGCGGCGTGCCATGCCATACGAATCATCAGGCCGCCGTAGTGGCCCCAGTCCGCTGGCCACCACTCTTGGCTGTCGGTCATCAGGGCAGTGAGGTCTTTTTTCAGTGCATTGACATCGAGTTTCTTGACCTCTTCACGGTAGTTGAAGCCCTTGAGCGGGTTGGTCTTGGTGTCGTGTTGGTGAAGGATGTCGAGGTTCAGCGTGGTGGGCCACCACTCCATATTGCTCTTGGTGCCCGACGTGTTGCCGCCGTGCATCACGGGACACATCGATAAATCGGTCATAGGGATCTCCTGTTTGGGATTGAGTGGAAATGAAGGGTAGACGGCTCTTGTTCAAGACGTCTAATTGTTTGTTCCAACTCTATCGATAGGAAAAAACTAATTCCACCTCAAAAGCCATAGTTTTGATAAGTGAATGACCGCTCTCATGATTCGGATCACTCGACTGTCGAGTTCCGTCAGTGGGCACCTCAGTAGAATGCGCTTATGAACTCGCATCGGCCAATCGGGTATGCCTTCTCGGCACGACTTGCACCCATGGCTGTCCTCCTTGCCTTGGTGGTTGCCTGGTCCTCTTTCCATGCCTTTACTCGCCTGGCGCCGGACCCGCGGGTGGTTCTCCTTGAGCGCGCCTACGGGCTCTGCCTGGCTTCATCGAGCACCTCGCACGATTCGTCGGGTTCGGGCACTCTGCTCGTCAATGCCCACTGTCAGTGGTGTTTCGTCTCCGGGGCACCGTCCCCGGATGTTCCGTCGGTGCACGTCTATTTGCCACGGCTTCTTGCAAGTCTGCTCCCGCCGCAATGCGCGCCCTCCCGCCAAAATCTGGCACTGGCCCTCAAGCGTGCACGGGGCCCACCGCACTGGGTCTAGCCGTTCTTTTTTGTGGCGGTGGCCTTCATTTGTGGCGGCCGCGCCCTTCATCACATTTAAGGAATTGAACTCATGAAAAGTATTCTTCTAGCAGTCGCCGCCCTCGGAATGTCGCTCTCTGCCCAGGCCGACTCCATTCGCCACGGTTCCCTCGAGATTGAGCACGTCTATGCCCAAGCTTCCAAGCCCGGCCAACCCAACGGTGTGGTTCACATTAAAGAGATAGAGAACAAGGGCGCCGCTGACCAACTCGTGGGCGCGCGTTCGTCTGCCTCAAAGCGCGTTGAACTCCACACCATGTCCATGGATGGCGGCATGATGAAGATGCGTGAAGTACCCAATATTGATCTTCCAGCCGGTGGGAAGGTCTCATTGGCGCCAGGCAATCCGCAGGGCTATCACCTCATGCTCATGGGCCTGAACGACACCCTCAAAGAAGGGTCGAGCATCAAGGTCACGCTCATCTTTAAGAATGCGGGCGAGAAGGAGGTCACCGCGA
>VGHN01000033.1 GCA_016868255.1 Betaproteobacteria bacterium
GTGGCAATGACGGCTCCTGTGGCTCCCACCGGATGGCCCAGCGCGATGGCGCCTCCATTGACGTTGACCTTCTTTGGGTCAAACCCAAGCACCTTGGTCACGGTGAGCGCCTGGGCTGCGAAGGCCTCATTGGACTCGATGACATCGATCTGATCGATCTTGAGTCCGGCGCGCTTTAGGGCCACCTGTGTGGCCGGAATGGGCCCCTCGCCCATGACGTCGTTGGGCACCCCGGCCACTGCATAGCTCACCACGCGGGCCAGCGGCTTCTGTCCATTTTTGGCGGCCACACTCGCCTCACCCAGCACCAGAAAGGCCGCTGCGTCATTGATGCCCGACGCATTGCCGGCTGTAACAGTGCCGTCCTTCTTAAAGGCGGGCTTCATCTTGGCCAGGGCCTCCATCGTGGTGGCCCTTGGATGCTCATCGGTGTCGAAGACCACGTCGCCCTTCTTGCTCGCGATGGTAATCGGCACGATCTGTGACTTGAAGCGCCCTTCTGCGATGGCCTTCGCCGCCCGGTTCTGGGATTCCAAGGCGAATGCGTCTTGGTCGTCGCGGGTGAGGCCATGCTTGGCCGCCAGGTTCTCGGCAGTGATGCCCATATGCCCGACACCAAAGGGGTCTGTAAGGGTGGCAACCATCGTGTCGATTAGCTTGGTGTCACCCATCCGTGCGCCGGATCGCATGGCGGGACTGAGGTAGCCCCCACGGCTCATTACTTCCACGCCGCCGCCAATGCCGTAATCGCTGTCCCCGAGCAGAATATTCTGACTGCTCGAAACCACGGCCTGCAGTGCGGAGCCACAGAGGCGATTGATGGTGAGCGCAACAGAGCTCATGGGAAGCCCGGCCTGAATGGACACCACGCGGGAGACATACGGCGAGCGAACCTCGGTGGGGATGCAGTTTCCAACCACGGTGTAGTTCACCTGGTTGGGGTCTACGCTGGAGCGAGCAATGGCCTCCTTCATCACCATGCCTCCGAGTTCACAGGGCTCAAGGCTCGAGAGACTTCCACTGAAACCGCCAATGGCAGAACGAACGGCACTCAAAACAACGACTTCACGCATAGGGCCTCCTTTGATTTAACTTAATTATTGAATTCACATGGATGCGGGGGAAATATTCCTTAAGAAGACGGCTTCCAGGTCATAGCTGTCGGAGTCGGTGACTTCGATTTCGATGAACGCACCCACCTCGACCTCAATGGCATGGCGGCTGTTCGGATCCTTGTGCACACGAATGATTCCGTCGATGTCGGGGGCATCGCCCGGCCCACGTGCGATCAAGCAACCCTCGTCGATATCGAAACCATCGACAAGCGCCTGAATGCGCTGGCCTCTCCAGCGGGCGAGGCGAGACGCAGAGATCTCCTCTTGATGGGCCATGAGGCGGTCTTGCCTTTCCTGCCGGACTTCATCGGGAAGTGCACCATCGAGTGCATTGGCCGCCGCACCTTCCACGGGGCTGTAGGCGAAGCAGCCGAGCCGATCGATCTGCGCCTCTGTCAGGAAGTCGAGAAGCGTCTGAAACTGGGCCTCGGTCTCTCCTGGAAACCCGGCAATAAAGGTGCTGCGAATGGTGAGGTCTGGACACTGCTTGCGCCAAGCCTGAATGCGATCCAAGACCTTCTCTGCAGAGGCTGGCCGTTTCATTCGGCGCAGTACCTCGGGGTCGGCGTGTTGAAAGGGGATGTCCAGATAAGGAAGAATCTTCCCCTGCACCATGAGTGGAATGACCTCATCCACGTGCGGATAGGGATAGACATAGTGAAGCCGCACCCAGACACCGAGTTCTCCGAGGCATTCAGCGAGCTCCGTGAGGCGGGTCTTGGTGGGGCGCCCGCTGACAAAGTCGGTTCGATACTTAATATCCACCCCGTAGGCACTCGTGTCTTGCGAGATCACCAGCAACTCCCGAGCGCCCGACTTCACCAGTGCCTCGGCCTCACGCATGACCTCGCCAATGGGCCGCGATACCAGGTCGCCTCGCATCGCAGGAATGATGCAGAAACTGCATCGGTGGTTGCAGCCCTCTGAGATCTTTAGGTAGGCGTAGTGCGGTGGAGTGAGTCGAATGCCCTGCTCTGGCACCAGATCGGTAAATGGATCGTGGGGCTTGGGCAGATGGGTATGGATGGCCTGCATCACCTCTGCTGTTGCATGGGGGCCGGTTACCGCAAGCACCTTGGGATGCGTCTCGGTGATGAGGGAGGCTCCCCCTTTGCCTGGCTTGGATCCAAGGCAGCCGGTGACAATGACCCGGCCATTCTCGGTGAGGGCCTCGCCAATCGCATCCAGGCTCTCCTGCACGGCTTCGTCGATGAATCCGCAGGTGTTGACCACCACCAAGTCGGCTTCCTCGTAGCCGGAGGAGATCTCGTATCCCTCTGCGCGCAGTTGAGTAAGGATGCGTTCCGAATCGACCAAGGCCTTGGGACAGCCAAGCGATACGAAACCAACGGTAGGCTGCGACATTCTCGCTGCCTACTGGTCTTTTTTATTTGCGGGCGGAAAGCCAAAGCCTGACATCATGGCCTTGGCATTGTTCTGCATTTGGTCTTCCATCTGCATGAAGACCTTCTTGCTCTGGTCGATGTAGTTGCTCATCAGGGTCTGCATAACTGGGGCCTGGCCCGCCATGAATTGGGTCCAGGCCTCTTGCCCCGCGGCCCCCTTGCCCGAAACAAAAGCCTGCGACTGCTCCTGCATTTTGTTTTGGATATCTGTGAACGCCTGAATGTTTTTCTCTAAGTACGTTCCCATCATTCCTTGCATGGCATTGCCGTAGAAGCGAATGACATTCGCGAGCACTTGGGTTGAGAAGATGGGCACACCGGCAGATTCCTCCTCCAGAATAATTTGCAGGAGGATGTTTCTCGTGAGGTCTTCGCTGGTCTTGGCGTCGACCACCGAGAACGATTCTTGCGACAAGACCAACTGCTTGACATCTGCGAGCGTGATGTAGGTGCTCGTCTTGGTGTCATAGAGACGACGATTCGGATACTTCTTGATCAGTCTAAGTTGGTCTTGTTTTCCCATGTCCGCTCACAAAAATCCATTAACTCATGTGCAGGCCACCGTTGAGCGAGAAGTCTGCACCCGTTGCAAAACCGCTTAAGTCTGAGGCCAGCCAAGTCACAATCGAGCCGATCTCTGCTGGCTCGCCAAGCCGCTTGACCGGAATCGTGCCAACGATTTTCTCGAGTACCTCGGGCTTGATGGCACGAACCATGTCTGTTCCGATATACCCTGGAGAAATGGTGTTGACAGTAACGCCTTTCGCAGCCAGTTCCTGAGCCAAGGCCATGGTGAAGCCATGAATACCCGCCTTTGCCGTGGAATAGTTGGTCTGGCCGAACTGCCCCTTCTGACCATTCACTGACGAGATATTAATGATCCGGCCCCAGCCTTTGGCGACCATCCCTTCGACCACCTGTTTGGTGACGTTAAAGAGGCTGTTGAGATTGGTGTCCATCACCGCATCCCATTGATCGCGGGTCATCTTCAGGAAGAGACCGTCCTTGGTGATGCCCGCATTGTTTACAAGAATGTCTGGGTTTCCGTGCTCGGCTTTCACGCGAACGAAGGCCTCAACGGTGGACTGCCAGTCGGCCACGTTTCCCACTGAGGCGTAAAACGTGAATCCCTCGGCCTTTTGTTCGGCAAGCCACTTGGCGTGATCGCGGCTTGGGCCACACCCCGCAATAACTTTGAAACCTGCTTTATGAAGCTCTTGGCAGATGGAGGTGCCGATTCCCCCCATTCCTCCTGTGACGTAAGCGACTTTTTGAGTCATGTTGAAGGTCTCCTTGCATGGTTATATTTTTATTTTCCGTGTCGAACTTGCACATAGCGACCGGGTGCGTCTTCGATCACCTTGTACTTGTTGGCCTTGCCCAGCTTCTTGGGTGCAGCCACTTCCGTGCCTTTCATGGGCTTGAGCCACGCCGCCCAGTCGTTCCACCAACTGCCGGGAACCTCGGTCGATTTCTCGAGCCACTCTTTCGAGGACTTGCCAAGGCTTGGTGCAACCCAGTGCGAACGCTTGTTTTTAGAGGCGGGATTGATACTGCCTGCGATGTGTCCGCTGGCGCCCAGCACATAGCGTGTCTTCGGGCCGAGCTCCGATGCGGAAGTCCAGGCCGACTCCCAGGGAACAATGTGGTCCTCTCGAGCCCCAAAGGCATAGACCGGCATCTTGATCTTTCGGATGTCGATTTTTTCGCCCGCTATCTTGACCTTGTTGGGCTTGATGAGGTTGTTCTCGAGGTAGGTGTTGCGAAGGTACCAAGTGAAGAATGGACCGGGCATATTGGTGCTGTCGGAGTTCCAGTAAAGAATATCGAAAGGCGGGGGGTTCTCACCCTTGAGGTAGTTCTTCACCACGTAGTTCCACACCAAGTCATTGGGACGCAGGAAAGAGAACGTGGTGGCCAATTCCTGCCCAGGAAGAATTCCTCCCTCACCAATCTGCGATTCACGCATGGACACATGCTGCTCGTTGATGAAGATATCGAGCACACCCGTGTTGGAGAAATCCAGCAAGGTGGTCATCAGCGTGAGGGAGTTCACCTTCTGTTGCTCTCTGGCCGCAAGAACTGCCAAGGCCGTGACGGTCATCGTTCCGCCCACGCAGAACCCTAGAATGTTGAGGTCATCGCTGCCCGCAATCTCGTTGGTGACATCGATCGCCTTGAGGATGCCATCCTCTACGTAGTCGTCCCAGCGGAGGTACTCGAGGTCGGCCCCTGGGTTGACCCAGCTCACTAGGAACACCTGATGACCCTGATCCAAAGCAAACTTCACCAGGGAACTCTCTGGTTGTAGGTCCATGATGTAGAACTTATTGATGCTCGGCGGGACCATAAGAAGGGGCCGGCTCCCCACCTTCGGGGTGGTGGGGGTGTACTGAATCAACTGAAAGATTTCATTCTCGAAGACCACTGCGCCAGGTGTGATGGCGAGGTTTCTTCCCAACTCGAATACGGATTCATCGGTTTGAGTGATGCGACCCTTGCTCAGGTCGGAAACGAGTTGCTCCAGCCCAACGCGAAGGCTCTCGCCTTTGGACTCAATCAGCTTTTGTTGGGCATCGGGGTTGGTTGCCAAGAAGTTTGATGGCGAGGCCGCATCGACCCACTGCTGCACCATGAATTTCAGTTTCTGCTGGGATTTCTCATCCATGTCCACCGCGTCGGTCATGGCCATCAGCGTCTCGGCATTGAGCAGATAGAGCGCTGCCATGGTGGAGAAAGGGTTGCTATTGACCCAGCACGGTGAAGCAAAGCGTCGGTCGGTCGAGGCCATTTTGCTGGCTTGTTCCGATGAAGTCAGAACAGCCGAGAGCTTCTGGAAATACTCCTGCTGAATAGACTGAAGCTTCTCAAGCGATGGGACCATTTGAGGCTGATTCATGAATTGGCGACTCCCCTCTGTGCTGGGCCGCAGCGCTACCAGAGTAACCACGGCCCTCTATTTTTTTTTGCTAAACCCATTCCCAGCCACCCCGAGCCACGCTCCCGAATGGGACGCTCGGCCTCCGCTGGGTCTAACCCAATTGTGCGTCGCAACTGAGGGGAAATCAAATCATTTCGCCTCCTCAGAGAGCCAGATGGAAGCGGCCATACGGCCTGATTGGCCGTCTCTTCGGTGTGAGAAACATCCCCTTGCGTCGGCATAGGTGCAACGTGGGTCGTGTCCCAGGACCTCTACCCTGCCCCCCAGACGCGTTGCGGCTCGCTGAAGAGCCTCGATTGCCAACTCTTGTAAGTTCAGATGGAACCGATCGCCCCGGCCCGGTATGGCTCGGGCCGTGAGCCCAGCCGAAACCATGGCCTCGACTACTTCGGGGCCGACCTCAAAATGATCGGGGCCAATGCAGGGACCCAGCCAAGCAAGCCATTGATTCCCGACTGGGCCACTCGGGCAATTCCTGTTCATTTCCTCCAGCAGCGCACCCAAGACCCCGCCCGCAAGCCCCCGCCACCCCGCGTGTGCGGCGCCCACGACTCGTCCGGAAGAATGGGCAACGAGCACGGCCAAGCAGTCCGCAAACATGATCGTGCAGGCCTTTCCGGTTCGGGTGGTGAAACATGCATCGGCCGTTGCCGGCCGGAAGGCTTGGTCCGAATTAATCGCTTTGCCGACCTCAGCGGGCTCCTGCTCGATAAGAGAGTCAAGGTTCAGAACGGCCCTCTCGTGTACCTGATTGAGCCATACGGGGCTTGATCCGATGGCCTGTTCATAAAGCGATCGATGCTGCGCCACCCGATCCAGTGCGTCTCCAACATGGGCCCCCAGGTTGAACCCCCGGGCAAAGGCCGGCT
>VGHN01000034.1 GCA_016868255.1 Betaproteobacteria bacterium
TGCAGTAATTCGTTATGGCAATGCGCGTCGCCAGTGTCTGGGTCTCGAGGTTGTGACCGCTTCGGGAGAGTTATGGTCTGGCCTTCGTGGCCTTCGAAAAGACAACACGGGGTACGACCTGCGCGATCTATTCATCGGCTCCGAGGGCACCCTGGGCATCATCACCGCAGCGGTTCTCGCACTCGAGCCCGCGCCCAAGGGCCTCTGCACTGCATGGGTCGAAGTGGAGAACATTGCCAAGGCCGTCGCCCTGCTTCAAGAGACCAAACAGCAGCTCGGCAGCCTGCTCACCGCATTCGAATTAATGAGTCCCACGGCACTCACGCCAGTGCTTGAATACTTCCCCGAGCAGGCGGGCCCCCTTCGTAATGAACGAATTTTGCTGAACGCCCATCCGCAGACCACTCATCATTTCGTTCTCATCGAATCGAGCAGTCAAGTCTCGCAGGCCCATGCAAAAGAGGCCTTAGAACAATCACTCGCTTACAGTCTGGAGCAAGAAGTGGCGCTGAATGCCATCACCGCCCAGTCCCTTGCTCAGGCCCAATCCTTCTGGCATCTGCGTGAGCAGATCACCATGGCCGCGGCAGAAGACGGGCCGCAAATCAAACTCGATGTCGCGCTCCCCATCTCACGCATCAATGGTTTCTGCGAGGAGATGGCGCTCTCACTGCAACAGGAGTTGAAGGGGCTGCGACTCTCCAATTTCGGGCACCTGGGCGATGGGAATCTTCATTTCAATCTGGCCGCTCCCAGTGATTGGTTGAAAGGTCTTGCACGCAACGAACGGCACGCCGAGGCCAAGGCCTTTGTCGATGAGTTCGAACCCAGACTTCGTCGAATGGTCCACGATGCGGTTATGGCAAGAGGTGGTTCGATTAGTGCCGAGCATGGCCTGGGGCAGCTGCGCCGAGATGAGGCCGCCCACTACAAATCTCCGGTCGAAATGGCGCTGATGCGGTCTATCAAACAGGCACTTGACCCAAT
Organism: Betaproteobacteria bacterium; assembly: GCA_016868255.1. Classification (GTDB taxonomy): domain Bacteria; phylum Pseudomonadota; class Gammaproteobacteria; order Burkholderiales; family Burkholderiaceae_A; genus Hahnella. The sequence continues at coordinate 988 of VGHN01000034.1, forward strand.
GGGGCTTTTCAACCCCGGAAAGGTTCTTTGAGTCTGCTCGGGCGTACAATGCTCCGTATGAAACTCACTCAATCCACCAAATTCCTCGCTGCCATTGGCGGCCTTCTCTCTGCCTCTCTTGCCTTCGCCCAGGCCCCTGCCCTCAAGCCAGGCGATGCCTATTGGAGGGACTCCTCAGGGAAGATCGTGCGAGATGGATCCGGCCAATGTGTTCGCGCGGGCTTTTTCACGCCCGAACTCGCCTCGGCCGATTGCGATACAAGTCTCACAGCGCGCAGTGCCCCAGCCGGTGCAGCCACCCCCGCAGCGCCCCTGCCCGCAGGCCAAACCATCCCTCAAGTCATCCCTGCACCCCAGAGGGTCACCTTCAGAGCAGACAGCTTTTTTGAATTCGATCAGGCCCTGCTCAACTCAGCCGGCCAACGAGCACTTCGCGATCTGGTGACCAACAGCAAGGGAATCACTCTCGAGCAGATTCTTGTTGAAGGCCATACCGACTCCATTGGCCCGCGCGATTACAACCAGAAGCTCTCCGAGAGACGCGCCCAGGCGGTGAAGAGTTTCTTGGTCAGCGAAGGGCTTCCTGCCAACAAGATTCGTGCGGAGGGCCAGGGTGAGTTGCAACCCGTGGCCACCAACACCACCAAAGAGGGCCGTGCACAGAACCGTCGCGTGACCATCGAAGTCATCGGCAGCAAGACCGCCAAGTAAGCCAGTGAGTTCGAGCAACGTCGATCCCATTGAACTCGAGAAGTTCAGTGCGCTGGCCAGTCGCTGGTGGGATCCCACCAGCGAGTTTCGTCCCCTGCACGAAATCAATCCGCTTCGTCTCGATTGGATCGATGGGCGCTTTCCCGTCAAGGGCCAAGAGGTATTGGACGTCGGCTGTGGCGGGGGTATTCTTGCCGAGGCCATGGGCCGTCGAGGTGCGAAAGTGTCCGGCATTGACCTCGCAGAAAAATCTATTCGTGTGGCGCAACTTCACAGCATGGAGTCGGGTGTGCCCGTGGATTACCACGTTGTTGCCACCGAGGACTTTGCGCAGCAGCATCCCGGCCGCTTCGATCTCGTGACCTGCATGGAAATGCTCGAGCATGTGCCCGACCCCGCAGCCGTGGTTCAGAGTTGTGCAGACCTTGCCCGCCCCGGTGCAGGCCTGGTCTTCTCCACCATCAATCGCAATCCAAAGAGCTGGCTCTTTGCCATTGTTGGCGCCGAATACGTGCTGCGACTCCTACCCAAAGGCACCCACAGCTACGAGAAGTTCATACGCCCCTCGGAACTTGGGCGCTTCGCCCGCGAGGCAGGCCTTGAGGTTGTAGAACTCATTGGCATGACTTACAACCCACTCACCAAGGTCTATTCGCTCTCGCGCGACACCGATGTGAACTACATCATGGCCTGTCGCAAGCCGGCATGAGCCAGCCCTCGCTTCGCACCAATCCCGACCTGCAGATCAAAGATTGGCCTGAGCCCAAGCCCAGGCCAGACTGGCGCGCCCGTTGGCATGCCCACCACCGCCGCGCGGTGCTGTTTGATCTCGATGGCACCCTGCTCGACACCGCGGCCGATCTGGGCGGCGTGGCCAATGAGTTGCGTCGCCAACAGGGCCTGTCCCCCATGGCCTTAGAAGAACTTCGTCCCTATGCATCCAAGGGCGCCAGAGGAATGATTCAGAAGGCACTCGGTGTCGAATGGGATGCGCCCGACTTTGAGTCCCTTCGCGACGAGTTCTTAAATATCTACCAGCGCGACCTCAGCCGGCACACCGCCTTCATGCCCGGACTCGAACCCATCATTCAGAGCCTCGAGCACCGAGGCATGCCCTGGGGCATCGTCACCAATAAATTCAAGCGCTTCACCGAGCCCCTCATCGACGACCTGGGCCTTCGTGCGCGGCTTGCGGTCTGTGTAAGTGGTGACACCACCGAGCATGCCAAGCCCCACCCGGCGCCGCTTCGTCATGCCATTGCGTATCTGCAGTTGCCCGCCGAGGCCGTGGTCTATGTGGGCGATGACTTCCGCGATATTCAGAGTGGATTCAATGCAGGCTGCTTCACTATGGCCGCCGCATTCGGCTTCTGCTCAAGCGATCGGCCGGTGTCTGAGTGGGGGGCCGATGCAGTGGCCAACACCTCAGAGGACCTCGCCACTCTGCTGGCTTAAGACTTGCGCCAGACCCCAGTCGAGCCTATGCTCAAGTTGCCTGTGGCTCGAGGGTCTTTTACTCTCTGAACCAATATTGGAACCAAGGGCTTGGAAATTGCTGGGTGGGCGTGAGCGTCCCCCGACGGATGAACCCGAAGCCCAGCTGACTTTGCCCACCTGAACCGCCCGGTTCGGGATCGAGGCTCTCTTGTCCGCAGGCCCCTCCCCCCTCTCTCGAATGAACAGCCCCAGCCCCTCCAAAGCAAACACCGCGGCCTCGATTCACTCCTCGTCGTACACCGCACCCAAGCCCAACGAGACCCAACCCGTTGTCATTGTGGGCTCCGGTTTGGCGGGTTTGGCAGTGGCACTTGAAATCGCCGACCGCATGCCTGTTGTGATTCTTGCCAAGCGAAGCCTGGGCGAGGCAGCCACGGCCTGGGCGCAGGGTGGAATTGTTGGGGTCCTCGATGCCAACGACAACATCGAGGCCCATGTGGCCGACACCATCGAGGCCGGTGCAGGCTTGGTGGTCGAGCCCGTGGCCAAGCACATTGCCCAAGAGAGCGCACAGGCCATTCATTGGCTGAAAAACAAGGGCGTGCCCTTCACCACCGATCCATCGGGCCCGAGTGGTCTTCACCTCGTGAAAGAAGGTGGTCACTCCCATCGGCGCATTGCCCACGCAGCAGACGCCACCGGCAAAGCCATTCACGAAACACTGTTGGAGCAAGCCAGGGCCCACAAGAATATTCAATTGCTCGAAGGCTGGATGGCGGTCGATCTCATCACCCGCAGGCACCTATCGCACCGCAAGCCCGGTGCGAGCAAGCCCACCAAGTCCTGCTATGGCCTCTATGCACTCAACCTAGGGACCAGTCAGGTGGAAGCCATGGCCGCTTCGGCTGTTGTGCTCGCCACCGGTGGCGCGGGCAAGGTCTATCGCTACACCAGCAACCCAGAGACCGCCACCGGCGATGGCGTGGCCATGGCCTGGCGAGCGGGCTGTCGTGTGGCGAATATGGAATTCGTGCAGTTTCACCCCACCTGCCTCTATCACCCCGAGGACCGCAGCTTTCTCATCACCGAGGCATTGCGTGGCGAAGGCGCCAGGCTAGAACTCCCCGACGGCACTCGTTTCATGCCGCAGCACGACCCTCGGGCCGAACTCGCACCGCGCGACATCGTGGCGCGCGCCATCGACTTCGAGATGAAGAAGCATGGCCTCGACTTTGTTCATCTCAATGCCACTCACTTGGGCGAAGCCTTTTTAAAAGAGCACTTCCCCAACATTTATGCGCGCTGCCTGGCACTTGGAATCGACATCAGCAAGCGGTCCATTCCCGTGGTGCCTGCGGCCCACTACACCTGCGGTGGTGTGGTCACGAATCTAGACGGCCTCACCGACCTGCCCGGCCTCTATGCAGTGGGTGAGACTGGCTACACCGGATTGCACGGCGCCAATCGATTGGCGAGCAACTCACTGCTGGAGTGTGTGGTGATCGGACAGAATGCGGCCCGCGCCATTGCCTCGGCCGAGCCCATTGCCTCGCAACCCGTGCTCGCCTGGGACGAGAGCCAGGTCGAGGACGCCGACGAGGCCGTGGTGATCTCCCACAACTGGGACGAGCTGCGGCTTCTTATGTGGAACTACGTGGGAATTGTGCGCACCAATCGACGGCTCGAGCGTGCCCTTCACCGAATCGAATTACTCAAAGACGAAGTTCAGGACTACTACGCCAACTTTCGCATCAGCCGAGATCTTCTGGAGCTTCGCAATCTGCTCGAATGCGCCGAGCTCATTGTTCGCTCGGCCCTCATGCGAAAAGAGAGCCGCGGTCTGCACTTTAGCCAAGACTATCCAAAGACATGGACAGTGGCCTACCCCACCATTCTCACTCCGATGCGGTCACGCGAAGGGAGTAGTCGACCGCTTTAACGTCTTTGGTGAGTCGGCCCACCGAAATGCGGTCCACACCAGTGGCGGCCACTGAACGAAGGTCGGCCAAGCCCAGGCCTCCCGAGGCCTCGAGAAGCGCCGCTTCACCGCCCATCGCTTTTGCGTGCGCGGCCGCAACGGCCACCGCCTCTTGCATCTCTGCCAGTGAAAAGTTGTCAATCAGGATGCTGGTTGCACCCGCGTTCAAAGCCTCTCGAAGTTCATCGAGTGATTCCACCTCAATCTGAATCGTCACGCCCGCATTCAATGCGTGTGCGGCATTCAAGGCCGCCGCAATGCCGCCGGCGGCTGCAATATGGTTCTCCTTGAT
>VGHN01000035.1 GCA_016868255.1 Betaproteobacteria bacterium
TGGTCATTGGAGGTTGGCGTTTGATGGTCTCTCGCAGGCACTTGAGAAGGGCGACCGCACTGCGCTGATTCAGGGCCTGTCCGAGGCCGCTGATTGGCGCCGCCAGTTTTAGCAAGCCCCCAATGAACAGTTACACCATGGACCTTCGCGACGGTGCACGCGGTGAGGTGCGCCTGCCGGGCAGCAAAAGCTTCTCGAATCGCGCCTTGTTGCTCGCGGCCCTGGCCAGCGGAGTGACCCAATTGCGCGGCCTTCTGGTGTCGGATGACACCGCGGTGATGTTGGAGTCACTGCGTCAATTGGGAGTTCGAATTGAACAGCAAGGAGGCGATGTTCTTGTTCATGGTGTGGCGGGGCGATTTCCGCTGGCGGCCAAGAGCACCGAATGTTTCGTTGGCAATTCTGGGCTGACCATTCGAACCCTGCTGCCCGCCATTGCTGCGGGGCTCGAGAACAGCGAGACCAGCATTCGTTTGCATGGTGTGCCACGAATGCATGAGCGGCCTATTGGTGATCTGGTGGATGGCCTGCTGGCCGTGGGCGCACGAATTGAGTACGAGTCGAACCAGGGGTTCCCGCCCTTGCGTGCCTGGGGTGGATTCAATGTGTCGGCGCAGACCGAATTGGTGGTTCGTGCCCAGACCTCGAGCCAATTTCTTACGGGCATTCTGCAGATGGCGCCGCTGCTTTCACAGCGCGCGGGCAATTCAGTGGTTGTTGTGCGGGCCGAAGGGGAGTTGATCAGCCGGCCTTATGTCGACCTTACTCTGGCCTTGCTCAAGCGGTTTTCGGTGAAGGTTGCCGAGCCCTCTCCGGGTGTATTTGAAGTGCAGGGTGGTCTGGTGAGCCCCGGTGAGTTGGTTGTGGAAGGCGATGCCTCTTCGGCCTCTTACTTTGTAGCGGCTGGTGTTCTGGGTGGGGGCCCGGTGCGTGTGTTGGGCGTGGGGCGTGACAGCCTGCAGGGCGATATTCGATTTGCAGACGCATTGGAGAAGATGGGGGCGAGGGTTCGCTGGGGCGACGACTTCATTGAGACCGCGGCAGGGCCAGAGGGTTTGGTGGGCATTGATTTGGACTGCAATCACATTCCCGATGCAGCCATGACCTTGGTGCCGATGGCGCTCTATGCAAAGGGGCCCACAAAGTTGCGAAACATTGGGTCGTGGCGGGTGAAGGAGACCGATCGCATTGCGGCCATGGCGACTGAGGTTCAGAAGCTTGGGGCCACGGTGGAGGTGGGCGAGGATTGGTTGGTGGTGCATCCGCCGGCGCAATTGCAGTCGGCATCGATTGAGACGTATGAGGACCATCGGGTGGCAATGGCGTTTTCGTTGGCGGCCTTTCGGCACGGCGGGGATGTCAACTCCGGAGAACGGCCTCCTGTCTCGACTGAACAAACCACAGTCTCGTCCAGGAGGCCGTTAACTCCGGAGACTGCACCCGAGTCCGTGTCCCCGCCGGCAGGGGCGTTGACCCCTTCGGTCGCCCCGCAAGATGGGCATCTCCGCCGTGCTGATGAGACCGCCGGTTCATCTGCGAGGCCGTTAACTCCGGAGACTGCACCCGAGTCCGTGTTCCCGGCAGCAGGGGCGTTAACGCCTTCGGTTGCCCCGCAAGATGGGCATCTCCGCCGTACTGATGAGGCCGCCAGTTCGAGGGGCTCGGGGGTTAATGGCCCCGGCGGTGAGACTGTGGTTTGTTCAGTCGAGCGTCGGGGCCATTCTCCCGAGACAGAGAATCCAAGGGTGGTCCTCATTCAAGACCCCGCCTGCGTCAACAAAACCTTCCCCGAGTACTTCGATGTGCTCTCCGACGTCTGCGCGCAGGCGGTGGACGTGATTGCCATCGACGGGCCAACCGCCTCAGGCAAGGGCACGGTGGCGGCAAGGGTGGCGGCTGCGCTTGGCTATCGCTACCTCGACAGTGGCTCGCTCTACAGATTGTTGGCGCTCTACAGCCTCGATAAGGCTTCGGCGCTGGGCCTGGCCACCGAGGTTGGGTCGGCCAATGAGTCCACGCTGGCCGCCTGGGCACTGGAGATGCCCGTGGTCTTTGTTGGAGAGCAGATTCTTCTCGACGGGCGCGATGTGAGTCAGGCCATTCGGGCCGAGGCCATTGGCAATCGGGCCTCGGAGGTGGCGGCCCTACCCGAAGTTCGCAGGTCCTTACTTCGTCGCCAACGTGATTGGGCCCGAGCGCCGGGCCTGGTGGCCGATGGCCGCGACATGGGGTCCGTGGTTTTCCTTCAGGCAGCAACCAAGGTTTTTCTGACCGCAACGCCCGAGGCCCGGGCCCAACGCCGGGTGGCCCAGTTGCAGGCCCGAGGAATACAGGCCGATGTCGCAACGATTGCCGCAGACCTGGCGGCTCGGGATGCGCGGGATGCTGCCCGCCCCGTGGCGCCGCTAAGGTTCGACCCCGAGTCGGGGGCGGTGCTGGTCGACTCCACTGCCCAGTCGATTGATGAGACTGTCGCGGCGGTTTTGGCCGCCCATCGGATCAGATCGCGCGGCCATACAACTATTTGAAGAAAAAAAGCTTTTCTAATATCCTTGTCGACTCGCTGTATTTGTAGATGTTTATTTGATGGTGTTGTTTTGGGGGCCTTGGGGCGCAAGCCTTGAAGCCATATCTGCCAAAGACTCTTTCGGGGGGTCTGCGGTAAAACTCCATCGCTCGCGCTGTCGGGCGGTGTGCAACTGGAAACCTTTTAATGCCTGTTCAACCTATTACCCAGGGCGGTTCTGCGCCCGCTGATTCTTTTGCTGCACTGTTTGCTGAGTCGATTGCCCGCCAAGAAATGCGTGCGGGAGAAGTGATCACCGCCGAAGTTCTGCGAGTGGATCAAAACCATGTGGTGGTGAATGCCGGACTCAAGTCCGAGAGCTTCATCCCCGTTGAAGAATTCTTAAACGACCAAGGCGCTCTTGATGTCAAAGAGGGCGACTTTGTTTCAGTGGCCATTGAGTCTCTAGAAGATGGCCGTGGAGAGACCCGTCTCTCGCGCGATCGCGCCAAGCGCCTGGCGGCTTGGGTGAGCCTTGAGCAGGCACTTGAATCCGGCGAGTTGGTGATTGGTACTGTCAATGGCAAGGTCAAGGGTGGACTCACCGTCATGACCAATGGCATTCGTGCCTTCCTACCCGGTTCGCTGGTCGACACACGTCCCCTGAAGGACACCTCGCACATCGAGGGCAAGACCCTTGAGTTCAAAGTTATCAAACTCGACCGCAAGCGCAACAACGTGGTGCTCTCGCGTCGTGCTGTGGTGGAGACATCGCAAGGCGAGGACCGCGCCAAACTCATCGAGGACCTCAAAGAGGGCTCGGTGGTCACGGGTCTGGTCAAGAACATCACCGACTACGGCGCATTCGTCGACCTTGGTGGCATCGATGGCCTTTTGCACATCACCGACATGGCCTGGCGTCGTGTGCGTCACCCTTCGGAAGTCCTCACCGTGGGCCAGGAAGTTACAGCCAAGGTGCTGCGTTTCGATCAAGAGAAGAACCGCGTTTCGCTGGGTATCAAGCAACTCGGTGATGATCCCTGGGATGGCATCGCACGCCGCTACCCCCAAGGCACCCGTCTGTTTGGCAAGGTCACGAACATCACCGATTACGGTGCATTCGTTGAGGTCGAGCCGGGTATTGAAGGCCTGGTCCACGTCTCGGAAATGGACTGGACCAACAAGAACGTGAACCCCGCGAAGGTGGTTCAGGTTGGTGACGAAGGCGAAGTGATGGTCCTCGAGATAGACGGCGAGCGTCGTCGCATCTCCTTGGGCATGAAGCAGTGCCGTGCCAACCCATGGCAAGAGTTTGCCTCCAGTGTCTCGAAGGGTGACAAGGTCTCTGGTCAGATCAAGTCGATCACCGACTTCGGCGTATTCATTGGCCTGCCCGGCAACATCGATGGTCTGGTGCATCTCTCGGATCTCTCCTGGACGGATTCCGGTGAAGAGGCTGTTCGCAATTACAAGAAGGGCGATGAGGTCGAGGCCGTGGTTCTCGCCATTGATGTCGAGCGCGAGCGCATCTCTCTCGGTGTGAAGCAACTCAGTGGAGACCCGACCGGTGGCGCATCGTCCTCGAGCGGTGGTGGCTCCTCGCGATTCGAGAAGGGCATGGTCGTCACTGGCATTGTGAAGTCGGTCGATGCCAAGGGCGCCACGATCTCTCTCGCCGACGATGTCGAGGGCTATCTGCGTGCATCCGACATTTCGCGTGAGCGCGTTGAAGATGCCCGTAGCCACATGAAAGAGGGCGACTCGGTCGAGGCCATGATTGTGAACGTCGATCGCAAGACCCGTTCGATCAATCTTTCGATCAAGGCCAAAGACAGCGCCGAGGCCGCCGATGTGCTGCAGAAGATGGCCTCTGAGAGTGGCTCGACCTCATCGGGCACCACCAACCTGGGTGCGTTGCTCAAGGCCAAGCTCGACGGCCAGTCGGACGCCTAAGCGTTTCGCTCCGAAGGGCGCTCGCCATGACCCGATCTGAATTGATCCTCCGTCTTGCCGAGCGCCTCAATAACCCCGCTCTGGGCTTGAGCGCTCAGCTCATGCACCGTGACTGTGAGGTCTCGGTGCGTTTGTTGTTGCGCGCAATGACCGAGGCCTTGGGCAAGGGCGAGCGTATTGAGGTTCGCGGGTTTGGCACCTTCTCGGTGACCACCCGCCCCCCGCGTGTGGGCCGCAACCCAAAGTCGGGTGAAGAGGTTCGTGTGCCTGCCAAGCGGGTCCCCCATTTCAAGCCGGGCAAAGAGCTTCGGCAACGGGTCAATCCCTCTGAGTCGGTGTGATTGAAATCGATCTGGCATGGCTTCTCGCCCTGCCGCTTTTATTCGCACTGGGATGGCTAACAGCCAAGATTGATCGACGCCAAGACGGTGTCTCGGTTCGTGACCAGCTGTTTCAGGAGTTGAGTCAGGGCGTGGCTGCGCTGGTCAAGGGCGAGCGCAGACTGGCCATGGGGCAGTTGCTCTCGGTGGTGCGTTCTGCGCCCGAACAGATCAATCTTCAGATTGCCTTGGGGCGCCTTCTGCGAGAGGAGGGCCAGCCCGATCGGGCCATTGAGGCCCACCTAGCGGTGCTCGGTCGCAGCGATCTTCTTGAGGTGGACCGAGAGGCCGCACTGCTTGAGCTTGCGCGCGACTATCAGGCAGCGGGCATCATCGATCGAGCCATGGAGTCTTATCAGATGCTGGAGTCGACTGCTATGGCATTGCCCGGCATGGCAGGGCAACTCGACTTGCTCCAGAGGCAGCGGCGTTGGCAGGAGGCCCTGGTGGTTCTCGATCGACTGCTTTCGACCGAACCCGTGTCGATGAGTGAGGCCGACCGTGCCCGCTATCAAGGCATTCGATTCC
>VGHN01000036.1 GCA_016868255.1 Betaproteobacteria bacterium
TCAGGCCGCGCCAATATTCTTCACAAAGCCATGCTGGGCCTTGGCAAGCTTGTCGGGGTGGGCGGCCGTGAAATCGAGCATGCGCTCAATGCAACGCACCGCCTCCTTGGCGAGGTTCGCATCCACATGCACCTCATAGGGGTTGGGTCGCCCCCTCGCAGCCTCACCCGCACCCTCACCCGCACCCGCACCGGTGGCCACGGCTCCCATCGTCGCCGCACTCGCGCCCAGCCCATCGCTGGGTGGGTAAGAGAGGCAGGCCTTCACTCCCACAAGCCCATTCATTGCCATCCATGGGCAATGCGCACAACTCTTGCACGTCGCACTGTTTCCCGCCGTGGGCGCTTCAATGAGCGTCTTGCCCGGTGCAAGCTGCCGCATGCGATGCAAGATGCCCTGATCGGTGGCCACAATGAATGCCTCACCGGGCCCGTCGACCACCGCCTTGATCATTCCACTGGTGGAGCCCACCACATCGGCCAGTTCAATCACCGCCGCAGGACTCTCCGGGTGCACCAGCACCTTGGCACGCGGATACTGCTTCTTGAGTGTCTCGAGCTCGACCGCCTTGAACTCATCGTGAACAATGCAGTGGCCTTCCCAGAGCATCATGTCAGCCCCCGTCTGGTCGGCAATGTAGCGGCCCAGGTGCCGATCGGGTGCAAACAAAATCTTCTCACCCCGCTCATGCAACTCATGAACAATGGCCAATGCACAGCCACTGGTCACCATCCAATCGGCCCGCGCCTTCACTGCCGCACTGGTGTTGGCATAGACCACCACGGTGCGGTCGGGGTGCGCATCGCAGAAGGCCGCAAAGTCATCGGCCGGGCAACCCAAATCCAAGGAGCAGGTAGCCTCTAGGTCTGGCATGAGCACAGTCTTCTCTGGCGAGAGAATCTTTGCGGTCTCGCCCATGAACCGCACACCCGCAACCACCAGAGTCTGCGCCGAATGGTTTTTCCCAAAGCGGGCCATCTCCAATGAGTCGGCCACAAAGCCCCCGGTCTCCCATGCCAAGTCCTGCAAGAGCGGGTCCACGTAGTAGTGGGCCACCAGAACGGCATTGCGGCGCTCGAGCAGTGACTTAATCTCGTGAATCAGCGGCGCACGTTCGGCGGCCGCCACCTCGGCGGGCACCTTGGCCCAGGCCTGGGCTGTGCAGACTGAGCCCTGTGCATCCTGCTTGGGGAAGTCAAACGATAGGCGGCTGTTCATTGGCTTATTCTAAGGGCTTGCCCAGGAGGAATTGCCCATGTTTCGAGCCATTGTTCTTCGCCAGCCCACGCCCGAGGCTGCCATTGCCGCGGCCGTGGAATCGGTCTCCGAGGACGACCTGCCAAAGACCGGTGAAGGCGATGTCACCGTTCGTGTGGACTACTCCACCATTAACTTCAAAGATGGCCTTGCCATTACCGGTGGCCGTGGGCGGCCCAGTGTGGTGCGCAAGTTCCCCATGGTCCCGGGCATCGACTTCGCAGGCACAGTGGAGCAAAGCGACGACCCCAAGTTCTCGGTGGGCGATGCAGTCATTCTCAATGGCTGGGGTGTGGGAGAGACCCACTGGGGTGGCCTCTCGCAGAGGGCGCGGGTTAAAGCCGCGTGGCTGACGCCCAAGCCAAAGGCCCTGAATGCCAAACAGTGCATGGCCATTGGCACCGCGGGCTACACCGCCATGCTCTGCGTGCAGGCCCTGCAACGGCATGGTGTTCATCCAAACCAAGGTGAAGTCTTGGTCACAGGCGCTGCGGGTGGCGTGGGCAGCATGGCCGTGGCCATTCTCAAGGCCTTGGGCTTTGAAGTGGTGGCCTCCACTGGCCGAATGGAAGAAGAAAATTATCTGAAGTCTTTGGGCGCCAAGGCTGTTCTCCCCCGTGCCGAGTTGTCTTCCCCCGGCAAGCCGCTGCAGAAGGAGCGCTGGACCGCCGTGGTCGACAGCGTGGGCAGCCACACCCTGGTCAACGCCTGCGCCGCCACCAAGTCCCTCGGTGCAGTGGCCGCCTGCGGACTGGCCCAGGGCATGGACTTCCCCGCCACTGTTGCACCGTTCATTCTTCGTGGTGTGACGCTCTACGGCATTAACAGCGTCACCCAACCCGCCGCGGCACGCGACTCGGCATGGAAGGCCCTGGGTGAGTTGCTCAAGCCCGCGGCCATCGATGCCATGACCACCGAGATTGGACTCGAAGCGGCCATTGCCCAGGCCGATGCCATTCTAGAGGGCAAGGTGCGTGGCCGACTCGTGGTCAATGTCAATGACTGAGACCGAGACCCCTCAACGGGTCTCCAAGCTTCTCGCGCAACGTGGGCTCTGCTCTCGACGCGAGGCCGATGAATACATTGAACAGGGTCTGGTCCTGCTCGATGGCCGGCCCGTCACTGAACTGGGCACGCGGGCCTTTGCCCATCAGACCTTGGAGCTTGCCAAGGGGGCCCAGCGCCAGCAGTCCCAGCGCCTCACGCTGCTCTTGAATAAACCCATCGGCTTTGTCTCCCATGCCGATGACGACCACCAGTACCAGCCCGCGGTTTCACTCATCACCCTTCAGAACCAGTGGCAGAGCGCACTGCCTCGCATCACCTTAAAGGGCCTCGCACCCGCGGGCCGCCTGGACATTGATTCCACAGGGCTTCTGGTGCTCACTCAAGATGGGCGTATCGCCCGGCAACTCATTGGCGAAGACTCGAACATCGAAAAGGAATACCTGGTGCGTGTGAAGGGCACACTCGATGACAAAGGCCTGGCCCTTCTGCAATTCGGGCTTGCGCTCGATGGCAAGCCCCTTCAACGGGCCAAGGTCTCTTGGCAAAACGAAGACCAGCTGCGCTTTGTATTGCGCGAGGGCAAGAAGCGACAGATTCGCCGCATGTGCGAGATGGTGGGGCTTGAAGTCGTTGGGCTCAAGCGAATCCGTATTGGTCGCATCCCCCTGGGCGATCTGCCCATGGGCCAATGGCGCGCATTGAACCCCTTCGAAAAATTTTAAGAAAGAACGCCATGCAAGTGCCGAGCCTTCGCGAAGACATTCGATTCCTTGGTCGGCTCCTGGGCGACACCTTAAGAGAGCAAGAAGGCGATGAGACCTATGCCATGGTCGAGGAGATTCGGCGACTGAGCGTGGCCTTCCGGCGCGACAGCGATGCCAAGGCGGGACGGCAACTCAACCGGCTTCTCAATCAACTCTCGGCTGAAGAGGCCGTGCTCGTTATCCGAGCCTTTAGCTACTTCTCTCACCTCGCCAATATTGCAGAGGATCAGCAGCGTCTTCGCGAGGCCCACACGGCGCACGCGGGGTCGGGCAGCCTTGCCCACAGCATGCAGGCACTTAAAGAGGCCGGCATTCGAAAGCCGGCCATCATGCAGCTGCTGCAGAAGGCCGTGGTCTCGCCGGTGCTCACCGCCCACCCCACCGAGGTGCAGCGAAAGAGTGTGATGGATGCCGAGCGTCGCATCAGTGAGTTGCTCGGCCAGCGGCACCAATTCATTCGCCTGGGCCAGACCAGTGATCTCGCCGAGAACGAGCGCGCCCTTCGTGCCAGAGTCGCCCAACTCTGGCAGACACGGGTCTTGCGCACCAGCAAACTCACCGTGAGCGATGAAATCGAGAATGCCCTCTCGTTTTATCAGTCCACCTTCCTGCGGCAAATTCCCGCACTGCTCATGGATCTCGGTGAACGCCTCAAGGAAGCCAATCCACCAAGTTTTCTGCGCATAGGCAATTGGATCGGGGGCGACCGCGATGGCAATCCCAATGTCCTCGCATCCACGCTCGAGGAGTCTGTTCGCAAGCATTCCGAGACTGCGCTGCGCTTTTATCTCACCGAGGTCCATCGCCTTGGCAGTGAACTCTCGGTCTCGCGACTGCTTCGTGGCACCACACCTGTTCTTGAGGCGCTTGCCCAAGAAGCCCACGATGCCAATCCACACCGGGTCGATGAGCCTTACCGCCAGGCCTTGGCGGGCATCTATGCGCGGCTGGCCGCCACACTCGAGCGGCTTACTGGCACGCGGGCCATGCCCCATGCCCTGCCACCGTCTGCCCCTTATCTAAGTGCAGAAGACTTTCTCTCTGATCTCTGCGTGATCGAGGCGGCACTCAGCCGCAACAAGGGTGGTCGTCTGATCGATGAGCGCCTGCGTCCTCTTATGCATGCGGTTCGCGCCTTTGGCTTTCATCTCGCGAGCATTGACCTGCGCCAGAGCTCAGACATTCATGAGGCCGCCATCGCGGAGCTTCTCGCAGCTGCAGACCTCTGCAGCAATTACCCGTCACTCAGTGAGGCCGAGCGTGAGTCGCTTCTGCTCTCGGTGCTGCTCGACCCCCGCAGCCTGCGTGTCGGTCAGGCCCAGTACGCGGAACGAACACTCTCTGAGATCGCCGTCTTCGAGAAGGCGCGCTTGGTGCGCGAGACCCTAGGGCCAGACGCCATCCGCCACTGCATCATCAGCCACACCGAGACGGTGAGCGACTTACTCGAAGTCCTTGTGCTGCAGAAGGAGGTGGGCCTGCTCTCGGGCACCCTCACCAAGGGCCGGCTCGGCCTCATTGTGGTGCCCCTCTTTGAGACCATCGAAGACCTTGAGCAATCCGACACGATCATGCGCGGCTTTTACCAGCTGCCGGGAATCGAGGCGCTCGTTCGCCGATCGGGCGGCGAGCAGGAGATCATGCTGGGCTATTCAGACAGCAACAAAGATGGCGGCGTCTTCACCAGCAGCTGGTCCCTCTATCGCGCCAGCGAGCGACTTGTTGCGCTCTTCGAGGAGAAGAAGGGCATCTCGCTTCGACTCTTTCACGGCCGCGGTGGCACCGTGGGTCGGGGTGGTGGGCCGAGCTATGCGGCCATATTGGCCCAGGCACCCGGTTCGGTGGCCGGTCAGATTCGTCTCACCGAGCAGGGCGAAATCATCACCAGCAAATATGCCGATCCAGTGATTGGTAAGCGCAATTTAGAGACACTGGTCGCGGCCACACTCGAAGCCTCCCTGCTTCCATCGGCCACAGTGCCCACTGCGTTCCTCGCGGCGGCCGATGCCCTCTCGGAATACAGCCGCAAGGCCTATCGGGCCATGGTCTACGAGACACCTGGCTTTGCGGAGTTCTTTTTCCAGGCCACCCCCATCAGCGAGATTGCTGCACTCAACATCGGCTCTCGGCCTGCTGCACGACCGGGCTCACCTGGCAAGCGAAGCATTGAGAGCCTGCGCGCAATTCCCTGGGGATTCTCTTGGGGCCAGGCCAGGCTCAACCTGCCTGGCTGGTTTGGCTTGGGTAGCGGCATCGAGGCCTTCA
>VGHN01000037.1 GCA_016868255.1 Betaproteobacteria bacterium
TCGGGAGATTGAAGCGTTCCACTGCATTCTCATAAGCCACCCTTCGCAGGGTGGCAGGGGTGAGATAGGGCAGAAAGTCTCGTCTGATTTCTTCGATCATCTCCCCATACCGACGGTCAAACCCACAGCAGGGATCTGTGCCAACAAGAAACTGAGTCGGATAACGCTCAATGACGTCTGCCCATTCTGGTCGGAGGCCGTTGCGGGTGAATATGCGGCCTCCGTCGAGGTGACCGTGCACTGGACCTTGTGCGGAAATCTCGCAGACCACGTTCGGGTGCTTCTCGAAGAGCCTCCCCAAAAGATGGGGCGGCGTGGCCGGCAAGCAATGCGAGAGGATTGTGAGCGCCTTGGGATAGCGCTCAGCCATGACCGAGATCTCCTCATACCCACCAAAGATTCCGCCCATTGAGTGAATCTGAACGAATCCCCCGTATTGGCTTGCTAACTCATACATCTTGTTGATGACGGGGCTGTCTAGAGGAATACTTCGCTCGAAACTGGGGTCAAATTTGTTTTTATTCTTGACGTGGATCTCACCAAATCCCTTAAGTTTTCCATCTTTGAACAACTGCTCCGCCGTTCGGAACAACTCATTGAATGCAGATTGATCGAGTATTGAAAGCCCACTCTCTCCACGGCCCTTGAAGACGGCATGCCATGCCTCATTGCCGATTGCGGCGATATACCGGGGGCCTAACTTCTCCTGAAGTTCACTCTGGTAGTTGCCGACTCCACCGCCCCAGCGAACATTCTGCTGCTCCATGTAACGCAGAAAAATTGGAGGTGTGCTCCCAACGTAGCCATAGACATGCATATGAAGATCTGCCAATGGGATGGACTTCGCTAACTCACGAGTCTCATCTGTTGGGGACTTCGCCACTGTCGTCATCGAGGCAGTGAGAAGGACTACAGAAAGCAGGAGAGTCTGGAAATTGAGCAGAGAAATGTTCATACTCGTCCTTTAGGATTCTGGCAGTTGTTGCTGTGAGATTCGCTCAGCGGTCTGGACTCAAGTCAAACACCAGCACCTCGGCATCGTTGCCGCCCTCGAGCACGAGTTCACTCTCTTCTGAAACTCGCAGCGCATCTCCGGTTGTAAGCGTCTCTCCGTTGACTGTTAGCGTTCCTTTTACAAGGTGCACATAGGCCTTTCGCCAGGGTTCGATGCCAAGCCGAGCCGATTCCTGGCCGTCGAAAAGCCCAGCATAGATTTTTGCGTCAGCATTAATAATAACTCCTTCACCTTCGCCGCTGGGCGAGGCCACGAGGGCGAGCCGGCCTCGCTTGAGTGAGGCATCGACCGTCTTCTGCTCATAACTGGGTTTGATGCCGCGAAACTTCGGCTCAATCCAGATCTGCAGAAGATGGGTGGTCTGGTTGGGCGCATGGTTGAACTCGCTGTGCTCAACGCCGGTGCCTGCGCTCATGCGTTGCACGTCGCCCGGAGGCAGTCCCTCAATATTTCCCATGCTGTCTTTGTGGGCCAAATTGCCCTCGAGCACATACGTGAAGATTTCCATGTCGCGGTGGCCGTGGGTTCCAAACCCAGTGCCCGGGGCAATCCAATCCTCGTTGATGACACGAAGGTTGCCCCAGTTCATGTGCCGCCGGTCGTAGTAGTCGGCAAATGAAAAACTATGGAAGGACCGAAGCCAGCCGTGATCAGCGTATCCACGCTCATGAGAGGGCCGAAGGCTCAACATCTTGAATCTCCTATTTGAACGACGTTAGACGTTTAATTTGGGCGTCAGATTGCTATTTTCAAGCCCAATATAGCCGCCTATCGGGAATGGATGTGATGCCCCGAAACACGCCCAACCCGACTTCAGATTCCCGCCCTCAGGCCGATCCCTTTAAAGCTATGGGTATCTCGCCACCTTCCCGACTATTCAGAATTGACCGCTCGCTGCTTCAGGGGCTGAGTCCTCGCGCCCTCTCGCATGAGCGGGAGGCCTACTTCGAGGATCGGCAACTCTCGGCGGCCGAGCGCCTTTTCTATCAGGTCTGGACCAGCGAGGGCTTTCAGACCGTGGTCTTCCGAAAAGGCCAGTGGCTGGGCCATGCGGATGACATCCCTGCTGCGGCCTACGTGGTCACCAGTGGGGATGTGCTCGCCAAAGGACCCTGGGGCTCGGGACAGTTGGGCCCAGGCGGGGTGATTGGTCTGGCCGAGGGGCTCTGTGACCAACCGCTTCAAGAGTCCTTTCAGTCCCTTGGTGTGGTCAATGCCAAGCTCATTCCCATCGATTCGGCCATTCGCGAGCTCCAGAGAATCAAGCCAAGCCTGCGAGGTGCTTTTCGAATCACCATCTCAAAGATCCTGGGTGATGATGTTCCTGTGCCAGCGTGGCTCGGAGCGGCGCGATGAACATCTACGAACATGCGCAGTCGCGCGGCATGGGCCTCACCTTGGAGTCGGTCTTGCGCAAGGCCCAAGACCGCAGCCACTCGCTTCGCAAGCAGTCCTCGGAGGTGGCCGTTAGCCTGGAGCAGTTGATTCGGCTCATGGTGGCACCGGGCCCCGCTCTGGACGCAGCCTTGCCGAAGCTTCGCAGTCAATCACCAGCCTTTTTGCCCAAGGCACTTGCGGAAACGGATCAGCCCATCTCGCTCAGTGCGCCCACCGCGCCGGAGACGGCAACGGAGGCGCATGCCCGCAAGGAAGGCACGAGCATCGATCCGTTGGCGGCGGAGTCCTCGAACGACTCACATCAAGAGGCGTTGGAGACAGCCGCTCTGGCAGATGCGAGGCAGGCCGTGCTGCTGCTACCAGAGGAAGAACTGCGCCGACTGATCGAGTCGGAATCAGGAATGGCCAAGCCGCTTATGCAGGCCTTGTTGCTCCAGTATTGCCAGAGCCAAACCGAAGCGCCAGCAAAACAAGAACCCCAACGACCATAAGCCAAGCCGAGACCGTGAGCGCCTGTTGGCTCATGGCGTACTGAACACTCGAATAGGTTAGGTAGCCACACGAGGCCACAAAGAGAATTGGTGTGATTGGATAGAGGGGAACCCGAAAGGCATCGTTGTGGGCCGGGGCCTTGCGCCGAAGAACAAAGAGGCTCACACCCACCAGACACAGGAAGGCCCAAAACACGGGTGCTGTGAACTCCACCATGGCAGTGAATCCGTCTTTCTGCATGGCACCGAATGCCACCAGCGCAAGTGCAATGCCAGACTGAAACAGCAAGGCTGCAACGGGCAGGCCCTTCGATGGGTTCCAACGAGAGAGCAAGCGCAATGCGGGCCAGGTGTTGCCAAGTGCATGCGTGGTGCGTGCGCCGACAATCATGGTGGCGTTGATGCTGGTTAGCGCGGCCAAGCCCACCGCGAGACTCAGAATGGCTACAGCCCATTGGGCATTGCCCGACCCGAAGGCCATGGTCAGGATATCGGCGCCCGGCGCCTTGCTTTTGGCCAGGCCACCAATGCCCAGCCCCGCGACCAAGGCAAGGTTCACCAAAATATAAATCCCGCTGATCACAGAGAGACTAAATAAGAGCACCTTCACGATTGCGCGTGGGCCATCTCTGAGTTCGGCAGACAAATACGCCGACTCTCCCCAGCCACCAAACGTCAGTAGCACGAAGACCATGGCTAAGCCCAGAAGGCCAAGGGGCGGCGAGGTCGCAAAGAGCCCAGACGAAGCGGCTTGCGATGTAGCCGAATCAACGGCGGCGGGCGAGCCCACCGAGAAGCCGGCAACAACAATCGCAAGCAGAACGAGCAGTTCAACAACCAACATACCTGTCTGGAGCTGCGCAGAGGCTTTGAGTCCCACGAGATTGGTCGCAGTGAGCAGCAGAATGACGGCCATGGCCCATACCGCCGAAGAATGCCAAGGCAGGCTGTAGATGGCACTGAGGTAGTCGCCCAGAACAAACCCCAACAGAGCAATGGCCCCGGGGTTGATCACCACAGTCTTGGCCCAGGCGTATAAAAATGCCAGTGATGGGCCGTAGGCCTTATCCAGAAAGTGATACTCCCCACCCGTGCTGGGATGGCTGCTCGAGAGTTCGGCCCAGCATAGAGCGCCAGCGAATGAGAGCAGGGCACCAAGAAGCCAGACAGCAATCAACCAACCAAGGTCTTGGGTGATTCCCGCAACCATCGATGGCGTCTTGAAGATGCCGGCACCGATAACGATGCCGATAACCACCGAGCAGGCGCCGAGTTTGGAGAGCGAGGACATGGCTGCGCTAGGGCGACAGAGTGCTTCTTTGCTCTAGTGAGCTAATTCAGCGCGCCGCCTTGACCAGTTTCCCCGAGACATTCAACGGGTCCGACATGGGCTGCATGCGACCGGAGAGTTTCCCGCCGGCAATACGTCCCTCAAAGCTCAGCACCTGGCCGCTGGGTCGTTTCACGGAGAAACGCAATTGATCCCCACGCATGCGACCTGTATCGATCATTAATTTCTTGCCATCGAGCATCATGGAGCCGTTGACGATTTGAAAGCTCTGCGAGAGTTGCAGTTCGATGGGCTGCGAAAAGCCAGCCACCTCGAGCGTCCAACTCCCTGCCACCGAAGCGGGAACGATCCACATGTAGCCATTAGCCGATTCGGTCTCAATGCGTTGGTCTGGCTCCCATTCGGCCATATCGAATGCGTGCGAGACCACGCGAGTGCCCGGTTTCATCTTGAGGATGATCGGGCGCAGCCGGAGGTTTAGGTCTGGCAGAAGATACAGGGTGACCACAGAGGCCTTGGAGAAATCTTCTTTGAAGATGTCGCCCCGAATGATGGTGACCTTGTTCTGAACGGCGGCACGTGCAGCATTGCGCGTGGCCAAGGCGGCCATCTTCTCGTCATATTCGATTCCCACAGCAGTCGCACCGAACTGCCGTGCGGCTGCAATCGCAATCTTTCCATCGCCTGCGCCCAGGTCGTAAACCAAGTCCTTGGAAGTCACATTGGCTGCGTTGAGCATGGCAGTCACCAACTGATCGGGCGTAGGCACCCAGATCACGTCTTTGCCGGCCTGGCCGACGCTTGGAGAGAACTCGGAGTCACCGTACTCGACTGATTTGGCAGCCAGCGGGGTCAGTAGGAAAAGTGATGACAGGGCGCAGAGGCCGAGGTGGCGCAACATGGAATCTCCCAGTTATAGGCTTGTGGTAGG
>VGHN01000038.1 GCA_016868255.1 Betaproteobacteria bacterium
AGCCCCTCGTCAATCGAACGCGCAGTGCCTGCACTGTTTGAGGCCTGCCGTGCTGCCTCATTGGCCGCATGCTCAAGAGTCAATCTTGCTTGCGCAAGCACCGTCAACTGCGCAACGAGCATGCCCATGAGAATCAGGATGGGAAGGGACAGAAGCAATTCGATGGCACCGACACCCCTCATCGACCTCAACTGACAAGAAGGCTCAGCGCCATCCTCCCCAGCGTTTAGGGGCGATCGGGGAATCTCAACAAGCCAGAAGGCTCCAGGACAGAAGTAAAAGCGAAATCGCCTCGCATAGCCCACCCGCAACAGCCGACCCTGGGCATCAAAGAATCGATACTCGAAGCCGAACGCCGGCCAGAAGCTGTGAAACGCGCTGCACCGAGGGAAGATGATCGGACGCTTCCCCCTTGCCCAACCGCCTAACCCCAGAAACCGATCGACAAAACTCCGGGCGATGGTTGGACTCTCTAAACCCTCCAGAACAGAGGCAGGCGGCTTTGCCATAACTCCGCTCACCGGCTAGGCCAAGAAATCCATGAGTCGCACGGACAGAGGCGCGAGTAGAACAAGGAAGGTGCAAGGAAAGATGCACAGCATCAATGGCGCCAACAACTTAACCGGAGCCTCCTGGGCCTGCCGTTCGATCTCCATCGCGAGTTGTGATCGAGCCTGCTGGGCCTGGTGCCTGAGAATCTTAGACAAGCTTCCCCCCGACTGCTCGGTGGTGAGCACGGCCGATGCGAACTGCCTCATGACCGGGATGGGGAGTCGCTCACAGAGCATCTGAAAAACCTCGGCACGGGGTTGCCGCGCCTGCAACCGCGCGACCGCCTCTGACATCAACGCCACCCAGCGACTGGATTGACGCCTGGACGCACCACGTGGCATGCGTGAGACCGCGGCCACCATGGCCTGCGAAAACGACTGGCCAGACTGAACGGAGAGCGCAAGCCCATCGAGGAATGCAGGAAAACCCCTCACAGCGGTTCGACGCTCCCGATCTTCGCTCAGACGCAGAGATACAGTGGGCCGAACCCACCCGGCAACACCGAGCAGCAAAATCACCCCCAAGGCCTGCACGAGATCCAACCCCACCCCCAACCGGCCAAACACGACAAGCGTCACCAAGGCACCCAGGGAGAACGCAGTCGCCATTAGCAATCGATAGAACACCCAAACCGACTCACTGGTGTTGCCTGGCCAACCCATAAAAATGAGTCGGCTCACAAGGCTTGGGTTGGGCTCAACCACAGCGCTCAGACGATGGCCGTAACGAAGTGCAATGCTCCTGAGACGCCAGTCCGACCAAGATGGATAAAAACCAATTGGCACTCGCCTGATCCAACTCCCATCTACGAGCAGTTGAAAGGACCCAAATATCGCGGCTCCCACCAACGCCGCTGAAAGCACTTCCATTGCCTCATTCATCGGCTAGATCTCCACTCGAACAATGCGACGAATCCAAATAACACCCACCACTTCAAGTGCCAGCACGATGAGCAATATCAAGTAGCCCACCCCGCTAGTAGTAAAGAAGAGGAGCGTCGAACGATCGAGCAAAGACACGAGAATCAGTAAAAAGATGGGGATAAAGGCCATGACCCAGGCTTGAAGTCGCCCTTGAGCGGTTAAGGCGCGCGCCTTGTCTTGGAGTTTGAGTCTCTCGCGCAAATCCTCTGAAAACCTCTGCAGGGTCTCCGAAACACTGCCGCCCGACTGGAGCGACATCCGCACCGCATACACGAGGTCTTCCAGGGCTTGAATGGGTCGGCGCTCGGCCCAAAGGGCCAACGCATCCTCGATAGAGTGCCCAAACTGAGCGTCTCTCAAGAGCCGACGGAGATCCCCAGCCAAGGGCTGCTCAGAATAGGCGCTGACATGGACGAGTGCCTGACGCAGTGAGGCACCGGCCTGAACCGAACCTGCAAGTAGATCGCAAAATGCAGGCAGCTGCCGCTGCAATTGCTCTGCAGCGACGTTTCGGCGAATACCGCCTCGAACCACAGCCCATCGCGCACGAAGCAAGGATGGATTGAGTGCGGACCAGAGCAAGAGGCTCAGCCCAAGTATCGATCCCAGTAAAAGCAACGTCTGCGCAGTGGCCCACATTAGGCGGACTCCTCGAATCGAAACGACTCAAATGAGGAATTCTTCCAAGCGTAAATTGGCTCGAGTTGAATCACCCCAGACTCGAGCCCTGCAACCTCGTCAATTGCAACCACGCGACGACGGCCATCGGAGCAACGCTGCTGTTGAATGATGATGTCGACCGACGATGCAATCTGCTCTCGGATCACCTGAACCGGAAGATCGAAGCCTGCCATCAGCACCATGACCTCGAGCCGATAGAGTGCATCACGGGTTGTGTTCGCGTGAACCGTCGTCAATGACCCCTCATGCCCGGTATTCATCGCCTGAAGCATGTCCAAAGCCTCTCCGCCCCGGCACTCTCCAACAACAATTCGGTCTGGTCGCATACGCAAGGCATTTCGAACCAGATCACGAATACCAATCTGTCCCGCCCCCTCCTGGTTTTGTGCGCGAGTCTCCAAAGAGACCAAATTGGGCAGTTCGAGATTGAGCTCCGCTGCGTCCTCAATCGTGATAATCCGCTCATGCGATGAGATGGCGCCAGCCAGAAGTCGAAGCAAGGTTGTCTTTCCTGACCCCGTGCCGCCCGACACCACAATGTTCTTGCGCGCGCGAACGACCTCTTGGAGATAACCCCGCATCCCCTCAGAAAAGGATCCAAGTCTCACCAGATCATCAAATTGCAGCCCACGACTCGGAAACCGCCGAATCGTCAAACAGGTGCCATTCACCGACGGCGGCGCAAGCACAGCATTGAGCCTTGAACCATCTGGCAGACGGGAGTCCACCATGGGGCTTGAGTCATCGATCCGTCGGCCCGCAGAAGTCAGCATTCGCTCCACGACAGCGCGCAGGCTTGACTCCGAGTCGAAACCAATCGGAATGAGCTCACAGACCCCGTCTCGCTCGACAAATATTCGATCGAAGGCATTGACCATGATCTCCGTCACCGACGGGTCGTGCATCAGCTCTTCGAGTGGACCATATCCAATTAGTTCTGCAACCCAACGACTCCGCTTCTTCTCTGCGTCCTCCGCACTGAGGCCAGCGGTGAATTCCTGAAGCCTCTCTCTGGCAATGGCGAGACACTCGGCACGGAGCGCAGACTCGGAGAGTTGCCCCCAACCACGATGGTCACGATCCAAAAGATCCCTGAGTCGACGCACCGCCTCGGCGTTGGTCTCTCCCTGGCCGCACAACCGTCTCTGGCCACTCGGAGAGGCCTGGCCAATGGCATCGCGAACTTTAAGGCGCCAACCCGGCAGTTCGATAATGTCCGAGTCGGAGAGCGGCCCATAGACACTGGCCAATTCATGATTGACTCGAATCTCGGCTTGCCCGAGTTGTCGAATCATCAATCCACTCACACCCTGGTAGAACTCTGCATGCTCTTTTGCAATCTTCAGACCACTGAGGACGAGATCGCATGAGTCACCCTTTCCAAGACGCGATGGAAGCCCCTCAAGTTGGACGAACTGTGGGCTCTGGACACCCTGCTGAAGCTCAATCTCAATCATTCGAGACCCCACCTTCCTGCGCTTGCTCTTTCGCTTCACGCCCAAAAATTCGTTTCTCCACCTGCCGTCTGTTTTCGGAGCTTCGCTCAATAATTCGCCGATGGAACGCGTCCTCCGGAGAGATCAGCCGTGGGGTCACCATCACCACCATCTCACTTCGGCGTTGCCTGAAGTCTTTGGATCGGAATAAGGCACCGAGTATGGGAATGTCACCGAGCCCCGAGACCTTCTCGAGAGATTTACTCCCCTCCTCTGAGAGGAGCCCAGACAG
>VGHN01000039.1 GCA_016868255.1 Betaproteobacteria bacterium
AGTGCAAGCCCGAAAGAAAGTGGGAGGGCTATCAACACATATGGCAGCGAGGCGGACGGCTCAACAACAGAGGGCAGGCGCAGCAAGTGGGCGAAGGAGGCTGAGTCCGAAGAGACCCAACGCAGCGTTGTTATCGATGAGTTGCCTTGGCTGACTCGGGCCCTGCTTGCAGCCCTGCCCCTGCTCGGGCTCTGGCTCACCGATTATGTCTACCAGAGCCAAGTTGCCGTTCTTGGGAACAATGCTTTCTATAGCGCGCTGGTCTGTGTGCCCATTGTGGTGTTGCTGCTTGTGAGCCTTACCCAGTCTAAGGGCCTCAACCTGCAGCGCGTGAGCATGCTGGTGCTCGCCTTCTTACAGTTTGTGCTCGCCCAAGACCTCTGGCCGCAGGCGGGTGCCATCTGGGCTGCCTTAACCCTGGTGCCGGGTGTGATCGGCATTGTGGGGGTCATTGCACCGCGCAGGCGACCGATCGATTGAGCATGGCCGATTTCGCATTCTTAGAGATTCTTGGCAGTCCGCAGTGGCTCTTGCCACTTGCAGGACTGATGGGCCTTGTTACTGGCATCCTGCTGAAGAGGGGCCGCTGGGTCGACTGCACGAAGCCCGTCCCCTGGCGGTATCCAATCACTGAAATGACCACTGCCTTGGCCTTCATTGCCTTGGCCTGGCATTTTGGCTTTGGGCTGCAGTTGGCACTGGCGCTGGTCTTCGCGGGCTTTCTAATTGCCTTGAGTGCAATCGACATCGACCACTACATCCTGCCTGATCAACTCACGCTCTCGCTGGTCTGGATTGGCCTGCTGGCCAATACCACTGGGCTATTTGTATCGATTGAGTCGGCCGTCTGGGGTGCGGCGCTGGGCTATGCAAGTCTCTGGCTGATTCACCATGCCTTTCTCTGGATTCGCAAGAAGGAGGGCCTGGGCTATGGCGACTTCAAACTCCTTGCGGCCATTGGTGCTTGGCTGGGCATCGAGGCCTTGCCCTGGGTTCTTTTTGGTGCGGCGAGCGCCGGTGCGATAGTGGGCATAGCGGCAATTCTGTTTTTCAAACGCGATCGAGATGCCCCGCTCCCTTTCGGGCCGTTTCTATCGGCCGCGGGATTTGGGGTGCTGCTAATCAGCTCTTGAACGGATCAGAGGGCTGCGCCCTGCGTCCGCAATGCGTTGAACATATCCAACTGGAGTGACAACAGCTCCAAGGCATGCCGCGTTTCGCCGGTTTGCGCGAGCATGAGTTCGCGTAATTCCTTGGCGGAATGTTCAACGCAGTGACAGTCGAAAATTGCCCTTGCCGAGAGAGTTCTTGCGCCACCTGAGAGAGCAGCTTGCTCTCCGAAGGTCTGGCCCTCTGTGATTCGACCGATGGCCACGGATGTATCCGGGTCATAAATTTCAACCACCCCGTCAACAAGAACATAGAAGTGGCTGGCCACCTCCCTCTCGTTGAAAATCTCCTCACCGGCTTTAAAAACAACTTCTCTCAACGACAACCTCCAAATAGAAGTAAGCGGTGGATTCGGCTAAGAGCGGCCACCAAACGCGCGGTCATGAAGAATTCGCTCCATGGCGAGGCGTGCAACGCCCTGAAGAACCTTCCCAGAGTGTCCCAGGGCCCTCTCGAGATCCACAATTGAAATCTCTGCCACCTCTAGAACCGACACCGCCGACACTTCAAACGTGATGGGAGTCTGTGCGAGCCCCTCGGCCAACCCAAGCACGGCTCCGGGCCCGACCATCTGAAGATTCGGTTTGCAACCAATCCGAACGACACCCAAAGGTTTTCCGTCATGGCGACATAAGCACCTAAGGCTTTTCGGCCTCAGCATCCTCCGGGGGAGAATCATCCTCACTCGGGGGCGGCGCGAGTTGATCGCGAAGGAAGCCCAGCACTTCGATAGGCTGAACGTAATACAAGTCGCACTTCAACTCATCGGCCAACTTATTAGCAACAGACTGGCCAAGATCAATTGCCTTTTTGACATCGATCTCGCCACGCTCAAAACGCGCGCCCACCTGAAACATCTCCTCTGCATACGGCCTGGGTATCCAAGCCAATACAGGGCCATTGAGTGCTTTTATGGTCTGAAAACATATCGCTTCGTCGGCCTCTGGCTTGGGCGGACGTGCCTCTCCACCGGCGAGCGCGATCATGCTCTCCTCGGCATGAACAGCCGCCGAACGAGCGGCCTCAAGAAAAATCTTGTCCAAGACTTGGCGAGACCGCAGCGCCGCACGAATCCTCACCGCGCGAATCTCACGGCTATCGCCCTCGAGCGAGCGTGCCGCCTCGAAAGCCGATCGAGCCCCCGTGATTTCCTTCTTTTCTCCGAAAAGGTCTTCTAACCAACCGAGCACGCGCGCTCCCCGTTTAGAGTTGATGCAACGTCATAGTGGATCTTGGCTACAACTCTCACCGCAACCCTCATCTGCGCGTAACTTTCACCTCGACTAGCGCTTGCCCGCTCCTTTGATCGACTCGAGCACGCTTGCATTGCTATCGCAATTCGCGGTCAACGTCACCTTTGGTGCGGCCTTAACCTCCTGGCCCTCGAAGCCGAAATCTTTGTAGGCCACGTCATTGGCCACCAAACGAATTCGTTGGCCAGGAACTGCCCTGACACGGGCCACTCCGCCGCTAAAGTTGGCTTTGACTCCGTCGGGCAGGACCCTGGCAATGAAGACGTTATCGGGCAACTTGCACTGATTCACCAGCCGTATCTCGACATCGATGGGGTCTTTGTCGACCAGCTACTCATAGAGCAGGTGACCACCACCGACAAGGAAGACGAGAAGGCCGCCAAACATCAGGATTGTTTTCGTGTCGATCGGGGTATTTCGCATTGGACCGCCTTAGAGGTATTGAATCGGTAGTTAAAACTGCCGCAATCATAGGCGAAAAGCCCAACTTGCCGCTCAACTTTACGCCCGTCCTGTCGATCCCCAAATCGGGTGTTTTAAGTAACCACGAAAATTTAAAAAAGCTTACACTTTCATAGGCTTACAAACTCTTACAAGGACCTTTTGTGCCCACTAGGTACAAGATGCACTTGCTCTTTGATTGCCTTGCGCAGAAGATACAGAAACGAAAAATCATGAAACTCGACAGCCTTATGTCCACACAAAAAGACGTCTTCTCGAGCAAGTCCTATCCCACCATCATCGACGGCTCCACCCGCTTCAAGGGCGACCTGGAACTGGGCGCGAATGCCCGTATCGATGGCAACTTTGTTGGCAACCTGGTGGCCCAGGGTGAGGACACCCAGGTGACCCTGGTGATTGGTCGGCAAGGAAGCATCCATGGGGATATCCGTTGCCACAGCATTCAAATCTCGGGGACCGTGCACGGCAATGTGCAGGCCAAGCTTGTTGAGTTGCGCAATGGCGGTGTGATCGAGGGCGATGTGCTTTACGACGACATCGAGTTGCACCAAGGCGGCTCCATTCTGGGCGCCCTCAAGCGCACCCAGGCCGCGCCCTCGAAGCGCTAGGGATTCCAGGCATCACACCAGATGCACCTCAACTCTTTTTCCGAGCGCCTCAGCGTAGCGCCTCAGT
>VGHN01000040.1 GCA_016868255.1 Betaproteobacteria bacterium
CTTTTAATCCGTTGGTCGAGGGTTCGAGTCCCTCCCACCCCACCACCGCACGCACAATCGCAGTCGCATCCACGCCAAAATGGGCCCGCAAGGCAGCGCGGGTGTCGCTGGCCCCAAACCCCTCGGTCGAGAGCACCCGCATCGGGCGATCACTCGGCAGATAGGCCCGAATCTGATCGGCCACGGGGCTGACCCAATCAATCACCGAGACGATTGGACCCGCCGATTGCTCCAGCAACCGTTGCAATTGCGTCGCCTCCAGTGGCCCCTTTGCTTGAATTTCTGCAGTCCCGTCTGAGATGCTGCGTTTGGCCTCTCGGGCCAGTTCGGTGTAGCTAGTGATACTGAAGAGGTAAACCCGTCGACCCTGTTGCACCAAAGCATCGAATGCCGCCAGAGCCTCGGTGATCAGTGCGCCTGAGGCAAAGAGGGTGCAAGGCGAGCCGTCACCCGCAGACTTCAATAAATACCCACCCCGAATCACTCCCTCGGCATCACCCTCGCTCAGGCTTGGCTGGGCATAGTTCGCATTGGTTACCGTGACGTAGTAAAACGCGTTCGACTGCGCCAGCAGCATCTCCTCGAGCCCACGCTGAATAATCACAGCCAACTCCCCAGCGAAGGCGGGATCGTAGGACTTGCAGTTCGGCACCGTTGCAGCCACGAGAAGGCTCGAGCCATCTTGGTGTTGGAGTCCCTCGCCAGCGAGTGTGGTGCGACCCGATGTCGCACCAATCAGAAACCCCCTGGGGTTCTGATCCGCTGCAGCCCAAATCAGATCACCGATTCGTTGAAAACCAAACATCGAGTAGAAAATATAGAAGGGCACCATGGGCACCCCATGGACTGCATAGCTCGTCGCCGCTGCAGTCCAACTGGCAATCGCACCCGCCTCACTGATTCCCTCTTCGAGTATCTGCCCATCCCTTGCCTCTCGGTAGCTCAACACAGAGCCAATGTCCTCGGGGTCATAGCGCTGACCCACCGATGAATAAATCCCGACCTGCTTAAAAAGTGCCGCCATGCCAAAGGTGCGTGCCTCATCGGCCACGATGGGAACAATTCGCGGGCCAAGCTCTGCATCCTTCAAGAGAAGACCCAGTTGGCGCACAAATGCCATGGTCGTGCTCATTGCCTTTCCGTCGGCCCCAAGGGCAAAAGCCGCGTGCTGGGCAATGGGGGGAACGGGAACCGAGGCAGAATCGATTTGTCGCCGAGGCAAATAACCCCCGAGCATCGCCCGCCGCTCATGCAGGTATCGAATCTCCGTTGAATCGGGAGGTGGCCGCGTGAACTTCAAATCCAGAACCTCGGCATCGGTCAATGGAAGGTTAAATCGGTCCCGGAATGCGAGCAGTTCGTCATCCTCGAGTTTCTTGTGGCTGTGGGTTGTCATTCGACCCTGGGCCACCTGCCCCATTCCGTAACCCTTCTTGGTGTGTGCAAGGACAACAGTGGGGGCACCGCGCATCCGCAATGCCCGTTCATAGGCGGCAAAAATCTTGATCCGGTCATGGCCTCCGCGACGAAGTGAATCGATCGCCTCGTCGGTCATGGACTCCACAATGCGGCTCAACTCGGGACTCTGTCCAAAAAAGTTGCTTCGATTGAAGGCGCCATCGCGGGCCGCAAATGTCTGCATCTGACCATCCACGGTTCGTCCCAGGGCCTCGGCAAGGGCATTCGAAGGGTCCCTCGCGAACAAGGCGTCCCAGTCGCTTCCCCAGAGAACCTTGACGACGTGCCATCCTGCCCCAGCAAAGAGTGTCTCGAGCTCGTCGATCACCTTGCCATTGCCGCGGACGGGGCCATCGAGCCGCTGGAGATTGCAATTGACCACCCAAACAAGATTGTCGAGCCCCTCTCGGGCGGCCATTGTCAGTGCACTCATACTCTCGGGCTCGTCCATTTCCCCATCACCGAAGACACCCCAGACCCGTCGGTCGGAATTCTCGGCAAGGCCGCGATGGGCTTGATAACGCATGAAGCGGGCCTGATAGATGGACTGCAAGGGCCCAAGGCCCATTGAAGCCGTGGGGAATTGCCAGAAATCGGGCATGAGATGCGGATGCGGATAACTCGAGAGCCCTCGAGCACCCGATGGAAGATCGCCTTTTGCCACGGCCCAGCGCGCCTGCAGCTCTCGCCGGTAGTGCATTAGGTCGAGTTCGCTCAGGCGTCCCTCAAGAAAAGCGCGGGCGTAAACCCCGGGGGCGCTGTGGGCCTGCATAAAGACCAAGTCACCCTCTCGACCGCCTCTCCAGAAGTGATTGAATCCCACCTCGAATAGATCGGCCGCACTGGCATAGCTCGCAATGTGGCCGCCCAAGTCCCCGCTGATTCGATTGGCTCGGACCACCATGGCCAGCGCATTCCAACGCATCCACGCCGAGAGACGCTCTTCAAGATGGGTATCGCCCGGGAATCGGGGCTGCTCCTCCACCGAGACGGTGTTTACATAGGCGGTTCTCGCCTCCGGCGTCCAGTGAATCCGGCTCTGACGGGCCAGACCGTGGAGTTCATTGAGTATGAAGCGCGCCCGCTCGGCCCCCTGGTTTTGAATCAGGGCTTCAAAGGCCTCTCGCCACTCTTGCGTCTCTTGAAGGTCGATGTCGTTTGTCATCAATCGAATCTCTACTTCTTCTCAAACGCACCTTTGAGACTGTCGGCGGTTGCCCGCATTCGGTCCTCCAAACTCTCGCAGTCAGCAATCAAGGTCACCTTCCCATCACGGAACAAAATAGGGTTGGTCTCGTACTGAAAGTCTGGATAGCGGGTATTGGCGATCAGACGCACCCGCTCATCGGGCATGAGTTCGAGTACGGCCTTGTTCTGCTGAAACTCTGCCGTCTTGCCACTGGGCGTGGCCTTCACCATGAACGCAGTGCTTGCATAGGGGCAGTCGTTTTGTAGTGTGATTTGAACCCTGCCTGCCACCGGGGGAGCAAATACCTGCGAGATGGGGCTTGCAAGCTCACCTGGACTTGGGGCTTCGATGAGTCGGGTGAGTTTGAAAGTAAGGTAGACCGCCAGAATCGTCACCGACACAGCCACAAAAGCAATGGCCGCCGTGCGAATAAGGTCTCGTCGACCAAAGGCTTGGGGTGCTGATTCAGAGAGAGCCGCCTTCAACTCGGGGTCTTCCGAGTCGTCCCAATCGTCAAACGCATCCGAAGGCTGTCCCGATGAGGCTCCCGGCTCTTTGCGTCCGCCCAATTGGCGCTCCTGCGCAATCTGATCTGCTGTCCGCCCCCGAACCATCATTCACACTCCTCTCGAGCGATTCACGTGCGCCAATGCTAGGCTGTTTATACAGAAGTTTGGCTTATGCTGATGATTCTACGAAAACAAAGTGAAAGGCAACACAGTGCTTGAACTCATTGCGGGTCTTCTTATTTTCTTCGGTGTCCACTCCATCCGGGTCCGTGGCGACTCGGTCCGAGACACCTGGGTGACGCGACTCGGTCCGCTGGGATTCAAACTCGCCTACAGCGGCATCTCTCTGATTGGATTTTTGCTAATCGTTTC
>VGHN01000041.1 GCA_016868255.1 Betaproteobacteria bacterium
GATTTCATGGGCACTGCTTCGCTATCTCATTTCGATTTCGTTAATGCCTATTAATGCATTGTTGATGCGGGCATGCGCGCTCCTGCTGGCATGATGCGGATCATGTCTCATCTTCCACACCTTGCGCTCGTTCTCAATGCCTTCATCTGGGGCGTGTCCTGGGTTCCGTTTAAGTGGATGGAGTCTCTGGGACTTTCGATTCTATGGGCCACAACTGCATCTTATTTGCTTTCCTCTCTGGCACTCATTGCCCTTCGGCCCGCGGTATTCAAAAGCCTGTTATCTCCCCAGTCGATCTGGTGGATGGGCCTCTTCTACGGGCTTACCAACACATGCTTTAACTGGGCCTTGGCCCTGGGTGATGTGGTGCGGGTGGTGCTGCTTTTTTATCTCATGCCGGTATGGGCCGCAATTTTCTCTCGTTGGCTTCTAAATGAGCGCTTGAATGCCGAGGCCCTGGCGCGTTTGGCGCTGGCATTGGCGGGTGCGGCGGTGGTGTTGGGTCAACCGGGGGAGCAGAGTGGCTTTGCCGATGCGCTCTCGATTGCTGGGGGTCTATTTTTTGCACTTGCCAATGTGCACCTTCGTCGCCTTGAGCATGCGCAGGCAGTGCAGAGAACCATGGCCATGTTCATTGGCTCGGGATTGGTGCCACTGTTCTTTTTGCTAGGTGCGGCTCTGGTGGCGTGGGGCTATGGGGTTGACCCCGGCGGTGCCATGCGCTCGCCCCTTGCGGCCGAGGCATGGGCGTGGCTGGCCGTTCCACTGGTGGCCGTGGCATTGGGATTGGCCAATTTCAGTTTGCAGTTCGGTGGCTCGCGACTGCCCACCCAGGTGACCTCGTTGATCATGCTCTCCGAGATTGTCTTTGCCACGGTCTCGGCCGCAATCATTCTGGGCAAGTCTCTCTCTGTGGCCGAGATGATTGGAGGGGCCTGCATTGTGTTGGCTGCGGTTTGGGCCACGTTGCGACCTCCGAAGCATTAAAATCGAAGCAGATTAACCATTGTTAGAAAGTCTCTATGGCAGTCGATATTGCGGAGCTTCGCAACTATTTCATGGGTCTCCAAGACCGAATAATCACTTCAGTGGGGGCGGCCGATGGCAAGCCTTTCGCGGAAGATTCCTGGTCAAAAGAGGAGACCTCTCAACTTAGAGGCGATGGCCGCTCCCGAATCTTAGAGGAAGGCGACTTGATGGAACGGGCTGGCGTGGGCTTCTCGCATGTGCGTGGAGATCGACTCCCGCCCTCGGCCACCGCCAATCGCCCGGAGCTTGCTGGACGTGGCTTTGAAGCCATTGGCGTTTCATTGGTTTTTCACCCACGCAACCCCTATGTGCCCACCGTGCACGCGAATGTGCGCGTTCTTGTGGCCAAGGCTGTAGAAGCGGGCGATGAAGACATTTGGTGGTTTGGCGGTGGCATGGACCTCACGCCCTATTACCCGTTTGAAGAGGATGCCGTGCACTTCCACCGCACCTGCCAACAGGCACTCGCGCCCTTTGGGGAGGGACTCTATCCGCGATTTAAAAAGTGGTGCGATGAGTACTTCTTCCTCAAACACCGCGGTGAGGCCCGTGGAGTGGGCGGTGTGTTTTTTGATGACTTCGCCGAGCTAGGCTTCGACAAGAGTTTCGCGATGACCCGTGCGGTGGGCGACTCGGTCGTGCAGGCCTACCTGCCGATTGTAGAGCGTCGCCGTAACGTGGCATTCGGAGAGCGTGAGCGCGACTTCCAGGCCTATCGGCGTGGGCGTTATGTGGAATTTAATCTGGTCTACGACCGTGGCACCCACTTTGGACTGCAGAGCGGTGGGCGGGCAGAGAGCATTCTGATGAGCATGCCGCCGCTGGTGAAGTGGCGCTACGACTGGCAGCCCGAGCCGGGGTCGGCCGAGGCGAAGTTGTACGAGGTGATCAAGCCGAGAGATTGGTTGGCGGCCGCTTAACGCACCAACATCGTTGCAGCAAAACCAATGAAGCAGAGACCCACTGTCCATAGGCCCAGTGAGGCCCAACGGGGATGGGCATGAGAGCGTTCCTGCAACTTGGCGCCCGCCACGATCAGTAGGCTCAAGTAGGTCATGCTCAACATGATCACCACCACCCCGAGAATTAAATAGGCCAGCGCCAGCGAGGGCGCATCCGGCCGCACAAACTGGGTGAAGAAGGCCACAAAAAACAGTATGGCCTTGGGGTTGGTTAGTGAGAGGCCGAGTGCCTTCCAGAAGGCATTGCTGGTGCGCGGCATTTGGGTGCGGGGCGGGGGTGAGCCCTTTGACCAGCGCTGAAGGCCGTCGCGCACCAGCTGAAAACCAACCCAAGCCAGGTAGGCCGCTCCCAGAACTTTGAAACCGGCGAAGACTTCCGGGAAGAGGGCAATGAGGGTGGCGGCACCGAGTGCTGTCGCGAGAATGAGAATGGTATCGCCAGCGAAGATTCCCATGGATGCTTTTACGCCCGAGCGCCAGCCGTGTCGGGCCGAGGTGGTGATTACAAAAAGCGAGTTGGGGCCGGGCAGTAGCACGATGATGATGGTTCCCACGAGGAACTCGCCGAAGCGATCGATGCCAAGTTCGGTCATCAACCGGTGTTTCTCAGGCCCGCGGCCACTCCATTGATAGAGATATGTATGCCACGCTGGGTGCGCTCATCGGTGGCGCCGGCCCGGTAGCGACGAATCAATTCCACCTGGAGGTGGTTCAGGGTGTCGATGTAAGGCATGCGCTGGCGAATCGCCTCGGCCAGGGCGGGGTCTCTGGCAAGGCGTTCCTTGCTGCCGGTGAGCAGGGTGAGCGCGGCATCGGTCTTCTCCCACTCCTTCTGAATGCCTCGAAAGATGCGTCGGGCCAGGGGTTGGTCATCGACAAGGCTTGCATAGCGCTCGGCCAGATGAAGATCCATCTTGGCAAGCACCATCTCAACGTTGGATAGCAGTGTTTGGAAGAACGGCCACTCCTTGGCCATGCGCATGAGAAGGGCCTTGTTCTTCGGCGACTGGGCCATGAAGGCCTCGATGCCGCTACCCAAGCCAAACCAGCCAGGCAGGTTGAGCCTGGCCTGGCCCCAAGAGAATCCCCAGGGAATTGCGCGCAGGCTCTCAATGCTTCGCTTGCCAGGTGAGCCCGGTCG
>VGHN01000042.1 GCA_016868255.1 Betaproteobacteria bacterium
GATTCGATGGCACCCAAGAAGGCAATGGTGAGAATGGGAGCAAAGAGAAACTGCACCGTGCTCCAGTGAAATTCGGGAAGGGTGGGCATGGGCAGACTGCGGGGGATCTCGCCAAAGCGTGAGCCGATGGTCTCAACCGGAAGCGAGAAGACGGCCACGGCAATGGTGCTCGCCACAATGGCAATCAAAGCACCAGGCAGTCGGCTCACGATTCGGCCTGTGAGGCTGGGCTGTGTGTTGTAACTCTTGGGCCAGAGAAGAATGCATGCAACACAGGCCAGGCCCAAGAGACTGGTGGTGGGGTCGACGGTATGGATCGAGTCGATGAGCGCTTCCATCTTGGAGAAAAACTCGGCGGGCCATGCGGGGCCAGCGAGCCCGAGAAAGTCTTTGATCTGCGAGAGGGCAATGAGAACGGCAATGCCGCTGGTGAATCCCAAAACAATTGAGATGGGAATGAGCCGGATGAGTCCGCCAAGGCGCAGCATGCCCATGAGCACCATCAGCAATCCTGCGCAGGCGGTTGCAATGAGCAGGTTGGGAATGCCATAGCGCTCGACAATGGCGTAGACCACCACAATGAATGCACCGGCGGGCCCGCCGATCTGAACCGAAGAGCCACCGAGCGCTGAGATGAGAAAGCCCGCAACAATGGCAGTGATGAGACCTGTCTGCGGTGGAAGCCCCGAGGCAATTGCAAATGCCAGGGCAAGCGGCAGGGCCACAAACGCAACGGTGAGACCCGCGGAGACATCGGCCAGGAGTGTGGCCTTGGTGTAGCTCGGCAGGTGGTCCAGCAGTCGGGGCCGGAAGGTGAGATTAGCTATCATTTCGCGTGCACACAGCCATCAGCATACTCGCGGCCCATATTTTTTCCATGCTGGGCTTCTCCACCTATGCGGTGAGCCTGCTTGATCTGCAGTCTCTGTGGGCCCTCTCGAACACCGAGTCGGGCTTGGTGGCCAGCGCATTCTTTATTGGGTACATGGCCTGTGTATCGATATGGAATGCCATGACCGATCACCAAGACCCACGGCAGGTCTATCTATACGGCTCTGTCTTGGCAGCAGCAGGCAGCCTTGGGTTTGGACTCGTGGCCAATGGTTTTGTCTCTGCCTTCCTCTGGCAGTTTCTATTGGGTGCCGGTGTGGCCGCCACCTACATGCCAGGGCTTCGAATCCTCTCGGAGTCGATGGCACCGGGTGCCACGCAGAGTCGTTATGTCTCCTTCTACACTGCCTTCTTTGGCATTGGGGCAGCGCTTTCATTCTTACTGGCGGGCTGGGCCTTGGATGTGTTGGACTGGCGCTGGTCGTTTGGACTTTCGGCATTGGGGCCGCTCATTGGACTTGGCTTGGTTCTCTGGGGGACTCGGCACCGGCCGAGGCAGCAGGCGAGTTCAAAAAGTCTGGCCCACACCCTCTCGCTATTTTTTCCTTTGGGTTCGTGGAAAAAAGCCTGGCGCGAACCGGCCCTGCGCGGTTACACGATTGGATACGGCGTGCATTGCCTGGAACTCTTTGGCTCTCGCGCATGGACGGTTGCTTTTATTAGTTTTGGTTTTGCTGTGGGGGGAGTTGCGCCATTCTGGGTGGCGGCCACCTGGGCGAGCTTTGTCAATCTCATCTCCACGCCCGCATCGATTCTTGGCAATGAGATGGCACTGCGAATTGGTCGCCGCCGCTGGATCAACTGGGTGATGGCCAGTTCAAGCATTGTGGGCGTTGTCATGGCGCTACTCTCGGATGGGCCCTGGTGGTTGCTGCTCACACTGGTGAGTATTCATTCCATGCTGATCATGGCGGATTCGGCAACGCTGACTGCGGGCATGGTCTCGGCCGCGCCCGGTGAGGTGAAAGGGGCGGCGATGGGACTCTATTCGCTGATTGGTTTTGGGTCGGGTGCAGTGGGCCCCGCGGTGTTTGGTTTGGCGCTTGATATGGCAGGTGGCGGCGGCGTGCCCGCATCTTGGGCAGTGGCCTTTGCCGCAATTGGTTTGGGATGTGTGTTGTATCCGTTTGCAGAGCGCTTCTTCTTTGGGAGTCCGATTCGTTCGGCCACCTGAGTTTGATTAAGGGCCGAGCGACATAACGCTTTGAGAGGCCCTAGAGAGGGTTTTAGGGAGGCCCGAGCCGTTCGATTTCTTGGGGGTCTCTTGGTAACTCGGCCGTGCACCCCGCCATGCGCGCCACCGGCTGAGGAACCGCCAATGCCAGATGGGCCCCAAGGCCGCGAAGCTTCTCGCGCTCGAATGGAGTGGCCTCGACCCACCACCAGCCACCACCGAGTCGATCGAGTATCAGGGGGGCACGCTCGAGCACCACGGCATCCTCAAGATTGGGCGCCCATATAAGCGTGGGCAGTGGTTCCTCTCGCTGCGACTGCAGCCAGAGCCATAGGCCAAACCCCACTGCTGAGAAAAGCAGTAGAAGGCTAATGGCCCGCAGATGGGGCTGGTGCACGCGCATAGAGTGTTTCGCGAATGGGCAGGTGGACAAGTGCTGCGAAAAGGGCGAGCACCACACTCATCCACCAGACCCAGTTGTAACTGCCGGTCTCTGCGTAGATGCGCCCCCCCAGCCATACACCCACAAAGGCACCCACCTGGTGGGATAGAAAGACAAAACCAAAGAGGGTGGATAGATAGCGGTTGCCAAACATCACGCCCACGAGCTGAACGGTGGGCGGCACAGTGGAGAGCCAGAGCAGGCCCATGGCCGCCCCGAAGGCCAGTGCAGTTGCGGGACTCATGGGCAAGAGCATGAACCCTGCGGTGACGGCAGCACGTGCGAGATAAATCCAAAACAGTAAAAGCCTTCTAGACATGCGGCCGCTGAAGGTGCCACTCATATACCCACCAACCACATTGAATAGGCCAATCAGTGCAATGGACCAACTCGCCACCGATGCCGTGAGGCCGACATCATTGAGATAGGGCGGCAGATGCACGGTGACAAATGCCAGCTGAAATCCACAGACAAAGAAGCCAGCAAGCAAGAGCCAGTAGCTGTCGTAGCCAAAGGCCTGACCGAGCGCATGGCGCAGGCTGGTGGCGGTGGAGGTCGTATTCGC
>VGHN01000043.1 GCA_016868255.1 Betaproteobacteria bacterium
TGATAGTAATACCTGGGGGCATGCAAGGCAAGAGTGGTGCCGGTGAAAGGAATCGAACCCTCGACCTTCGCATTACGAATGCGCTGCTCTACCATCTGAGCTACACCGGCACGTATCGCAAGAGTTTAATCGATTGACCCGGGCAAAAAAAATTTCGACCTCAGGGGTCCGCGCGTCGGCCCCGCCCAATCGAGCGAAACGCTAAGCCGTTAGTCCTTTGGGCAGTGGGAATCGAACCGTTTCCTCCACCCCAGGAATTTTTCTTACCGAACTCGCACCCATGGCCTTCACGGCCGTGACCAGGCCCTGCACCAGGGCCTCGGGGGCCGAGGCGCCGGCGGTAATTCCAATGCGACTCTTGCCAGCAATCCATTCGGGCTGAAGCTCTTCTGCGCCATTCAGCAGATAGGCGGGCACGCCATGTCGCTCGGCCACCTCGCGCAGCCTATTCGTGTTGGAGCTGGTCTTGCTGCCCACCACCAAGACAACATCGACCTGAGGTGACATCACCTTCACCGCATCCTGTCGATTCTGGGTGGCATAACAGATGTCGCTGATCTTGGGGCCTCGGATCAATGGGAAACGGCTCTGCAGCGACTTCACAATCGACTTCGTGTCATCCATGGAGAGCGTAGTCTGCGTGACATAGGCCAGCTTATCGGGCGTCTTCACTTCAACGCGTGCCGCCTGTGCCTCGTCCTCGACCAGATAGATACCGGCGTCGAGCTGGCCCATGGTGCCCTCCACCTCGGGATGCCCTGCATGGCCGATCATGATGATCTCCATGCCCTCAGCCGCGAGCTTTTTTACTTCCACATGAACTTTGGTCACCAAAGGGCAGGTGGCATCGAAGACCTCGAGTTCTCGAGCCACGGCATGGTCTCTAACCTTTCGAGAGACACCGTGGGCACTCATAATCACTCGCGCACCCACTGGGACTTCATCCAAGTCCTCCACAAAAACAGCACCCTTCTCCCGCAGGTCTCGAACAACATGGTCGTTGTGGACGATCTCGTGCCGAACATAAATGGGCGCTCCAAATCGCTCGAGCGCTCGCTCGACAATCTCAATGGCACGGTCCACCCCCGCGCAGAAGCCCCGTGGCTCCGCGAGAAGAATCTCCACTTCATTCATTGCAGCCATGGCTAGAGCACCCCAATAATCTGAACCTCGAACCGAACGGCCTGCCCAGCAAGAGGATGGTTGAAATCGAATAGAGCAGAGTCGCCCTGCCACTCCTTGAAGATGCCCGCGAAACGCCCGCCATCGGGCGTGGGGAACTCCAGTAGATCACCTGGCTCAAGGGGGTCGTCGGGACTGGCGTGCTCAATCAACAGACTGCGGGCGACCGACTGAATCAATTCGGGGTTGCGTGGGCCGAAAGCATCGCCAGTGGCCAAATCGTAGCTCCGACGTTCACCCTCTCTGAGCGCGATCAGGCAGCGCTCCAGGCCCGGGGCAAATTGCCCACTGCCCACCTCAACCGTTGCAGGACGGTCCTCGAACGTGTTGAGCAGTAACCGCTCCTGTCCATCCTGAATACCTGTCACCTTGTAGTGGAGGGTCACAAACGACCCCATCCGAATGGTCCCAGTGACATTGCCCTGTCCATCTGATGAATGGATTGTTGAAGCCTTGCTTTCCATAGTTGCGCATTCTCTACTCTGAAGCCGCACTATGCCAATTGTTTCCGACCAAGTCCGCGGATATTCCAACCAGACCGAATTGCCCCGTGAACGACTCCTTCAACGGGGTGGGCAGAGCCTCACCGACAGCGAGATTCTCTCCATCCTCATTGGCACCGGAAGCCGCCGGGCCTCCTGCCACCAAATCGCCTCAACCCTGCTGCACCGTCTCGGCAGCCTTGCAGCCGTGCTGGCGGCCAAACCGCAGGACATCGAGGGCATTCCTGGCATTGGCCCGGGGAAACTTTCTCGGATCAAGGCATGCGGCGAGGCACTGCGTCGGGTCAATCGCATCGAGTCGAGCAATCAGTCCCTTCAATCGCCCCTGGAGATCAGCGCCTGGTTGCTTAGCCACCTGGCTTGGCGACCCAACGAGGTCTTCGGCGCCGCCTTCCTCGATGGCCAGCGGCGGCTGCTTCAAATCGAGGAGTTGTTCCACGGCGGCCTGGGCCAGACCAGCGTCTACCCACGGGAGTTGGTGCGACGGGCCCTGCAGCTCAATGCAGCCTCGCTCATCCTCTTTCACAACCACCCATCGGGGGTGGCCCAGCCCAGCCTCGCAGACATTCGGCTGACCCAGAATCTGCGAAGCATGTTGGCTCCCTTGGAGATTCAAATATGGGAGCACCTACTTGTAGCGGGCCCCAACGTTGTGGGGATTGGGGCGCCTTGACGCAACCCTTTGAATTTCCTAAACTAGCGGATTACGCCAATTGCATGACGGAGAGTTTTTTATGGCTCGGGTGTGCCAAGTAACGGGCAAAAAGCCCATGGTAGGGAACAACGTTTCCCACGCCAACAACAAGACAAAGCGCCGTTTTCTGCCCAACCTGCACTACCGCCGGTTTTGGGTTGAGAGCGAGAAGCGCTGGGTTCGCCTGCGGGTCTCAAATGCCGCCGTGCGCACCATCACCAAAAATGGCATTGAATCGGTTCTGGCCGACCTTCGTGCCCGCGGCGAGATCTAGG
Source organism: Betaproteobacteria bacterium (assembly GCA_016868255.1). GTDB lineage: Bacteria > Pseudomonadota > Gammaproteobacteria > Burkholderiales > Burkholderiaceae_A > Hahnella. The sequence goes on from VGHN01000043.1 coordinate 2,655, forward strand.
GAGAACTCTCATGGCCAAGGGCGGACGCGAAAAAATCAAGCTGGAGTCCACAGCAGGAACCGGGCACTTCTACACCACCACCAAGAACAAGAAGACCATGCCAGAGAAAATGGAGATCAAGAAGTTCGATCCCAAGGCACGGGCGCACGTGATGTACAAGGAAGCCAAGATTAAATAAGTTTCAAAGCTTCAA
>VGHN01000044.1 GCA_016868255.1 Betaproteobacteria bacterium
GTCGAAGAAAAGGATGCCACCCCCGAGCAGCGAGCAATTCAAGAGGTCAACACCGGGATACTCATTGCACCCACCAGGGACTTGCAACGCTGGGTGGCAAGACTCGAGAATCACAACGCCCAGTCGGAGTTCTACCTCACCGATGTGATTGCCATGGCCAGCCAGGAGGGGCGACGCGTCCTGGGTGTCTGCGCGGCGTCTGCAGAGAGCACCGAGGGCGTCAACACCCTGGCACAGCGGGCCGAGATGGAGCGCCGCTACCAACGACGGCGCGCAAATGAATTAATGGAGGCTGGCGCCACCATTGCAGACCCAAGCCGATTCGACGTAAGAGGCCAACTGCAATGCGGGCCCGATGTCTCCATTGATGTGGGCTGTGTTTTTGAGGGGCGCGTTGAGCTGGCCGAGGGCGTGGAGATCGGCCCCCACTGCGTGCTTCGAAATGTCATTGTCGGTGCGGGCTCCCGAATTGAGGCCTTTTCGCATCTGGATGGGGCAGTGCTTGGTCGGCAGGCTGTTGTGGGGCCCTATGCCCGATTGCGGCCTGGCACCGAATTGGCCGAGGGCTGCCACATTGGCAATTTCACCGAAGTGAAAAATAGCCAGATTGGTCCCTACAGCAAGGCCAACCACCTCTCTTACGTGGGTGACAGCACCGTGGGGGCAAGGGTCAACATCGGCGCGGGCACCATCACCTGCAACTACGATGGCGCCGAGAAGCATCGAACCATCATCGAAGACGATGTCTTCATCGGCTCCGACACCCAGCTCGTTGCGCCTGTCATTGTTCACGAGGGTGCCACACTGGGGGCAGGCACCACCCTCACCACCGACGCACCTGCCCATCAACTCACTGTCTCGCGCGCCCGACAGGCATCCATCCCCAATTGGAAGCGCCCCAAGAAGAAGTCTCACTAAGAAGCACCATTAAGAAAATTTTTTAAGCCATGTGCGGAATCGTGGCGGCAATGGCCGCGCAGAACGTTGTGCCCACTCTCATTGGGGGCCTCAAACAACTCGAGTATCGAGGCTATGACTCGTCGGGACTTGCCCTGCATCTGGGAGAAAAAATCCAGAGAATTCGGGCCGTTGGTCGGGTCAGTGAGCTCGAGCAGCTCAGCCTGGGCGGTGCAGGCACGCTGGGTGTTGCCCACACCCGCTGGGCCACCCACGGCTCCGTCACCCAAGACAACGCCCATCCCCACCTGTCTGAAGGCGGCGGTCTCGCAATCTGCCTGGTGCACAACGGAATCATCGAGAACCACCAAGAATTGCGCATTGAGCTCCAGGCCAAGGGCTATGAGTTTCAATCGCAGACCGACACCGAAGTCGTTGCCCACCTGCTCCACGAAGCACGTCTGAAATCCATAGACCTGCTCGAGGCCTTCCGAGCGATTCGGCCAAGGCTCAAGGGCGCCTATGCCATTGCAGCGCTCTCTAGCCAAGACCCTCAATCTCTGGTGGCCGCTCGCTGGGGCGCGCCGCTGCTGATTGGCCACGGCCAAGTTAGCACCGAGTGTTTCCTTGCATCGGATGCCTCGGCCCTCATCGCCCAGACCAAGCGCCTGAGCTACCTCGAGGACGGTGATCTGGTCTGCCTGCAGCGCGATCCCCACACGCAGTCGATTGCGATTCATATTGAAGACCAGAGTGGGCAGGCCGTTGCCCGAGAGCCCATCGAATCGGCGCTCACCGTCGACGACGTGAGTCTGGGCCCCTACGCACACTTCATGCAGAAAGAGATTGCCGAACAGCCGGGCGCTGTGGCCGCCACACTTGAGATGGTGACCAGTGCCCAGAGCCTCTCTCCGAATCTCTTTGGAAGCGATGCGCAGGCCATCTTCTCGGAGGTGCGCCAGGTGTTGGTGCTTGCCTGTGGCACCAGTCTTCACGCAGGCATGGTGGCCCGCTACTGGATCGAGGCCATCGCCAAGATTCCCTGCACGGTAGAGGTTGCCAGTGAGTACCGGTATCGACAGAGTGTGGTGGTGCCGCAGACACTCGTGGTCGTCATTTCGCAGTCCGGCGAGACGGCCGACACCCTGGCGGCACTCCATCATGCCAAGGCACTTGGGCATGAAAATAGCCTTGCGATTTGCAACGTGCCGGAGTCCTCACTGATTCGTGCCGCCCGACTTCGCTTCTTAACCCGGGCGGGCCCAGAGATTGGTGTGGCCTCGACCAAGGCCTTCACCACCCAATTGGCGGCGCTCTTTTTGATGACTCTCGCGCTGGCCAAGAGCCAGTCAAGGCTCAATGCAGACGAGGAGCAACAGCACCTCTCTGCACTTCGGCACCTTCCAGCGGCGCTTGCATCCATCCTTCGTTCAGAGAAGGCGTTCTCTGATTGGGCGCCGCGATTTGTTCAAAAGGCCCACGCCCTCTTTCTGGGACGCGGCATCCACGCGCCCATTGCCATGGAGGGCGCCTTGAAACTAAAAGAAATTAGCTACATCCACGCAGAGGCCTATCCCGCGGGTGAACTCAAGCACGGGCCACTTGCCTTGGTTGACTCGGAGATGCCCGTGGTGGCCATCGCCCCCAACGACCAATTGCTTGAAAAATTAAAGAGCAACCTCGAGGAGGTTCGGGCCCGAGGCGGCGAGCTCTTTGTGATTGCAGACCAGGGCAGTGGCTTTCAATCGTCTGAAGGAATACATGTGATTGAGTTGGGCGACCATGCGGGGCTTTTGTCGCCCATATTGCATGTGCTGCCCCTGCAGCTTCTGGCGTATCACGTTGCCCTTGCCAGGGGCCACGATGTCGACAAGCCCAGAAACCTAGCTAAGAGCGTTACGGTGGAGTAATTCCCCATCGGGCCCGGTAGTCCTT
>VGHN01000045.1 GCA_016868255.1 Betaproteobacteria bacterium
ATCGCGCAGGTCGTACCCCGTGTTGTCTTTTCGAAGGCCACGAAGGCCAGACCATAACTCTCCCGAAGCGGTCACAACCTCGAGACCCAGACACTGGCGACGCGCATTGCCATAACGAATTACTGCAGTGCCGCCTGCGTTGGTGGCCAGCAGACCGCCAATCGTGGCCGAGCCGCGTGCGGTGAGATCAACCGGAAAGAGGAGTCCTTGTTCCTGCGCCTTTTGCTGGACTTGCTCGAGGGTAACGCCTGCTTCCACTGTGATGGTTGCATTCTCAAGATCGATGTCGCGAATGCGGTTGAGCTTGGAGAGATTGAGAAGCAATTGGCTGGCACTTTTGTCTGGGGTGGCCCCACCCGAGAGGCCGGTGTTGCCCCCCTGGGTCACGATGGGAATGCCCTGGGCCGAGCAAGCTTTTACGGTCTCTTGAACCGCGGCCGACGTCTTGGGGAAGGCAATCGCCAATGGCTGGCCCGTGAACCGGCCACGCCAATCGGTGCAGTAGGGCGCTGTGTCGGCGGGGTTGGCAAGGAGGTCAATGGCCCCTTCTTTGAGCGAGTCTGCCAAGCCCGATTGCAGTTGCACCAATGAGGGGTTCTGCGCCATGGGTTCGACCGATCTACCAGCGGGCTTGGAACTGACTGCGAAGCGCCTGGAGCTGGTCTTCCTCGAGTGGCTTGAGCGGTGGGGCCGCGAGCATGGCGTGTTGAACGGCAAGCCTTGCGGTCTCCTCGAGCTCTTCGAGTCGGGCCATGGCCTCGAGTGGGTTGCTCCCCCAGACCACGGGACCGAGTCGGGTGAGCATCACTGCCGATATGGGCGTGCCGGCTCTCGAGTAGTCGCGCATCTGTAGGGTGACTTCGTCGATCACTTCGGGCGCGCCGGGGCGGGCATAGGCAATGAGGGGCACATGGCCCACCTTCATGACAAAGTAGGGCGTGATGGGGTCGAGCAACTCTTTGCCCGCTTGTTGCTCCACCAGCATGCTCATGAGCACGGTGGCGGTGCTGTGGGTGTGAACGATGCAGTTGGTCTGAATACCCAACTGGCTCGATTGCTCATAGATGGCTCGGTGCAGCGCGATGGTCTTGCTCGCGCGCTCACCTGAGACCTGTGTGCCTTGGGCATCGATCTTCGAGAGGGACTCGGGCTCGAGTAGGCCCAGGCATGCATCGGTGGGGGTGATGAGGGTTTCTTCGTTGAGGCGAATGCTGATGTTGCCTGCGGTGGCGTGGGCGTAGCCGCGCGTGAACAGCAGGCGACCCATCTCGCAGATGGCCTGCCTTGCGTCATTCTCGCTGGTGATCTTGGTTCTAGCCATGCGAGCTCAGAATGGCAAACGCCTTGGTAAAAAAATCGTCGCTGCCGAAGTTGCCCGACTTCAATGCAATGTGAAGCCCCTCTGCCATGCGTCCGCCTCCTTCAGCGGTGGGCCCACTGATGGGTGAATGCTGGAGCGGCGCATAACACCAGGGCACTCCGGGGTCGATCTGCGGGCCAATTTGCATCTGCTCGATTGCAAGTGCAGTGACACAGGCACCCGATGTCTCACCACCCGCAACAATGAGTTGGCCCACGCCATGCGCATGCACCAGCGCCTTGGCCACGGTGGCGAGGCAGTCTTCAATGGCCTGCCCCAGCTTTGCAGCATCAAAACGCGAATGCCAACCCGCGATCTCATTGGCCGCCTGAGTAGAGAAGACAAGGGGGCACGCATTGGGGTGGTCTGCAAACTGAGTGGCCGCCCAGTCGAGAAGAGATGCCGAGACATCCTCTCCGCGCATGAGTGCTGCGATGTCGAGCTGCCGAGTGGGCAGGCCGGACTTGATTGCGTGGGCGATTTGTCCCTGGGTGGCCTGTGAGCAACTCCCCGCCACGATGGCCCGTCGACCCTTCGGCGTGGGCAATTGGCTCGCCAGCGGGTTGGGCGAGAGGCCATGGTTTTGTGCAAGGCCAATGGCAAGACCAGAGCCCGCAGTGAGCAGGGGCAGTGCCTTCACAGCGCGTCCCAATTCGATGAGGTCTTGGTTTTGAATCGAATCGACCACGGCCACTTCAACGCCACTGGCTGCAAGCTCGCTGATCTTTGTCTCAATTGCGGACGCCCCGCGCAGCACCACGGCCTGATCAATGAGGCCCACCTTTCGAGTGGTCTGGGCCTGCAGCACTCGAACCAGGTTGGGGTCGGTCATGGGTGTGAGGGGATGGTTCTGCATTCCACTCTCATTGAGCAGCCGGTCATTGACGAAGAGATGGCCCTTGTAGATGGAGCGGCCGTTGTCGGGGAATGCCGGCGTGGCCACTGTGAACCTTGTCTGCAAGGCATTCATGAGGGCATCGGTAACCGGGCCAATATTGCCCTTGGGTGTGCTGTCGAAGGTGGAGCAGTATTTGAAGTAGATTTGATTCGCGCCCTGTGCACGAAGCCAGGCAAGCGCCTTGAGGGCCTGCTCGCATGCATCTTCAGCAGGGACGTTGCGAATCTTCAAGGCTACCACCACCGCATCGACTTCTTGTTGAAGGGGCGCTGTTGGAGGCCCGTTGACCTGTATGACCCGAAAGCCTGTCTTGACTAAGTTGTTGGCAAGATCGGTGGCGCCGGTGAAGTCATCGGCAATGCATCCCAGCCGAAGTGGCTTCATGACTTCTTCTTGGGAAGCGAAATGCCCGGGAAGGTCTTGATCACTGCGCTGTCGCCCTCCAGGCCGTGGCCCATGCTCGATGCCTGCATATACATCTGGTGGGCAGTGGCGGCCAGTGGCAGTGGAAACTTATTGGCCCGGGCTGTATCGAGCACGATGCCGAGGTCTTTGACGAA
>VGHN01000046.1 GCA_016868255.1 Betaproteobacteria bacterium
GGCTTGATTGAGTCGCTTATTGAAGAGGTGCTTGCGAGCCAGCCCAAGATGGTCGAAGAGTTTCGGGCCGGCAAGGACAAGGCGCTCAACGCACTCGTGGGCCAGGTCATGAAGCGGTCGCAGGGCAAGGCGAACCCGCAGATGGTCAGTGATCTGATGCGTCAGCGCTTGGATTGACGCGGGGCTGATCAAGGACCTGAATCTGGCTCTTGAGCCAGGCGATCAAGAAGATTCCTGGAAACGCCGCTACAAAACTTCCTAGAAAAAATGGGGGCCAGCCGTAGTCTGTGGCGGCGACCCCCGCGACGGGACCCACCCAGACCCGACCGATGGAGGCCAGGGCCGACAGAAGGGCGAATTGAGTGGCTGTAAAGCGAATGTCGCAGAGGGCCATGAGCAGGGCCACGAAGGCCGCCGTGCCCATGCCACCGGCGAGGTTCTCGAGAAGAATCACAATCGTCATCTGCCAGAGTGCTGGGGGCGCAATCGAGAGCCACCAGAAGCCCAGATTGGTGATGGCCTGCAGCACACCGAAGATGAGCAGCGCACGCCAGAGGCCCAACTTTGAGAGCCACAAGCCGCCAACCAAACCGCCAACAAGGGTGGCCAGCAGCCCCATTCCTTTGTTCACGGCCCCGACCTCTGCAGGGCTAAATCCCGCTCCGCGAATCAAGAAGGCTGTGGAGAGACTCCCCGCAAAAGCGTCCCCTAGTTTGTAGAGCACGATCGCCACAAGGATGATGACGGCTGCCTTGCGGCCGAAGAACTCCTTGAAGGGCTCGACCACCGCATCCCGAAGGCTTGTAGGCGCTCGGATTTCACTGGGCTCAGGTGCCAACGCAGCAATGAGCGCGAGCAGGAGACAGAGTCCCGCCATGACCCGATAGGTTCCGCCAAAACCAAGATAGAGGTCGGCCAACATCAGGGCGAGCCCCCCGGAGGTGAGCATGGCCAGCCGGTAACCGATCACCGACCAGGCCGCCCCTAGGCCGCGCTGTTCGGGTCGAAGCGACTCGGCCCGCCAAGCGTCAAACACAATATCGAAACTCGCTGAGAGAACCACCAAAAGAAACGCAAGACTCGCCAGCCGTGTCAGCCAGCCCTCATCGGCCGGGCTTGAGAACGACATCGCAAAAAGCACCCCGGCCATGGTGAGCTGCAAGAGGATAAGCCAGCCCTTGCGCCGCCCGAATCGATCGGGGCCGATGCGATAGCGGTCCATCATCGGAGCCCAGGCGAATTTGTAGGTGTAGGGCAGGCCGAGCACTGTCAGCCAGCCAATGGTCTTGAGGTCCACCCCTTCGACGGTCAGCCAGGCCTGCAGCGTTCCCGCAGACAGGGCCAGGGGCAGGCCGCTGGCAAAGCCCAGCAGCAGGGTCATGATGAGGAGTTGGCGGGGCGCGGGGGTGGCGCCGGTGGTTGCGGACATCGACAGGTCTCTGCTCGAGGTGATGAGGTATCTTTTCAGGAGTATGCAGGCAAGCTCAAATCATTCGTTATCGCCTTTGGTCAGGATCTGGGTGGCGCTCGCCCTGTCGGCATCGATGGGCGGCTGTGTCACGACCGGGGCAGGTTCCAAGGCCCTCGCAGGCCCAGGCGATGGCGTGGTGGTCGAGGGCGCCTCTGACATACGCAAGCTCGTGCCCGCCGAGCAACTCGAGCGCTCGGCCACCAAACAATTCGAGGCCATGAAGCGCGAGGCACAGAAGAAGAATGCCCTGTTGCCCCCGAGCGACCCCACAGTGGTGCGACTCAATGCGATTGCCAATCGCCTCAAGCCCTATGCCAATGCATGGAATCCCGGTGCCCCGAAGTGGAACTGGGAAGTGGCCGTCTTCAAGAACGATCAGATCAACGCCTTCTGCATGCCCGGAGGCAAGATTGGATTCTTCACCGGCATTGTGGACAAACTCAAGCTCACCGATGACGAGATTGCCATGGTGATGGGCCACGAGATGGCCCATGCCTTGCGCGAACACAGTCGGGCCCAGTTGGCCAAGGCCCAGCTCACCGATATTGGCGCCTCTGTTCTCTCGACTTTAATGGGCCTTGGTGAGGGTGGTCGGCAGGTGATGGGCTTTGGCACCCAGCTGCTCACGATGAAGTTCTCACGCAGCGATGAGACCGATGCAGACTTGGTCGGTCTCGATATCGCCTCCCGCGCGGGCTACGACCCCCGCACAGCCATTGTGCTCTGGCGAAAGATGCAGTCGGCCAGCAAAGGGGCGCCTCCCGAGTGGTTCTCGACCCACCCAGCGAGCTCCACCCGAATCGATGACAT
>VGHN01000047.1 GCA_016868255.1 Betaproteobacteria bacterium
CAACTCGACTTGCTCCAGAGGCAGCGGCGTTGGCAGGAGGCCCTGGTGGTTCTCGATCGACTGCTTTCGACCGAACCCGTGTCGATGAGTGAGGCCGACCGTGCCCGCTATCAAGGCATTCGATTCCACCTCCTAATGGAACTCGAGCGCGTCCCGGAGGCCCGCAGGATATTGCCCGCTCATCCGAGACTGACGCCCAGCGCAGAGACCACCGAAGACGGCCCCTATGTCTGTGCTTCTTGTGGCTACATGGGTCGTCACCATGCCTGGCAATGCCCAGGCTGTTTTTCTTGGGATTCAATGCGCGCTGTTTCGCGCTCCTAGATCGCCGGTCTTTCAATCACTCGCTGGCAGTTTTCTTAGGCCTCGGTGGTTTGCCTCGGTGGTTTACCTCGGTGGTTTGCCTCGGTAGTTTGCCTCGGTAGTTTGCCTCGGTCGTTTGCCTCGGTCGTTTCGATGCTGGTGCTGCTCCATTCAGCCGCCTAGCCTCCTTGGTTTTTAGAGAGGAGATCGAAATGATTCAAAAGCTTCTTTTGGCCCTGGGCATGAGTATGTTCACGCTTCTTGCTCATGCGGCAGTCGATGTGAATCGGGCCTCTTCGGCCGAACTCGAGACCATTCACGGCATTGGCCCCGCCATGGCCAAGAAGATTCTGAGTGAACGTGCACGTGGGGGCGCCTTTAAAGGCGAGGCCGACCTCATCGAGCGGGTTCCTGGGCTGGGTCCCAAAAAGCTCGAGCGAATGAAGAAATCTGGCTTGGTGGTCTCGGTACAAGCCATAGCCGAGCCCAAGCGCCCCAAAGGACCCGGTGCCGATAGGCCCCAGGCGATTGAGGGGAGCAAGCCTTTAAAATAGGGCATGTCTCAGAAGCCCAATGCCTTCGCGCGATTAAATTCTTATTGGCGCCTTGCGCGATTCGACAAGCCCGTTGGCATTTGGCTCTTGTTGTGGCCCACCCTCTGGGCCTTGTGGCTTGCAGCCCAAGGCCTTCCTGACTTCCCCCGGCTGCTGGTCTTCGTGGCGGGCACTGTTCTAATGCGAGCGGCCGGCTGCGTTCTCAATGACATTGCCGACCGCCGATTCGATGGTGAAGTCTCGCGGACTTCGAATCGTGTCTTGGCCACCGGCGAGGTGAGCCTGATTGAAGCCCTTCTGATTGCTCTGGTGTTGTTGGGGGCCTCGGCCAGTCTGCTCTGGTATCTGAATGACTTGGCCGCGCAGTACGCCTATGTGGCGGTCTTCGTTGCGGCGGTTTATCCGTACTTCAAGCGGTTCTTTCCAATGCCGCAGGCGGTTCTTGGCCTTGCATTCGGATTCGGTATTCCCATGGCGTTTGCCGACACGCACGGACAGGTGGCGAGTATTGCCTGGTGGATTATGTTGGGCAATTTTGCTTGGGCCATTGCCTATGACACCGCCTATGCCATGGTGGATCGAGACGACGACCTTCGACTCGGTGTGAGAAGTTCAGCGATTTTCTTCGGGCGTTTCGATGTTGCTGCGGTCTGGGCCTTGCAAGCTATTTTTCTTGCGTTGATGCTCTTGGTTCTTTGGAAGACCTCGGTTGGCTGGCTCTACCTCATCGCCTGGGTACTCGCGGTGGCATGGTCGATTGTGTTGATGCGTCGGCTTCGCAGTCGGCAGCGTGAGGATTGTTTCTGGGTCTTCCAGAAGAGCCACTGGGTCGGCCTTCTTTTATGGGTCGGACTTGCGCTGGATTTCGCAGCCCAGAACCTTCTCTACTAATTACGTCTTCTTGCCCGCCTCGGTTGCGAGGGCCTTTGCTCTCGCATGCGCAGCCTTCACCGACTCTTGCAGAACCCTGGCAAGCCCGAGTGCCTCCATCGATTCCAGTGCCGCCTGTGTGGTGCCACCTTTTGAGGTCACCCGCTCGCGCAGTGCCTCGGGTCCCTCGGGCGATTGTTCGAGCAAGGCAATGGCACCTCGAAAGGTTTGAACCGCGAGCCGGTACGACTCCTCTTTCTGGAGGCCCAACTCGGTGCCGGCATCGCGAAGAATCTCAATCATCCGAAAGACGTAGGCGGGACCGGAGCCCGACAAGGCGGTGACGGCATCGATAAGTGATTCGTCGGTGAGCCAGATGAGTTCGCCCGTGCCACTCAGAATGGCGTCGGCCTGCTGTCTCTCTTGCATTTCGATGCTTGGGTCGGCAAATGCACCGCATGCGCCTTCGCCAATCATGGCCGGTGTATTGGGCATGGCCCGAACAATGCGCCGGTGGCCGCTCCACTGAGCGAGCAGGCCAAT
>VGHN01000048.1 GCA_016868255.1 Betaproteobacteria bacterium
TTCATTGGGGGCTTGCTAAAACTGGCGGCGCCAATCAGCGGCCTCGGACAGGCCCTGAATCAGCGCAGTGCGGTCGCCCTTCTCAAGTGCCTGCGAGAGACCATCAAACGCCAACCTCCAATGACCAAGAAGTTCACGCATGGCGTCTCGATTGTCGAGCATGATCTCGGCCCACAACTCTGGCGAAGAGGCTGCAATTCGTGTGGTGTCGCGAAGTCCACCACCATGAAGGTTCTGGGCCATGCGCGCCATTGGACTGCGAGAAAGCATGGCGGCCAAACCAAAGGAAACCAGATGCGGAAAATGGCTGATGGCCGCAAGCACTGCATCGTGGTCGCGTAGAGGCAAGGGCGTGGGCTGCCCACCCAGGGCCAGCCAGAATGATTCTGCGTCGGCCACCGCGGACTCGGGTGTCTCGTCGAATGCAGAGACAAGAATCCGCGCAGAGACAAAGAGCGAATCGGATGCGGCCTCTGGCCCACTGCGCTCCGAACCGGCCATTGGGTGGCAGGGAACGAACTTCGAGACAAGCAGCGCGCGAGCCGAAGACTCAAGCGACGCCACCGACTCCATCAGGGCATGCTTGGTGCTGCCGCAATCGGTAATGAGTCGAATCGACTTCTCAAACCACGGCTCCTTGAGTCGCATGCCCAGGCTCTGAATAGTCTTCGCAATGGCCTGAACGGGACTCGCCAAGACCAATACGGACTCCACATCGCTCGATGCATTCATGGCATCGAGTAGCGCAGCAAGGTCCTGAAATGAGCGACTCGCAAACCCCAGGGAAACAGCCTTTCCGCCCTGAGCGGGGTCCATCACCCAGACATCCTCTGCAACGCCACGGGCCCTCGCGGCCGCAGCCACCGAACCCCCAATCAGGCCAGCCCCAATAACAACCAGCCGGGTAAGTTTCACTTCTCTCCCCGCGCGAGTGCCTGCATGGCATCCAGGAAGACGGCATTCTCTTCACGCAGACCGACCGAGACCCGCAGATGCTTGGGCAATCCGTAATTCGCCACGGGCCGGGTGATCACACCCTTTGCAAGAAGCGCCTCAAAGCATCGAACGCCAAGGGGCTTGCCCGCATCTCCAGTCACGGCATCGAGGGCCGCCACGAAGCTTGCCGAGGTGGAGAGATCGACCAATACAAAGTTGCCTCTGGAAGGCAACACATGCAGGCCCAGGTCTCGAAGTCCACGCGAGAGCTGAACCAGGCCCTCGCGATTGAGCGCAGCCGATTCGGCCAAAAATTCTTCATCGAACAAGGCTGCCGAGGCCGCAGCCTGTGCCAGCGAATTCACATTAAAGGGCTGCCTTACGCGATTGAGAAGATCGGTCACGGCGGGCTGCGCCACCCCGTAACCCACCCGCAGACCGGCAAGCCCATAGGCCTTCGAGAAGGATCGAGAGACCAAGAGATTGGGATGGTGACGGACCCAATCAAAGGCGTCGTAATGCTCCGAGGGCTCTAAGTATTCTGTGTAGGCCTCATCAAGCACCACCAAAACATCTTCTGGAATTCCATCAATAAATGCCTTGAGCGACTTGGCCTCAATGAAACTCCCAGTCGGGTTGTTCGGATTGGCCACCCAGACCACTGCGGTCTTTGAAGTGACTGCCGCCCGCATGGCATCGAGGTCGTGGCCAAGATCATTGGCCTTGGCCGGCACCACCACCGATGTCCCGCCATTGGCCTGAGTGGCCAATGCATAGACGGCAAAAGAATGCGCCGCATAGAGTGACTCTCGGCCCGGCCTCAGAAAGGCATGGGCCACGAGCTCCAGAATGTCATTGCTGCCGTTGCCCAGGGTGATCCAGTCCATGGGCAGATCGAAGCGACGTGAGATGGCGAGTTTCAAATCATGGCCATTGCCATCGGGGTAGCGGCCCAGATCGGCACTGGCATCCAACATCGCCTGGCGCGCCTTTGGGCTCATGCCCAGCGGATTCTCATTCGAGGCGAGCTTCACAATCGAGTCTTCGGTAAAGCCGTAGAGCCTTGCAATCTCAGCGATGGGCCGCCCGCCCTGATAAGGCGCAATCGCGCGAATGTAGTCGGGGGCCTGGTTCTCGATGCTCATGGTTGATCGGTGAGCTTGTCAAAAAGTGGATAGGAGCCAAGCAACTTAAAGAGCCCCGC
>VGHN01000049.1 GCA_016868255.1 Betaproteobacteria bacterium
GGCCCGCGACGCCACCCCCTTCCGACAGGTTACCCACGTTGATAGGCGGATTCGACCAAGGGCCATTGACCGACGAGGAGATCGAAGAACTCGACCAATTCCTAATAAACGCAGAGGGAATTGAAGAGTCCATGGACGTAGCGATGCTGGATGGTTTTCTTACTGCGATCGTCAGTGGGCCAAAGACCATCATGCCCAGCGAGTGGATGCGATGGGTGTGGGACATGGAGCGCGGCGAGGACACACCAGCGTTCACAAACCAGGCCCAAGCGCAGCACATCATCGGGTTAATGATTCGCCACATGAACGACATCGCTCGAACGCTGCAGCAGGCCCCTGAGGCATATGAGCCGCTGCTGATGGAAAACCCAAACCACGGAGACCCGATCCCCATCCTGGACGAATGGTGCATGGGTTACATGAAGGGGGTGCAGCTCGACCCCGAGGGTTGGCTGCTGGTCACCGTTGGCAAACCCGACTGGCTGTCGACCATCATCCTCTATGGCACCGAGGAGGGCTGGGAAGTGCTCGAGAAGAAAAACCTGTCGTTGGACGAACATCGAGAACTGGCCGCCGGATTGGCGGACACGGCCCGAAACGTCCACGCACTCTATCTTGAGCAGCGCAGGAAAAAGATGGCGGGAGGTCAGCTACCCAGTGTCATTCGCCGGGAGCCGACTCGTAATCCCGATAAGGTTGGCCGCAACGAGCTTTGCCCCTGCGGATCGGGCAAGAAATACAAGCTTTGCCATGGCCGCAGCAGCGGTTTGCACTAGGCCAGCCACCCCCATGGCGGCATTCGAGGCGATCTGCGTATCTGCCCAATCCGCTGTATCAAAAGTGCTGTAGCCCTTCATCGATTCCCTAATTGCCCAACTGAGAATGTGTTGCGTCCAGAGATGAGCCAGCGTGCTGATTATCACTATTGCTACGTGGGTTGTCCTCAAGTAGCCTAAGAAAGACAGCAAGAACAATTGGTCAGCTTCGCTTTAACGCTAAAGGCTAACGAGACATAAATGCAAACTCTCTCGACTTCGCTGATGTTCGTCTCTCTTTTACTTGCCGCCTCTTGTTTTAGCCAGGGTGCCTCAGGTTCAGCAACAGTGCAGCGGGTGGAAGTCAAGTCGTTCGATGGAACGATGATCCCAGTCGAGGTGGCAATCCCAGCAGAGAAGGGACCCTTCCCTCCCGTTCTCTACATTCATGCCCGAAGGGGCTACGAAGATGTCGACCAATCGCATGTTCTGCAGTTGGCAAAAGCTGGCTTTCTAGTTGTCGCACCAGACTGGCAGACCGGACGCATGTTGGAGAGGTGGCCTGTGCCCCATGACCCAATCACAGAAAAGGATGTCGAGGCCGCCCTGAGTTATTTGCAAAACCACCCCTTAAGTCGGCGGCAGCCCGTGGGGATTGTGGGCAAATCCAGAGGACCCTACTATGCAATTCGACTTGCGGCCAAAAAGCCCAACGAAATTGGGCCAATCGTAAGTTATTACGGACATATGCAAGACCCAAATGCGCCGGAGCCCGATCAAATCTATCGAGTCGCTCCCGAGATCTCCGTCATACGATCACCAATGCTCATGCTTGTCGGGGAGCAAGATTTTGAGATAAGAAGAATTAACATGGGTCGGGCCTTCTACGCCCTCTGGGAGCGAGGCGTGCCAGTTGAGTATCAGTCTTACCCGCTCGCTCGACGAGCCTTCGATTTTCGCCGTGATCAAACTGCAGAGGAGAAGTTGGCCACTGATCACGCACACAAGCGCTCTATTGATTGGCTTCTAAGATTTATGACGAAGTGAACAGTGCCTGATCCACACACTTGATATGCCGACCAAGTCATACGTTCACCTGCTTTTTTCTTTCTTGTTTCTCGCGGGTTGCGGCGACAAGGGGCAATCGAAATGTCCAGATCCCGCCGCCCAGTCCGGTGAGACCATGACAGAGACCGAGAAGAAGCTAGCAAGGCTCAAGACCGGCTTTGACCCCAACTGCAAGTAAGCTGTTTTTGGAGAGACCCATGAGCCTGCCCAGTCTTCATCTAAGCCGCCTCGATGGAAGCCCAGAGAATTTGCTGGATTACGAAGGGCACGTGCTCCTGATCGTC